>WRKY01000078.1 GCA_009777895.1 Oscillospiraceae bacterium
GTTGGACTCGAACCAACGACCCTGCGGTTAACAGCCGCATGCTCTACCAACTGAGCTATTGAGGATTGCTTTACACGTTTGATTGTATGCCAGGTATCTGTGTGATGTATTCTGCATTTTATATCGCTTACACCGCACCATGCGTCAGCTGTTAGACCTACACAGACTTATCTCCACAGTCGAACACCTTCTACCATTCAGCCGTCAAGCTGGTGACCCGTACGGGAATCGAACCCGTGTTGCCGGCGTGAGAGGCCGGAGTCTTAACCGCTTGACCAACGGGCCACAACAACCTAAAACGTCACTTTTTAAGTGACGTAAAGGATTATACCACATATTTTTGAAAATGTCAAGAGTTTTTTCAACGTTTTTTTGACAATTCAAAAATGGCACTCAAAAAAGCTAAGTTTTATTGGAAACAGTCTTTGCAAAAAATGTGTTTTGGATGAAAGTGTTTGTTTGCGTTACTCGGACGATGTTGAGTTGGTCGGCGGCACTTCATCTTGTAAGCGCCGAATTCATTGTAAGCCTCGACGAAAATCTCCAAAACCGCCTCCAAGGCTTCAAGCGAACGAAAGAAACAGCGACTTCGATGCCGCAGGCCAGTGATAAAACATCGTAAATTGGCGTTGATACTCTCGACGTTGTGGGTATCGAATTTGTCGCAGCAATTTGACCTTGTGAACAACTCAACCGTTCATAACATCCCACTCAACCATCTTCCTCACCAACTCTTCAAAGCTAACAGTGGGCTTCCAACCCAGTAAAGACCGCGCTTTTGATGCATCGCCCAACAGAGTGTTGACCTCAAGAGGGCGGTAAAAAGCGGGATCGACGGCAACTAAAACACGCCCGTTTTGATCCACTCCCTCGCTTTGTTCCTCTGCGCCGCGCCAAGTGAGAGGCACTCCCGCGTGCTTAAACGCCAAGGAGCAAAACTCGCGTACGCTGTACTGCTCGCCGGTGGCGACGACGAAATCCTCGGGAGTGTCGTGCTGCAACATCCGCCACATACACTCCACGTAATCGGGGGCAAAACCCCAGTCACGCTTGGCGTCAAGGTTGCCCAAATATAGCTTGTCCTGTTTGCCCACGGCGATTTTTGCCGCCGCCATGGTGATTTTTCGTGTGACAAACTCCTCGCCGCGCCGTGGGGATTCGTGGTTGAAGAGTATGCCGTTGACGGCGAAAATCCCGTACGCCTCCCGGTAGCAACGGGTGGTCCAGTAGGCGTATTGCTTGGCGATTGCGTAAGGAGACTGGGGATTAAATGGGGTGTTTTCGTTTTGGGGTGATTCCAAAACCGCGCCGAAAAGCTCCGACGTGGAGGCTTGATAGAATCTGCAGTCCAGTCCCAAAAGGCGCAAACACTCAAGGATTCGCAAGGTTCCCAGAGCATCCACTTGGGCGGTGTATTCAGGGACGGCAAAGGAGGTGTGGACGTGACTTTGCGCCGCAAGGTGATATATTTCCTGCGGGGAAACACTTTTGAGAATTTGCATCACGCTCAATGAGTCGGTAACATCGCCGTAGTGGAGAGTCAAACTGCCTAAAATATGGCAAATTCTCCCCGTATTTTCCATCGACGCGCGGCGCAACAGACCATGAACCTCATAGCCTTTTTTCAGCAGCAGTTCCGCCAAATATGAGCCGTCCTGCCCTGTAATACCTGTAATTAAAGCTTTTTTCATTTCATCACCACGTCCAAATATGCTTTGTATTCCTCGTCGCGAACGGGACAGCCGCTGACGCTCCCGCCCCGCATGAGGAGGGTGCATTTTCCGCAGGCTAGGCAAGATTTTTTTCCGTCCAGACTGCCTTTTTCCAAGTAGTCCATGAAAAATTGGGGGTAGGCGAGGCTCATGCGCCCGAAGCCCGCAAGGGTTGCTGCGCCGTCCTTTAGCATGGCGTCAGCGTAATCCACACAGTCCTTGCCGGGGTAGCTCAAGCCTGAATATACTAGTGGGAAATCGGGAAAAGCTTCCTGTAACTCTTTGGTGATTTTATAAATTCTTTCCATTCCCACTTCAGGTTCTTCCGTCAAACCCCGCGCGGGGCGGTTCACGTGGGGGATGAGGTATGGGTTGCCCAGTGAGATATTCGCCATCGGCAAGGCGAATTTACCGCTCAGGATGTGCAAGATTTTTTTGCATTCGCTCAGGTCAATAGCGTCGTTTTCGTCCACGCCGTAGCCGTGTGGATAGGGAAAGCCGTCACAGGCGTTCAGACGCGTGGTGATGAGAACGCTAGCAGTTGTGCTTGATTTCACAGCGTCAACGCAATCAAAAAACAGGCGAGTGCGGTTCTCGAAGCTACCGCCGTAGTCCCCTGAACGCTCAAATGCCGAAAGAAATTCGCACATCAAATAACCGTGGCAACACTTCACATCAATGCCGTCAAAGCCCACCGCCTGCGCTAATTTCGCCGCTTTTTCATAGTATTGCGCAACCTTACGGCAATAGTCATCTGTGACAATTTGGTAATCTTGTCCCTCTCGCCCTACTTCCCAGTGGGGGTTGCGATAGGCGACCAGAGGGGCGGGGGTACTTTCAATCAGGGGGGCTAAACCGCCGCCGATGGGCAAAATTTTATCGGCTACAGGCTTGGCAAAGCGACCTGAATGTGTGAGTTGGACGATGATTTTTGGCGTGATACCTGTCTTTTTCAAAGCGGCTTCCCGCACTTCCTCTAGCAGGGCTTTGTAGCTGTGCGCCGTTTCGTCACACAGATATAGTTGACGCGGATTAGCCCGCCCCTCAGGGCAAACGGACACCGCCTCGAACCAAATTATCCCTGCGCCGGAGCCGGCTAATCGCAGATAATGCCGCCGCGTCAGTGCCCCGACCGCCCCTGAAAGTTCGCCGTCGCAGCCCTCCATTGGTTGGAGAACCGCGCGGTTGGGCAAGTGCCAGTTGCTGATTGTGACAGGTTTTTTAATCATGTTTCGCACCGTGTGTGAGGTAATCTGCGCACTTTTCGCCCTCTAGGTTGTGTGCTCGCGGGTATATTATAGCATAGGTTAGGAGATTTTTCAAATTTTTGGAGGAATTCACTCCTCAAAAGCCTTAAAGAAGATCAACTCCTCATTCTCATCTAAAAATTCATCATCCAGTACCTGCATCTCAACGTTTTTCAGCTCCTCCCGAGTGAGTTCAACCCGTTCGTCAGGTACTATGGGATACTTCTGGAATTTCGCTGAATACTCAGCAGACAAATTATAATCAGAGGTGTAGTAATTGTACGTCTCACTATCCATAGCGGTGAGCACAAAGCTGTCATTGTCAACAATGTACTTCAGGTTTTGGTAATGTTTGCCGTTGTAGCGGAAACTAAACAGGGTGAGATCGTAATCTCCCATATATTCACGCTGAATGTTCATGGAAACTACATAGCCATATTCCGAATCCTTATAGAACGTTATCCCCCATCTAAGCTTTGGGGCAATGCCCAGGTCGTGCAGCCAATTTAAGTATTCACGCAGGTTTTTAGTATCTGTTTTAAGCTTTTTGTCCTTGAAAAATTTGAAAAATCCCGTATGATATTCCTTGTTTAACGCAATGAAGTAATCCGCAAAAGTGTCGTGTTCAACCGGAGCTACAACGTTCTCAAAGCCATTTGCTTGATCAACATATTTGTAACTGATGTATTTGCCGGTTTCTGAGTTGTAAAAAGGCGCGTCATCATAGTTGTAATCCCAAGGATACCAGTTGTCTTTGATTTTCCTATCCAAGAACTTATTCAGGTTCACATAGCCCGTATCGGCAATGAGCTTTTGTCCCTCATCGCTCATCAAATAGGCGTGGAGATTGTGGGCGAACTCACGGTTAGCGGGCTTATTTGCGTCATAGTAAACGTAATTATAGATGACTAGAGGATAGCTCTCGTCAAAAATTGTCTGATCCGTGGGGGCGACGCCGTCCACCGCCAACAGAGCGACTTTTTCGTTCATGTACTGCTTCTCGGTGAATGTGTACATATTGTAGGCGATGGAATATCTGCCGCTGTCAAACTCACTGATACGCTCGATAACCGGTCCCATGGACTGGATGTACTCCACGTCCTTTTCGATGAGCGGCGCGGCGCCCATGAACTTTACCATGCGCATTTGTGAGCCGCTGTCGCTGTTGCGCTGAAACGCCTTGATTGGCGCGTCACTGCCGCCAAGCTGCGCCCAGTTGGTGCTTTTTCCGCTGTAGATGTCCCGCAATTGAGCTTGACTTAGATCTGTTACCGAATTCTCGCTGTTAATCAGGAACACAAACGCCTCACGGGTAATGGGCAAACGCTCTAGCTTTACGCCCCGTTCCTGTGCCGTCGCCAGGAGTTCGTCGCTGTAATCCACGCACAAAAGAATATCCCGCTCCCCATCCAACAGGAGGTTAAAAGCATCCACAGTTTTGCTGTGGTTCACGTAGTATTCTTCATAGCCCTCTTCCTCGTTGATACCCACAAACGATGCCCCCAAGGCTTGGTGGAGGGGGATCAGACTTGTTGAGCCGTCTATGCGCATATCTGCGAAATTTGTGCTGAGAAACTCCTTAAGCTCTTCAAGGCTTAAGTTTACGGGGGTTGTGACGGGAGTGAGGTTGTACTGTGTTGTGCCAGTCGCTTCAGGCTCGTCCTTTCGGGGACTGCAAGCGGTGACTAGCGAGGCAAGCATAGCTAGCGTAAGGATGAAAATAATAAACTTGTTTGCGTTTTTCATTTTAGTCACTTCCTAATTTTAATCTTGGCGATGTTGAAAAACTAGATTTTGTTTTTCTTATGGCATATGACGGGAAAAGATTCGATAAGATAATGAAAGATGGTTTCTCAACAAGACCGCGTTAGGTGTCCATTATAGCACAGCCATTGGCAAAAAACAACAACAAAAGTGTTATAAAAACCCAAAAATACCTTGCAAAATTACGGTGCTGAAAAAATCCGCTGTGACCTTGAAGAACTCGGTGCGGAAAACGACTTCACGGTATTTCTTTTCGCTCAGGGCTTCATTTCGATGTCGCCTGCGTCAAAGGATTTTTACCAGTTTGTGATGGAAGGCAGGATTCGGCACGGTCGGCATCCCGTCCTTGACTGGAATATGGACAACGTGATTATAGACTAAGAAGCGGCGGTGCTTTTGGATTTGGCGAGGCGGTGGTATCCCGACATAGAATATCACCAAAATGGTTGATATTAAATTTCAAATGAGCAAAGAAAACTTAATTTTGTGCATTTGCAAGATTTGGAATAGCAAATAACTCCTTTTTCATGAGGTGGTTGGAGCCGCTTTCAACTCTCTTTTCTACATCGCTTCACCTAATGACAATATGCATTCGGGTCCCTACATCACTCCTGATCCGCCACACATTTCCGCCTTTTGTCCAGCCATTTGAACTCCACGGCGAATAAATTTTCTTACTCTTGCCGTCCGCCTTGACAGTTTTATATGTTCGCACGCGTATATAATAATACGTATTTGCTTTGAGTTTTGCAACGTTTTTGGTGTTTTTTGTGACAGTTACGCGCTTGTTGTTTTTCTTGAAATTCCCGTCTGTACTGTACTGAATCTCATAGCCCGTGGTCTGCTTTGACTGTTTTTTCACGTTCAGGGTGTAGCCGTTTTTCGTGCCGATACTGCTGATTTTTGTGCCCTTTGGCAGAATGGTAAAGGTCTTTTGGGATTTGCCGGTGTACTTGCCCTTGAAATTGATTGTAGCGGTATATTCTCCCACATTTTTACAGCCTTTTGAATATGTTACTGTGTAATCAGTCCCTTTTTTCAGCGCTTTGCCATTGCTGTTTGTCACTGTGACCTTGGGTTTTATTGATTCTCCTTTGTAGGTGTATTTTGTCTTGGCGAGCTTCACGGACTTGATTTTGGGAATTGCTACAGTCTTTGTGACAGTTTTGCACGCTGTGCAACTGGTGGTGGATTTGCCCGCTTTTTTTGCGGTGGCTTTGGTTGTGGTGGTAGTTTTTAGACTGTGGGCTTTTTTCTTTACGCTGCGGGTTTCCTTGTGTCCGCAGGGACACGTACGGTTCTGCTTCCCTGCTGTCTTGCAGGTGGCGTTGGTGGTTGTTTTCCAACCGCCGAAGCTGTGAAGCACTTCCACGCTCATAGTTTTTCCGTCGTACTCAAAGTAATAATCGCCTGTGCGGTAGCGTGTTGACCCGTCGGACATGGTGAGTTTTTCCGAACACGTATACCCGCGAGCTGTATTCGAGGGCAAAAACGCGATGCCGGAGTTGTCGATGTCGGCGCTAGCACTTAAGGCGCATGGGACGGAGATATTTGCGCGAACGGTCACCTTGTACTGGCATTTGACGCGGTTTTTCACGGTGTAGGCGAGCTTGGCTATGGGGCGAGTTTCCTTGTGGGCGGAGTTGTTCGCACAGATCCGGGTTTGCGCACCTGCCGCTCTTTCCGTGGCTTTTGAGGTGACTGCCCAATTGCCGAAATTGTGTCCGATCGCAGCTATTGTGCGGGTTTCTTTATGGGATGAATCCCACGAGCAAGTACGTGTTTCTGTGCCAGTTGCTGTACAAGTCGCCACCACTGACGTTGCCCAATTGCCAAAGCTGTGATCGAGCTTTTTATTGGCAGAGGATACGCGAGTTTCATCCAAGCCGCATACCGAGCAGTTCCGTTTTTCCTGCCCGTCCTCGACGCAGGTGGCGGCACTAAAAAGCGTCCATCCGCCAAAGCTGTGCTCATGGGTAATGGTTACCGCTTTGATGATGTAGTTGGTGTTCATCTCCTCCCAAACGTCGCTGTTTGGAGACCAGCGATATGCAGTTCCTCCATTCGGTGGAGCTGCGGAGTAGCCAATTCGGGACTCCTCCCCCGTCACTTTTACCACTACGGCGAATTTCGTACCGGAATTTCCCAATGCTATAGGCTGATTCAAGTCGATGGTGTAGTAACCAGGGTATTCGGAAATGATACTGCCCCGCGCTGTGAAGTCGTTGGCGATATAGCCTCTTAAACTGGTGAAATTTGGAATAACATCCACCTCAACATTCAAGTTCGCTTCTGTGATAAACAGGCGAACTTGCTGTAAGATCTGATTGTCGTTAGTGAGTTGATATATGCGTGAGTAGTAATTTGTGTCTGTCAGCCAATAGCCGGATCCGCTTGCGATTGTGTACTCATGCTCGTAAACAGTGGTTTTGGAATCATATGGTACAGTCCCGTTAACGGCAAAGGTTTCGATGGGAAAGCTAGTGTCCTCATAGGAAATCCAAAAATAACCGCCGTCGCCCCAAGCGCTTCCCCAACTGTTTTTCACTAGCCACGCGCCATTATTTAGGGG
>WRKY01000079.1 GCA_009777895.1 Oscillospiraceae bacterium
TTGAAACTTTAGAGGCTGTACTGGACATTTTCGTCGAGGCTTACAACAAATTTGGCTAGTACAAGATGAAGTACCGCAGACCCACTCAGCATCGTCCCGGTAACGAAAAACAGCATTTGCATCATTATAAAGATTTGCCTTGCTCCATTTTTGATTTCCTATAAACTCCATTTTTGTCCACACCCCGTAAATTTGAAAATTTGCAAACAAACTCAAAAAATGATATAATCAGTGGTCAGATCTCCAACAATACAGGTAAAAACAGGGAAAACGATGCTGCTAGAAATCAAAAATGCCACTTACACCTACCCCGCTTTTGAGGGGGAAAATCCCGTCCCGGCAGTGGACAGGGTTTCTCTTTGTGTCAACGATGGGGATTTCGTGGCGATTTTGGGGTCCAACGGCAGCGGGAAATCTACGTTGGCAAAGCTGATGAACGGCATTTTTTTGCCTGCAAAAGGCAGCGTTAAGGTGGCGGGTATGGATACCGCCGATGATGCGCATATCAACGATATTCGCCGCAAGGCGGGACTTGTTTTTCAAAATCCCGACAACCAAATTGTGTCCACAATCGTTGAGGAGGATTGCGCTTTTGGTCCTGAAAACCTTGGAATTCCTCCTGCGGAAATCCGTCAGCGGGTTGACGAGGCGCTGAAAGCCGTGGGGCTTTATGAATACCGCAAGCGCGAACCCCACAAGCTTTCCGGCGGGCAAAAACAGCGTCTTGCCATTGCGGGGATGCTCGCCATGCGCCCGCGTTTGCTGATTTTGGACGAACCCACCGCCATGCTTGACCCCCAAGGGCGCCGCGAAGTACTGCGCACTCTCGCTGAGCTGCGCCGTCAGCACGGCATCGCGATCATCATGATTACCCACTACATGAATGAGGCGGCGTTGGCGGATCGGGTCGTCGTTATGGAAGGAGGGAGGATCACTCTGGACGGCACACCTAGGGAGGTTTTTGCACGGCGTGAGAAGATTGAGAGGGCGGGACTTTCGTTGCCAATCTGCGCCGAAATTTCTCTTGAGCTTGCCCCTCTTGGTTTTCCATTTTGTATTACGCCGGAAGAAATTCACATAGCTGTTGAAAACCACCGCGAATTCGCTGAAAAAATCGACAATATTGTTGATAGATTCGTCCAGAAGAGCGGAAATTTTATCTCCAGTGACGAGATTACACTCACAGCGGAAAATCTTACCCACACCTATACCCAAAACAGCGCGGAGGGAGTTCACGCCATCAGGGGGATTGATTTGGATGTCCGTCAAGGGGAGTGTCTTGGGATTATCGGACATACAGGGAGCGGAAAATCCACGCTGATACAGCATTTTAACGCCCTCCTTGAGCCGACGCAGGGGCGAATTTTGTTGGACGGGCAGGATATCAACGACAGCAAAAAGAGCCGTTGGTCGTCGCGTTTTGCTGTGGGATTGTGTTTTCAATACCCGGAAAATCAGCTTTTTGCTGAAACTGTGCGGCAGGATATCGCTTTTGGACCGCACAACCAGGGGATAAAGGAAACGGAAAAGCTAGTGGAAAATGCCGCAAAGCTAGTGGGGTTGGATCTGAAACTTTTGGAAAAATCACCCTTCGACCTTTCAGGAGGAGAGAAACGACGCGCCGCACTGGCAGGGGTAATCGCCATGAAGCCGCGCATTTTGGTGCTAGACGAGCCCGCTGCGGGGCTTGATCCCAGAGGTAAGCTCCATCTGCGTGAAACAATCCGACAATATCGCCGGGAAACAGGCGGCACGGTGATTATAGTCAGCCACGCCATGGAAGAAATTGCCTCTTTATGCGACCGCGTTTTGGTACTTGACCACGGAAAACGTGCCATTTTAGGCACTTGCGCTGAAGTTTTCGCCCAAGGCGACAAACTGGCGGACTTAGGGCTTGAGTTGCCTGATTGGTTGGGATTAAAAGTAAGAAATGACTTTGTGTAACCAAATTTTGGTGTACACAAAAAATTCAACAATGAAAGATTATTTGGGCAAAGAATAAAGTTTATGGGAAGTTAAAGAAATATCCTTGACATCACAGCCATTTTATGAGATACTATAGTGCAGAGTCTGCGCACCTGACGCATTCTGTCAATTTTAACGCCAACTTTGGAGGATTGAACGTGAAATTATTTTCTAGAACTTGCGCCTTGGGACTATTGGTACTCTTGGTAGTCTTTATGTCCGCGTGCCGTGAGCCTATACCCACTGTCAACGAACCACTGCCTCAATCCCTAATCACAACAAGTACCGGGGCACCGACGATACCGGGTACAGAAATTCCTGATAATTCCGCTACAACCCCCACCGCGCCCGTCGGTGAGGATACCACAACACCTACCGTCAGCGATACTGCTCCTACACTGGCGGACACAACCCCAACCGCACCGAGTGTAACCCCAAGCACCTCCAGTACCGACGCACCAACAGTTTCACAACAGCAAAACGCCATGGCGCGTCCTGTTGGTAACGCCCAGATTGTCAAAGCATATAACGACGTGACTGCCCTTGTGAACAGCAGACGGGCGGGCTTTAAGAAGAATAACATCACGGAAAAGGGCAATATCACCGGGCTTGACCAACTGCCCTCTATGGTGCGTTCTATGGCGGAAAAACCCATGTTGGAAAAGGTTGATGAGTTCCTGGGCGTGGGTACGCGTGTTGATACCGCCGTACGGGGACAGGCATCGCCCTATCTTGTGACCGCAAGTCTGCGTGAGCAGGATATTGAGTCCGCCTCTGTGAGTGAGAGCGGCGACAACTATGTACTGACCATACGCGTCAAGGGTTCGCGCAATCCCGAGCGTAACACCTCCAACCCTCTTGGACGCTACACAGCTGATTTCCGTACTGCCGCCGAGGGCAAGGCGACGTTGGAGGCAGGGATGGTTATTGCCTTTGTCAACGTCAAGCCCACCGTGGAGAGCATCACCATCAACTCCAATCCCTCCACAATAACTTGTACCTACAATAAATTCACTGGACAGGCTGTGAATATCCGCCATCAGTTTTCTTTTAATGTGGAGATGCTCAACATCGTTTCCAAGGCGGTGGGGATGACGTTTACTGTGGATCGAGCCACTGGCACCGGATCGAGTGATGTACGGTTTACTGATTTTGTTTTTTAGAACCTTTATTCAGTAGCTTGAAACGGTCTCTTTTTGGTAGTTTATCCGCCAAACTTCGTTAAAAATACTCGAAATGAACAAATCTTTCCTGAGTTTTGCGTTTTTTGCCTCGTTTGACAAAAATCGCTCAAAAATTGTCTGTCTAGGGCTTGTCTGAAAATTAAAAACGCCGTATATTTTGAGGTAAAACGCAGCGAAAGGAGGAGAAAACCGCAGGAATACTTTCGTATTCCGAGGAGTTTCAACGATGTTGCAGCCCGTTTTAGCCAAAATAGACAAGTTATTTTTTTCAGACAGCCCCTAACCTACTGAATACAGGTTCTAAAGCTTGGGCTCAAGCCATTTCCATAGAGTGATATTTTCTAAAAGGAGGACACCATGCTTTGCCAAATATGCGGAATCAATGAAGCTACCACACATCTAAAGCGCAACATCAACGGCAACAAAAGCGAGCAATTTCTTTGTTCCGCCTGCGCCAAAGAACATGAAGGGGGGTTCAGCTTGTCTTTGCCCGACGTGTTTCAGGGCTTGTTCGGCGCGTTCAATCAACCCGCTGCTGCGGCGAAAGAGAGCCGCCGCTGTCCAAAATGCGCTATGTCCTTTGGCGAGATTGCCCACTTGGGCAAGGTCGGCTGCGCTGACTGCTACCGCACATTTTATGACCAGTTAGAAAGCACAATCCAACGCATACACGGGCGCAGTATCCACGCGTCAAAACCGCCTGCGGAAACTCCTCAAGACAGGATAACCAAGAAAAAAGCTCAACTGCAAGAGGCAATTCAGGTACAAAACTTCGAGCTTGCCGCCCAATTGCGCGACGAAATCAAGGCTCTTGAGGGAGGAGGTGAGGGAAAATGAAGGCTTGGTATCTCCAAAGCGGCGACCAGGGGGATATTGTCCTGAGTACCCGCATACGGCTTGCCCGGAACCTTGAAGAGTTCCCTTTCCCCATGCGCCTTGACAGCGCGGGTTACAGCAAAGTGAGTGAGATTGTGGCGGCAACCCTCAATCAGGGGGATAGTTTCCGCTTTGTACGCATGGAAGAGCTATCCCCGCCTATGGCGCATTCCCTGGCGGAAAAACACCTAATCAGTCCCGCCTTTGCCAACAACCCGCAGGGGCGTTCCCTCCTGCTTTCAAAGGACGAAAGTGTGAGCATTATGCTCTGTGAAGAGGATCATATTCGCTTGCAGGTTTTGCGGGCAGGCTTGGCGTTGAGTGACGCCCTAAAAGCGGCGTTTGAGATTGAGAAAATTTTGCGGGAAAAATTAACATTTGCCTACGATGAGCGCATCGGCTACTTAACCCAATGCCCCACAAACTTGGGGACGGCCCTTCGCGCGTCGGTTATGCTCCATCTGCCCGCCTTGACGAGGATGCGCCAAATTCAGCGCCTTGCCCAAACTGTGGCAAAGCTGGGGCTGACCATTCGCGGCGCTTTCGGTGAGGGGACGACCCCAGCCGGAAATTTCTATCAGCTCTCAAATCAAATTACTTTGGGGATTACTCCCGAAGCGGCGATTGAAAATCTGGAGGCTATCACCAAGCAGATTATCAATCAGGAGCGTGCGGGACAACAGAAAATGTGCGGGGACTTGAAGACTCAGGACACCATTTACCGCGCCTTGGGTATATTCCAGAGCGCAAGGCTCATCACAAGTCAAGAGTGCCTGCAGCAGTTGTCGCTTTTGCGTATCGGCGCGGCGCAGGGTATGTTAAATATTCCCATGGACACACTAAATGAGCTGCTCATCACCCTTTTGCCCGCCACATTGACCGCCGCCAACAACGCAGAACTTACCGCGGAAGAGCGTGATGTCCTGCGGGCGAAACTTGCGCGGGAGCGGTTGGGTTAGTGGGATTAATATAGTCAAAAACATGAGATTAATATACGATTCAAATAATTGAACCGGAATAAGTGGGATACTGTAAGGTGCAATAATTAAGAGTGAAAAAAATAATAAGCGAAGATAAAACCTGTCTCCATTGCGGCAAAAAGTACACACCAAGCCCAAAAACAAAAGCGTATCTTGACACCCACCCCAAAATCTGTTAGAATACTACCATGGAATTACTCGCCCCGGCAGGCAACCTGCTCAAGCTGAAAACAGCATATCAATACGGCGCGGACGCCTGCTACATGGGGCTGGACGCGTTTTCTTTGCGCCGCGGCGACAGAGGCTTTGGCTATGAGCAATTGGAGAAGGCGTTGACTATCGCCAAAAATTCGGGCAAAAAACTCTATCTTACCGCCAATATTTTCGCCCGCAACAGCGACCTGCCATCCCTTGGTGAGTTCTTCCGTTGGGCGAATTCCAAAACCCCCGACGGAATGATAATAAGCGATTTGGGCGTCATGGCACTGGCACAAAAACACGCCCCAAACGTCCCAATACACATCAGCACACAGAGTAACATCCTCAACGCGGAAGCGGCGAAAACATGGGAAAAATTAGGAGCATCGCGCCTGATTTTGGCGCGGGAGCTACACATCAGCGACGTATCTGAAATTGCCGCAAATACCTGTTGTGAAATCGAGGTTTTTGTCCACGGAGCGATGTGCATGGCGTATTCGGGGCGATGCTTTTTGTCCTCATACATGACCGGACGTGATGCAAATAGAGGCGACTGTGCCCAACCCTGCCGTTGGAATTATGCCCTTGTTGAAGAAAAGCGCGACGGGGAATACTTCCCAATTGCCCAAGACGAAAGCGGCGTGTATCTCTTTAACTCCAAGGATTTGTGTTTGATAAATCGCCTTGAGGAGCTTGAAAAAGCGGGGATACACAGCCTAAAAATTGAGGGGCGGATGAAAAGTGAGTACTATGTTGCGGCAACAACGAAAGCATATCGCCGCGCCTTGGACGGCAAGGAAAACACCGGGGAGCATGAAAAAATCAGCCACAGGGAGTACAGCGAGGGCTTCATGTTCGGCGCAGGAGATTTGGAGATCCCCCACAGCGCGGGCTATGTCCGCACAGCGCGGCTTTTGGCGGCGGTTCTTGATAGCGACGGAGAATTCATCAAGTGTGAGCAGCGCAACAAATTCCACTGGGGCGACTGTTTGGAAATCCTCACCCCTGGGGAAAATCACCTTATCGAACACTGCGAAATCTACGACGAAAACCGCCAAGTCCTCGACAGCGTACCCCACCCGCGGCAGTTTTTTTATTTGCGTTCGGATTTAAACTTACCGGGGAATTGTTTTGTGCGCAGTAACTGAGTATAGTCGATTAACTTGAAAATCGGCTCAGGATTTGCAAGAATATTTTTCGTCTGGCAAGGAAAAAAGTGCAGTAATACTTTCGTATTGCGAGCATTTTTGACGAAGTCAGATGGAAAATGCTCCGCAAAGACGGGTTGATTTTTAAGTTAGGCGACTACAATTGAGTAATTAGGAGTGAGAGTATAGGGTTGAGGACAGCGCAAAGCTGAAGCCTCAAAGCTCAACAGTTGTCATATTTTATTCATTCTGAACAGCATAATCCGCAAAGAATATTTCCGTTTTCAACTAACCTCAATCCCGATACTCCTCAACAATAAACGCCTCGAATATGTCCCCAACCTTGATGTCGCGGAACTTGGCGAGGACGATACCGCAGTCATAGCCCGAAGCGACCTCTTTTACATCGTCCTTGAAGCGGCGCAGACTGCCAAGCTCGTCTTCGGCGACCACAACGCCGTCACGAACCACGCGGATTTTCGCCCCGCGCTGTACCTTGCCGCTAACCACGTGACAACCCGCCACATTGCCGATTTTTGCGATATAAACAAGCTCGCGCACCTCAATGCGTCCCAACTCCGCATCGCGGTATTTCGGCGCGAGCATACCCTTAAGGGCGGACTCCACCTCCTCGATGCACTGATAAATGACGGAATACATACGCATATCCACGCCCTGACGCTCGGCGTTTGTCTGCGCCGTGGGATCCGGACGTACACGGAAACCGATGATTATAGCGTTGGAGGTGTTGGCAAGCATCACGTCGTTGTCGTTAATCGCTCCAACTCCCGCGTGAATAATGCGGACGTTGACCTCCTCGTTGCTGAGCTTCTCAAGATTTTGG
>WRKY01000080.1 GCA_009777895.1 Oscillospiraceae bacterium
CAAGCTTGTTGCACATGAAAACAAACTGCCTGTGATTATCGTTCCTACAATCGCCTCCACAGACGCGCCATGCAGTAAGATGGCGGTTCTCTATCATGATGATCACTCTTATGCTGATACGATTGTTTTTTCAGACAATCCCGATCTTGTACTGGTTGATTCCGGCGTAATAGCGCGGGCACCGGAGCGTTTTCTTGTCGCCGGCATGGGCGATGCTTTTGCGACTTACTATGAAGCGCGCGCGTGTATGCGTTCGGGAGCCTCCAACTACAGCGGCGCACTTGCAACGAACACAGCATTCGTGCTAGCGGAAACCTGTCATAAAATCCTGATTCAAGACAGCAAAAGAGCGCTGCTTGCGTGCCGTTCGAATCTTGTTACCCCGTCCCTTGAAAATATTATCGAGGCGAACATATTACTCAGCGGGATCGGGTTTGAAAGTGTTGGACTTGCTGTGGCACACGCCATAGCCGCGGGCTTTACCCTGTTGCCCGAAACAAATGATATGATGCACGGCGAAAAAGTCGCCATAGGTACCCTTGTTCAGTTGATTTTAGAAAACGCTCCTTACGATGAGCTAAAAGAAGCTATGGACTATTACAAAACCGTTGGACTTCCCACAAGCTTAAAGGAAATCGGCATTACAGAGGTGACGGAAGAGAAGCTGCGCAGTGTTTCCTCAGCGGTTTTAGGTGAAGGCAGCTGCATCCACAATATGCCCTTCAAGTTGGATGAGGATATGGTTTACAACGCCCTTGCCTATGTGGATACTTTAGACGAGCTGATTTACAGTCTCCTAACTTGAAAATCAACTGGTCGTTGGGGTCTATTTTCCATCTGACTTCGTCAAAAATACTCGTAATACGAAAGTATTCCTGCGCTTTTTTCCTTGCCAGACGAAAAATATTCTCGCAAATCCTCAGCCCATTTTCAAGTTAATCGACTATAACCTGAGTTCTGAGGGGAGAAATTAGCATGGAAAACAAACCTGCCTACACACAAAAAAAGGCGATACGCGAGGCGGCGCAAAAAAAGAAAAAGCAACAGAAAATGCTCAAAAACGGGGCAATTTTGCTAGCAATCCTTGCGGTTATCGGCACGATTGCTTTCATCGCTATCCAAAGCTCCAAAGCGCGTGAGGGCGAACGTGTTTATGACAACGGCACCGACCGCATTGTCCTCCAGGAGAACGGCACATTTTCTGCGGCGCTCCACGCGGGCGGCAAGAGCGGCACCTATACACAGGAGCAGGGGGATGAGGTGATTCACATAACATTCACCACCAATGGACAGGACTACAAAACCACCCTGTCAGGTCCAATTCTCACTCTGCCCGTTGAGTGGGACGACGGACATGGACATGGGTCGGAGTTTCGCCTAAAGAAATAGGGTAGGGATAACCTTACACTTATCTTTCCTACTTTCCTACACAAAACCCTGAAAAAACCGCGTCAACCACCGCATCCCGGGCGTCAATTCCGCGGATTTCAAGGAGGTCACTCAGGGCATCCTCAAGAGAAATTTGCGCCGCGTCAAGGGTGATACCGAGCTTCAGGTCAAAAATAGCGCCGTTGATGCTGTCAAGGGCTTTTTGGCAACAGGCGAGTTGCCGTTCACTGATCAGTGTGGGCGCGTTGGGGTCGAAATTTGCGTTGCCCAGTACATCAAGGACAGTGCTTTTCAGCCTTTCTAATCCGCTGTTTTGTGCATTGGAAGTTTTTGCGCACAGCTTCACAACAGGCAATGAATAGCCCTCGAGTTCATTAATATCAAGCTGTTGAGGCAAATCCTCCTTGTTTACAATCACTATCGCTCTGCGGTCTTTACAGTCCTCAAGGAGCCTTTTGTCCTCCTTCTCAAGGGGCTGTGAGCCGTCAACAATCAGCAAGCATAAATCCGCCTTTTTAATACGCTCCCTCGCCCGCTGTACGCCGATTTGCTCCACAACGCTGTCGCTCTCACGCAGTCCCGCCGTGTCCGCAAGCCGCAAAATCACCTCGCCGAGGCGAACCGTTTCCTCAAGGATGTCGCGGGTTGTCCCCGCAAGTTCCGTGACAATCGCCCGCTCGTCGCCGCACAGCAGGTTCATCAGCGTGGATTTGCCCACATTCGGCTTGCCGCAAATCACTGTGTCCGCGCCCTCCCGCATTAAGCGCCCGTTTTCGTATCCGTCAATAAGGGCAAGGAGTTGTGCTCCTATGGGAGACAGACGCGCCAGAATGTCCTCGCTTTCGGGGGTATCAATGTCCTCGTCGGGGTAATCGACCCACGCGGCAACCTGTGCCGCCATATGTGCCAGAGTATCCGCCATGGCGGTGACTTTAGCCCCCAAGGCGCCGTCAAGAGCGTTCTGTGCCGCTTTCAGTGAGCTTTCGCCTTGGGCGGAAATCATCGCCGCCACCGCCTCTGCCTGTTCCAATCCCACACGACCGTTGAGGTACGCCCGCAGGGTGAACTCCCCTGCCTGAGCGGCTCTCGCCCCCGCGTTTATGCACTGGCGCAGGACTTGCTGTGTGATGTAAAGCCCGCCGTGACATGAAATTTCCGCACAGTCCTCACCTGTGTAGCTCTTTGGGGCGCGGAAAACAGTGCATAAGCACTCATCCAAAATCTCACCGTCCTCCTTGACGGCGTGTCCGTAATATACCCTGTAACCTGCGGATTTTGTGATGTCTACAGGGTTTTTGGGGCGAAATACCCGAGCAGCAATAACAAGTGCGTTGTGTCCGGAAATCCGCACAATTCCAATCCCCCCCGCGCCGTTTGGCGTGGAGATTGCGGCTATTGGGTGGTCGTCAAAATTCATTGTCTTCGTCCTTGGGGAGCTTTGTGGGCAATAAACGCGGGACGAGTATACACACAAGCAGGAGCAAAACCGCACCCCCCGCAACGTAAAATACCCAGTCGTCGGAGAAGCCCGTTGCGGGCAGGTTACTTATGCCGTTTTCTCCATCTGGTATTGCGGGAGTGTCTAGCAGCTCTTCAGGGCGGATTGGCGACATTGCATGGACATCGCCGGAAAATACTGTCGCCAAGACGGCGATTGCTCCCGCCGCCATGAGGATGGCGAGGATTATCGCGATTATGCGTGTTGCTGTTGGGCGTTTCATTGTTTGTACCATGCGCGAGAGGATTCGCATACAAAATGTTTGGGAAATTTCTTGCGTCTAGCTCTCGCGTCCTTTCTCATGTTTAGTTTCAATGTCATCTGTTGTGTCGAGTTGGGGTTCTGTGTAGTGAGGAGCAAGTTTTTTTGCGGTGTTGAACAGGCAAAATGTGTTGAAAAGCAGTGCGGCAATCAAGCCTGCAAAACCTTGCCATGGGATTTTTATCTCCGACTCGTAAAGCATATTCAATCCAAAGGGCAAAGCTGCGGAAACTACAGTAACGACCAAACATATGACAGCGAAAAGTTCGGAGACAGCCAGTAGCGGGAGATCTATGTCAAAGCCCTTGCTTAGGGTTTTTAGGCGGATGATGAATTCTTTGAATCTGAAGATGTAGAAAATTAAAATTCCAATACAAGTTAGTAAAATTGTAATTAATAACACAACGGGGTTCGGTTTTAGATAACTCATCACATCAATAAACCACTGACTGTATTTTTCGTCGGCGAAAACCAGAAAAATTGAGATACAGGCCCATGCCAATATAGAAAAAATAAAGAGGAGTATAAAGAATACAGCTATGTCTTCTATGACTTTTTGAGATTTCGTAGTTTTTTTCTTTTTAATCCCTAGCTTTTTCTCTCCTGTATTCACCAAAGAGGTAAATGCTAGCATCACAAAAGAAGCCAATGAAAAAAGTAAAGAGGATGCACTAATAAGATCGTTGCCAAAGAAATCCACTGTTCCAAACATATAAAGCACAACGGCAACACAGGCGTAAATCCTGCTTTTTGCTAGGTCCTTCATTTTTTCACCTCTATTTCCAAACCCATGGAAGTGGTTATTTTGGTAGGGGGACGGGTTTACCGCCCCCTGCACTCTAGAATCTAGATAATCATTTCTCCATTATCTCCGCCAACGCCTCATCAACCTTCAAACGCACAAAGAGTGCTTCAGGGGTGCCGAGTTTTGTCCCCGCCATCATGCCGTCAAAGGAGGAGAGGGAGGAGACATCGGTGGCGGAAGCATTGATTTGGGCGAGGATTTTCGCCGCTGTGTCGGGCATAAAAGGCTGAAGAAGAACACCCAAAAAGCGGCAGGTTTCTATAAGGTGATACATCACCGTAGCCAAACGCTCCCGCTGTGTGTCGTCCTTTGCCAAGACCCATGGGAGAGTTTCGTCCACGTACTTGTTGG
Source organism: Oscillospiraceae bacterium (assembly GCA_009777895.1). Taxonomy (GTDB): domain Bacteria; phylum Bacillota; class Clostridia; order Oscillospirales; family Acutalibacteraceae; genus WRKY01. The sequence continues at coordinate 4,305 of WRKY01000080.1, forward strand.
CGCGCTTGGCAAGGTTGAGGACAATCTCGCAGGCGTTCGCTACGTGATAGCTGTTCATGGCGTCAGTTACCGCTGGTAAACACGCCAAGGCGGTCTGTTCCAATTCCCGGTCAAATTCCCCGCGGACATTCTCCGGCGCGGGCAAAATACCGTCGAAATATTTTCCCACCATGGAGATACTGCGCTGTACCAAATTGCCCAGTACATTGGCAAGATCTGTGTTGTAACCCTCGATGATACGTTCGGGAGTTACGGATGCGTCCTGTCCATAGGGCATCTCCGAGAGCAAGAACCAACGCACCGCGTCGCGTCCAAGTTTTTGGACAAGGTGGTCGGCGTAAAGCACATTGCCCGTGGATTTGCTCATTTTCTCCGCGCCAAATAACAGCCACGGGTGACCGAAAACCTGCTTTGGCAGAGGTTCGCCCAACGCCATGAGGATAATGGGCCAGTAGATTGTGTGGAAGCGCAGGATGTCCTTGCCGATGACGTGGCAGTCGGCGGGCCAGTATTTGCGGTAGAGTTCGCCGCTGCCGTCGGGGCTGTAGTCCAAGGCGGTGATATAGTTGGATAGGGCGTCAATCCAGACATAGACAACGTGAGCGGGGTCGAAATCCACAGGCACCCCCCAACTGAATGAGGTGCGCGAGACGCACAGATCCTGTAGTCCCGGCTTGAGGAAGTTGTTAATCATCTCCCGCTTGCGGCTCTCGGGCACGATGAATTCGGGATTTTCCTCGATGTGTTTCTCCAAACGCTCCTGATATTTACTCAGGCGCAGAAAATAGGCTTCTTCTGTCGCGGGGGAAACCGCACGTCCGCAATCGGGGCATTTGCCCTCGTCGGTGAGCTGTGACTCGGTGAAAAAGCTCTCGCAGGGCTTACAGTAAAGCCCCTCGTATTTGCCCTTGTATATGTCGCCTTGCTCATAGAGTTTTTTGAAGATTTTCTGTACGGCAAGCTCGTGGTAGCCGTCGGTGGTGCGGATAAATTTGTCGTATGAACAGCCCAGACAGTCGCAAATCTCACGGATTTGCCCCGCGATAAGATCCACGTATTCCTTTGGTGTGACCCCCGCCTCATGGGCGCAATCCTCGTTTTTCTGTCCGTGTTCATCGGTGCCAGTCAAAAAGAATACGTCATACCCCAACATTCGCTTGAACCTCGCTAGCGCGTCAGTCAACACGATTTCGTAGCTATTGCCTATGTGGGGTTTGCGTGAGGTATAGGCGATTGCGGTGGTGATGTAGTAGGTTTTTGACATGGTGTTTCTCCTTGAACTTATTCGCGCGGCACATTTCTGTGCCCTGCGCGGCAATTATATCATAAATTACGCAGATAATCAATATTTGTTGACTGTTTGCGCCAAATATGTTATACTTCTAAATACATTTTTCGCCTGTGAGGAGATTTTCATGAACGAACGTATTGGCTTTGTGTCCCTGGGCTGCCCCAAAAATCTCGTGGACGGGGAACGTATGCTCGCGCAACTGGAAGAGGCGGGATTTCGCCTTGTTGACCACGTGGCGGACGGCGCGGACGCTGTAATCATCAATACCTGCTGCTTTATTGACCAGGCAAAGCAGGAGTCCATAGACACCATTTTGGAGATGGCGCAACTCAAAGAGGAGGGCGAAATCGGCAAAATTATCGTGGTGGGCTGTATGGCACAAAAGTATCGCGATGAGATACTCGCCGAGTTGCCTGAAGCGGACATTGTGGCGGGACTTTGGGCTGCGGGGGATATCGCAGCAGTAGTCCGCTGTGCCCTTGAAGGACAGACTGACAGTCTGTACGCCGACGACGGCAACGAAGAAGATGACGAAAAGCCCCAGGATACTGCCCCCGAAGCCCTGCCTCTGACAGGCAAACGTCTGCTCGCCTCGCCGCCTCATTGGGCGTACCTGAAAATCGCCGACGGTTGCTCCAACAACTGTGCCTACTGTTCCATCCCCTCCATTCGCGGCGCGTTTCGCTCCGTGCCTGTGGAGGATATCTTAGCGGAGGCAAAAAGCCTTGTAAACGCCGGCGTTTCCGAGCTTATACTCATTGCTCAGGACACCACTGCATACGGCATTGACCTTTACGGTGAGTTGAAGCTTCCCGCCCTTTTGCGTGAGCTTTGCGCCATCGAGGGCTTGCGTTGGATTCGTCTGCTCTACTGCTACCCAGACAAAATCACCGACGAACTTTTAGACACCATGGCTAGTGATCAGAAAATTTTGCCATATATCGATATGCCCCTACAGCACATCAGCGACAGCATTCTCACGACGATGAACCGGCGCGGCACAAGCGCACAGATTCGGGAAACCTTAGCGCGAGTCCGCGAAAAGTTGCCTGAAGCGGCGATTCGCACCACCTTTATCACAGGCTTGCCGGGAGAAACGCAGGAGGATTTTGCACTGTTACACGACTTTATTAAAGAGCAGAAATTCGAGCGTTTGGGAGTCTTTACATACTCGCCCCAAGAAGGAACCCCGGCGGCAGAGATGGAAAATCAGGTGCTGCAGGAGATTGCCGCCCAGAGGATGGACATCCTCATGCGCTGTCAAAACGACATTGTTAGGGCGAACGGTGCAGGAAAAATCGGGAAAACCTTGGAGGTTATCTGTGAGGATTACGACGGATACGCCGACGTGAACATCGGGCGTACAGTTTACGACGCGCCGGAAATCGACGCTCTTGTCTACTTCAGCGGCGACGCGGCGGAGGGCAAATACTGTCGCGTGAAAATTGCAGGCGTTGGTGAGGATGGATATGACTTATTGGGAAGTATCCAGTAGCGGACAGTACGTGTAAAA
>WRKY01000081.1 GCA_009777895.1 Oscillospiraceae bacterium
GCCCTCCTCTTGGGCGGCGGCACGTTCCGCCATGCCCGGTTCGCCGTCCTGCATATCAGCCACGCTTTTTTCCCGGCGGGAAAGAGCCATGCGAAAGCCCACATATCCGCCCACGAAAGTCAGGAGCAGGAAAAAGCTCGTCCCGCCAAAAATCAAGTACCAATACCAATTCATCGAAAATACTCCCTTTTTTGTGAGTATTATAGCACTTTGGGATCTTTTAGTCAACCAAATTTCTCTATATTCGCAAGCGAAACCACTGCTCGCCGTAAATCCTCGCGGCAGGTTTGGCGCAGTTCCTCAAGTGGACAATTGCCGTCAGCAGCAGGGAAAATCGCGGAAAAGCCGGCATCCAACAGCTTTTCATAGCCCTCACCCACACAGCCGCAAATCCCGTAGACCCTCACGCCGCGCCGTTTTGCCCTCTCGAGCACGCCAAAAGGAGCTTTGCCCTGCAATGTTTGGGAGTCCATACGACCCTCGGCGGTTATCACGAAATCCGCCCCCTCAAGGAGGGCGTCGAAGTTCGCATAGTCCAAAATCAGCTCGATTCCCGAGCGCAGCCGCCCGCCCAAAAATGCGTGTACGCCAAAACCCAAGCCACCCGCCGCACCATAGGAGGTGGCGTTGGGGTCGGACAGCTTGCGTACTGCCGCCAAGCGGCGCAAGCAATCATCAAGCCGTTCTACCATGGTGGCATCCGCGCCTTTTTGCGGGGCGTAGACGTACGCCGCGCCTTTTTCGCCGTATAGGGTTGCGTCCAAGTCACAGGCGGCGATGACGGGGAGCGGGAAAGGATTCAGCGGCGGAATAATCTCCCAAATATCTTTGAGGGTACCTCCTGTCGGGCAAAAATTCTCCCCGGCACTGTTCAGAAACTGCCATCCCAAGACGTACGCCATGCCGCAGCCGCCATCGTTTGTAGCACTGCCGCCTAACCCTAGCAGTACCCTCTTTGCCTTGTTTTTCAGCGCGGTTAGCATCAATTCGCCCAAGCCACGTGTAGTTGTTTTTTCCGGGTTCAGCCCATGAGAGCGCGCCAACTCCAACCCCGCGCATGAGGCCGTTTCCAACACGGCAGTTCCGTCTGGTAACAGCAGCCATTGCGCCTTAACCCTGCCGCCAAAAGGATCGCTCACCTCATGGCGGTATAATGTGCCGCCGAAAAGCGCGTGGTACGCCGCCACTATACCCTCCCCGCCGTCGGCAAGGGGCAGCGTATGGATTTGGGCGTTTGGTAGCGCCCTGGCAAGTGTTGCTGACGCGATTTCACAGACCTCTTGCGCCGTGAGTGTACCCTTGAAGGAGTCGGGCGCGATGATTATTTTCATGGCAAGTCCTTTGTTTTAAGCTTGTTGACGCGGAAAACAAGAATAGCGCATTTGGTGCATTCTCAATTTCCCGCCAAAAGCTCCAAAGCACACTCCAAAATCTCCAAAGGTTTATCCTCGGGTAACAGGCGCAGGGCGATGAAGCCTTTTGCGCTGATTGTGACGCGGTTGGTAAACGCCGCCCCCAAGCGCTGAAACGCCCCAGGGTCAATGTTGCGCAGGTAGAGCACAAGCCGTTGGTTGTCTTTGCGAATTTCATAAATATCAACGTGTTCCGCTTTGGCGCGGACAAGGGCGATCTTGATCAGCCCCATGAGCGCGGCGGGAGGTTCGCCGAAACTGTCGAGGAGTTCGTCCAACACGTCGTGCGCATCCTCCTGACAGCGAATTTCGGCTATACGGCGGTAAATCCCCAGACGTTGGGGGATTGAGCTGATATATTCCTCCGGGATATGGGCATCCACAGGCAGGTCGATAAGGCAGGGCTCGTGCACTTCAGGGGCTGCTTCGCCTTTCAGTTCCCGCACCGCCTCCCCGATGATGCGCAAATACATCTCATAACCCACCGCGTGTACATGACCGCTCTGTTGAGCGCCCAGGATATTTCCCGCGCCGCGCAGCTCAAGATCCCGCATGGCGATGGCGAATCCACTGCCGAATTGGGTGTATTCACGGATTGCCGACAGTCGGCGATAGGCAATTTCCGTGAGTTGTTTTCCACGCCTAAAGGTGAAATAGGCTGTGGCTCGGCGGGAGCTTCTGCCCACACGTCCGCGAATTTGGTGTAGCTGAGCAAGTCCGAATTTGTCCGCATCCTCAACGATGAGTGTATTCACGTTTGGTACGTCAACCCCCGCCTCAATAATTGTGGTACAGACCAAAATGTCAACGTCTCCCTCCAGTAGTCTGCGCCAGACATCGGACAAATCCTGTTCGTTCATCTTGCCGTGTCCCACGCCGATTCGCGCCTCGGGGAGCATTTCCTGTATTTTCGCCGCAGTTGTGTAGATGCTCTCCACGCGGTTGTGGAGGTAATAGACCTGTCCGCCCCGGCGCAGCTCTATTTGCATCGCCTGGGCAAGCTGTCCCCAATGATGCTCCAAAACATAGGTTTGGACAGGATGTCTGTCCTGGGGCGAATCCTCCAATACGGACATATCCCGCACACCGCTCATTGCCATGTTCAGGGTACGCGGGATTGGGGTGGCGGTGAGTGTCAGCACGTCTACCCCGGGGAATTTCTCCTTGAGAAGTTCCTTTTGCAGTGTGCCGAAACGCTGTTCCTCGTCAACGATGAGAAGTCCCAAATCTTTGAATTTCAAGGTTCTGTTCAGTAGGCGGTGAGTACCGATTACCAGTTCAATATTGCCCCGCTTCAGCCCCGCGATAGTTTGTTTTTGCTCCGTCAGAGGGACGAATCGGGAGAGCATACGAATGTCTATAGGGAAGCCCTCAAAGCGGCTTTTTGCTGTGCGAAAGTGCTGAAGCGCCAAAATCGTTGTCGGGACTAGGATTGCGCATTGTTTCCCCTCACTGCAACACTTGAACGCCGCCCGCAATGCCACCTCGGTTTTGCCGAAACCCACGTCTCCGCAGAGCAAGCGGTCCATGGGGTGAGGGCGCTCCATGTCAACCTTCACCTCGTGGATTGAACGCAGTTGGTCGGAGGTTTCTTGGAATGGAAAACGGGCGGCGAAATCCTGCTGCAATTCGTCGTCTTTGGCGAACTGATGCCCTTTGGAATTCGCCCGCTTTGCGTACATCTCAACGAGCTTTTCGGCGATATCCTTCGCTGCACCGCGAGCCTTCGCCTTGCTTCGTTCCCAATCCGTCCCTCCCAAGCGAGAGAGCTTCACAGGGCGCTCGTCGCTGTGAGGACCGATATATTTAGTCACCTGATCAAGTTGGGTAACGGGGAGATAAAGCACGTCCCGCTTATCGTAAGAAATTTTGATATAGTCTTTAATCGCGCCGCCCGCCTCAATACGTTGAACGCCGTCGAAAATACCAATGCCGTGGGTTTGGTGGACGACATAATCCCCCTTGCGCAGCTCCTCAATGCCCGTAAACGCGTTTTTAGCGCTGCGCTTTTTTGTTCTGTGCCGCCGCCCGGCGTCTGCGAATTTTTGTGTGGTCGTAAAGAGGGTAAACCCGCCCTCATAACCCAAACCGCCGCTCAAGCCGCCGTGTAAAACGCTCACCGTCCCCGGCAAAAATTCCGGAGGGATCTCCTCGTAAAATACAGCGGGAATGCCCTCACCTGCCAAATCTCCCGCAATGGAACGCGCCGCTTTTGCTGTCAATGCAATGACACACACACGCTGTTCGGGCAGATTCAAAAGAGGGCGGATGTCCTCCAACAGTACGCCCAATGAACCGCTCCAAGGGGCGGGTTGGCGGGCGTTTACGGTGAATAATTCTCGTACCGGCGTGTCAAAAGAGCCGCGCGGAAAGGTATCCATATAGACGATAGGGCGTTTTTCGTATTGACTCAAGAGGTCGTCCCAGTCCAAAATTTGCTGTGCCAGAAGTCCCTTGACGGCTTTTGTTTTAGCCCCTGCCTCAAGCTCGCTCGCCGCCAATTTCTCCAAAAGTTCCCGGGCGGCTTTGAAGCTTTCTCTCACGGAAAAGCTCTCACTGACACATAAAAATGCCTTTGGCATATAGTCAAAAATGGTATATTTAGCAGATATGGGCGAATCACTGTCAGCTGTATCCTGTTTATTGATTGCCGCCTCTAGGGCGGGAGGGATTTGAACACTGTCGACGGGTTCGTTGCGGCGTTGGGTCTGTGGATCAAATGTGGCAAGGGAATCCAGTGTGTCGCCCCAAAAGTCAATTCGATAGGGCAAGAGAGAACTGGGGGGGAATATATCCAAAATCCCGCCGCGAATACAGTATTGTCCCGCTCCCTCCACCTGTTCACAGCGAGAATAGCCTGCATCCGCAAGCCGTACATTCAACTGCTCTAACGAATATTCTTTGCCCACTTCCAACTCCAAGCACGCGTCTTTCAGCTGTCCGGGGGATTGGGTGATCTGCGCTGCCGCTTCGGGGGTACAGACCACGGCGGTGCAGTCACCCCGCAAGATAGCGGTCAAAACACCAATGCGTTTTTGTTCATACTCCCGGGAATGGACATCGGCGACGGCATTTTCCCGGGCAGGATAGAGCATGGCGGTACAGCCCATAGCACACATATCCGCGCAAACCCTCGCCCCTGACCCTTCGTCGGGAACAAGTAAGATTGCCGTTTTTTTCAAAACAGAGCACAACGACGCACACAAATGCGCTTTGTGTACGCTGTAAATACCGGTTATTCCCACCGCGCCTGTCTTCATCACCGCGGGCAAGGCGGCAAGTTCGGGCAGGGTGATTATTAGATTTGTGTATGCGTTCTGCATGGCTATATTATAGCATATTTGGCGAGGAATGTGCAAATTGAGGGGTTCAGGAGGGAGGATTCAGGGTACGGGGTTGTAATTATTAACTGCTTGCGTTGACGAGAAACGTTATTAAGCATCCCATTCTAAGTTATACTCAACTAACTTGAAAAGCAAACCTAATAGATTCATCAAGAGAATCAAATTGAGGCAAAATATCACGCAATTTACGTTTAAGCCAAAACCAAAACTCGCGAGAACGTTTATATCATGACCATGATCAGCCCGGAACCTAGGCAGATACAGGCTTTTTGCGTTGCTCGCGACAAGTGTCCATGGCGCATTCAGGAGATGGTTGACAGTGCGCCCAAGGCTAAAAAATACTGTTCAGACGGCTATCACGGCTACCTTGACGTAGATTATTACGGCGCGGAGCATGTGCGAAATATTCGCGATAAAAAAGATACCCACAACGTCGAGAGTATCAACGCCGATTTGCGGCACTATATTCCCATTTTAAGGCGGCGAAGTCGTTGTTTCCCTCGAAAACTCGAAACCCTAAAAGCCGTCTTGACAGTTTTTGCCGACGCTTACAATGCTTTCGGCGTGGCAAAAATGAATTTTAGGCGTAACCGTGATAAGAATTCACGCGAGTTGCCTTTCTCTGTTTTGGACTTTTTATAATGTGCGCACTGTGTCCACTCCTGGGCGAAAAAACCTCTTGACATACGCCCCCCTCATGTGCTATAATACCCTAGCACGTTTTGAATGGAGGTAAAAAAATGGCTAAATGTGATTTCTGCGGCAAGGGCGTTTCCTTTGGTATAAAAGTTTCCCACTCCCACCGCCGCTCCAACCGTGTCTGGAAACCCAACATCCAACGCGTCAAGGCGATTGTCGCCGGCTCACCCAAAAGGGTATATGCCTGCACACGTTGTCTGCGTTCGGGCAAGGTTCAACGCGCTATCTAATCGCGCCGTAACAAAAATACATCAAGCAATGGGTAGGATGTCTGCGCGTTGCTTTTTGGTGTCTGCTAGACAAACATGGACGACGTTCTCCATTCTTAATCATCATTTTAGCGGCGAATGGTTTTTTCACGGCATCAGTAACAAACAAGTTCTTTTGACAGCTTCTTGATTACGGGATAGGCGATTTCCTTATAGCGTTTCGATAGCGCGCCACCAATCTCAAGCAGCCTGTCTCCCAAAAGATAACCGCCAACAGTCCTGCATAACATAGCCTATATCAGTCAACGTGGCAAGAATATGTAACCAACTCATTTCACATTTGTCTTTGTCTAGCATTATTGCCGAATAGCTTGTAAAGGGTCAAATTATATGATATACTTACCAAAGAGTAGTGAAACCAAGGATTCCTCAAAGGAGAAAGTAAATCACATGACCTACACCCTCACACGCCAAAAGCGCAAGAGTATCGGCATATACATCAAAGACGGCACGGTTGAGGTGCGGGCGCCCCTTAATTTGGTGCAGGATGAAATTGATAGATTTGTAAAATCAAAGGGAAAATGGATTGGCGAAAAAATCGCCGCAACCCAAAAACAGTCGGCGAAAAAGCGTGAGTTCACGGTAGATTACGGCTCGTCATTGCTGTGGCGCGGGACGCAATACCCCATCCTCGGGGACAGCAATAGTAAACGGATTTGGCGGGATGAGGAAGGTTTTCACTTCCCGCTGAACTTAGATAAGGACGAGTTGAAGTACAACGTGATTCGCCTTTATAAAATCTGCGCAAAAAATCACCTCGCTCATCGGGTGGAGTATTTTTCAAAAATTATGGGAGATATTCCTAACAGCGTTAAAGTCACCGATGCCCAAAAACGTTGGGGGAGTTGCTCAAAGCTTACGCCGCCAAAGGCGTGCTGTCCCGTCTATAACCGAATTTTTCATGGCGGCTGTGTATGGCGCAGGACGACGTTATCGACGGCGTGGTGGGGCACGAGTTGGCGCACATAAAAGAGATGAACCACTCCCCCGCATTTTACGCTGTGGTGCGTTCTGTCCTGCCCGATTACGACCTGCGCCGCGAAAAACTGCGAGAGCTTTCTGCGCGATTGGGCGGTGAGGATTGGGAAATTTAAAGTGGTTAACCACCCCCTTGACATTTCCGTTTTATTCCTGTATAATAGCACTCACTCTTGAACCTCCCCTAAAGCTCCCATTTCCTCCTCCCAAAAGTTCACAAAAAATCTACACGAAAGGCTTGACGCGTCCATGGAAATGTGCTACACTATTAGCAAGCAAGCAAGCAAGCA
>WRKY01000082.1 GCA_009777895.1 Oscillospiraceae bacterium
AAGCCGGCAGGGAGAAAACCCACGCCCAAAAGCCCCCCCCCCCGCCGCAAGTGAGTATCACATAAGCCTGATTGAGCTTGAACAGGCGCAGCGCTAATAAGGCGAGTGCGAAAATTACCAAGCCCGCCATGACATCCGCGCTGAAGATGAAACCCTCGGCGAACAGCACGGCGAGAAAGAGAGACACCCCCGCCGCTGCAATCAGCCCTACCGATGCGGGGCGCAGTCCCCTAAGGGCGTACTTCACACCTTTGAGTTCGCTGTATTTCCGGTAGAGGACGGCGAGGGTCAGCATGATAACGAATGAGGGCAGGACAAAGCCCGCCGTGGCACACACAGACCCCAATACTCCCGCAACTTTTGCGCCGACGAAAGTTGCAGCGTTGATGCCGATTGGTCCGGGCGTGCTTTGGGAGATTGCTAGCAAGTCCGCAAATTCCTCCGTGCCAAGCCATCCTCGCCCCACTGTCTGCTCTTCGATTGGCGCGAGGGCGGCGTATCCTCCGCCGAATGAGGTCAGGCTCACCCAGAAAAACGCAAGAAAAAGTTCTAGATATATCACGCCATCACCTCCTATATCATGTCGATATTTTCAGAAATAATATCGCCGTATTTGGCGGTTTTGTCGAATATATCGTCAGGATTGTGACAATGCAAGTGGACCTTTACTATCCCGTTATACTCTGTGACTACCAAACTTTCGCTGTTTTTTACTAGGAAGTTTTGGAGCGTTGCACGGTCAGCAACAGGCTTCAGGAGAAAATCCACGCAGTATATGGGGGATTTTTTCCCCGGCTTATTGATTTTTCCGCCATTATGAAACGTCGTCTTGCTTGCCGCTTGGGCACTTAACGCGACATTATTATCCTCATCACTGGCTCCCAAAAGTCCCTCCAATATCAAGCACAGCCCCAACCCTCCCGCGTCCACAACCCCTGCTTTTTCAAGCGCCGGCAGTTGGTGTTGGGTAAGAGCGAGGGCATGACAGGCGGCGTTTAGAGATACCGTCAGGACTTCCTCAACGCTATCAAATTGGCGGTTGCTCAAACTTTGTGAAACCGCGTTTGCCACGGTGAGCATGGTGCCGTCCACGGGATTTTCAACGGCTTTGTAACCCGCTTTCGCAGCGTCTGTAAAGCCCCTCACGATGTCCTGCGCAGAGAGTGTTGCGCAGTGAGCAACGCAATTTGCAAAGGCACCTAGCATCACCGACAAAATCACGCCGGAATTTCCGCTGCCGGCGTAAAGTGCCGCCTGTGCCGCCCTGTGCAACGCGTCATAGGCGGCGCAATTCTCGTCAATGCCGGACAACGCTCCGGCGGCGGCGTTCATTGTGTGATACATATTGCTGCCCGTATCGCCGTCTGCAACGGGGAAAACGTTAATCCCGTCAAGGGCGGCACGCCGTGCCCAAAGTAGTGCGGCGGCTCTCTCAAAGGCGTTTTTTATCTGTAAGGCTCGAAGCATTTTTTCTCCAAATATTGGTAATTTGTACCGTAAAAATCACTTATACGAATATTATAATGCATATTTACTGGATTGTAAAGAAAAAAATTGCAAAAAGTTGTTCATATTTCTTTTTTGGAAACAAAAATTATCCAAAACACTGTATAATATCGTTATAATATTTTTGAAAGGGGCAACACTATGAATTTTGAAGGTCTTGCAGAGCTTTTGAACTTTCTGTTTACGGAGCGTTCTTTCAAGGAAAACGGCGTTGGTTTTTGGATGACGATTATTGAGTTTTTCCAAGCGATTTTCGAGCAGATCGCCGGAGCCTTTGGCGGAGATTCGGAAGCGGAAATCACAGACTAATGGCTGTACAAACAAAATTAAGAAAGGAGAATACTAATGAGTGCATTTTTCAGCAACATCGCTGAGTGGTTCGGAATCCAAACAGAGGTCACAGGTGTGTCTGATGTGTTTACTGCGCTGATTCAGAAAATCCTCGAAACAATCGGCAGTTGGTTCGACTAATTCAGTAACCGAGTTCAACGCAAGCTATCGTCTTAGCTTTGGCGGTAGCTTGTGTGAGTGTATCTAAGAAGCTGTGTTCAGTAGGTTATATAGACTATAAAGAAAGGGTGAAGTGGATGATTGCGCTGACGCCAATCCTAAAGGAGTTGTTTGAACGCCTTTTTGGTGTACTAGAAAGCCTCATGGGCGGGAATCATCTGTTTATTGCCGCACAGGATATAATCAGAAACATCAATTTCTAGAGGCGGACTTAGAAAACAGGCAGGTGAATTCAGGCGATGTGGTTTGGGTTCCGCTTTTTTTGTCTGTGAGATAGGTGAGTATCCCCCTTTTCCCATCGACAAAGCCTGTCGCGATTGATATAATATAGTCTCCTAACATGAAAGTCAACTGGTCTTTGCGGTCTATTTTCCATCTGACGTCGTCAAAAATGCTCGCAATACGAAAGTATTCCTGCGCTTTCTTCTTTGCCAGTCGAAAAATATTCCCGCAAATCCTGAGCCCATTTTCAAGTTAATCGACTATAAAAGTGAGGACTGGCAATGCCAAACAACGAATACCCCATATACCTTTTTCATCAGGGTAACAACGCCTATGCGCACCACCTTTTAGGAGCTCATCGCCAAGATGACGGGCGGTTTGCTTTCCGCACATGGGCTCCTAAGGCGCGGGAGGTTCGTCTTGTTGGAGATTTTTGCGGTTGGGATGTGGGTATCCCCATGGAAAAAATCAGCAAAAACGGTGTTTGGGAGTGCATTATAGGCGATGTTGCCGAGAATTCCGGCAAAAGCTCTGAAGCCCTAGTCCACCAGTTCGCAGCCTATAAGTACAAAATCCAAGATATGTATGGCGAGTGGCTGCCACTGAAGTGCGACCCGTATGCCTTTCACAGCGAAACCCGTCCCGGAACCGCGTCAAAGTTCTATGAACTGCCCAAGTTCAAGTGGAGCGACGGAAATTGGATGCGCAAACGCGTCTGCGCTAGCCCTTATACTGCTCCCGTGAACATATATGAACTACACCTTGGCTCATGGCGCGTCCACGCCGACGGCAACCCGCTGACCTATCGCCAATGTGCCGACCAATTGGCGGACTACCTCAAAGAAATGCAATACACCCACGTGGAGCTGATGCCCATCTGCGAATACCCGTTCGAGGGCAGTTGGGGTTACCAGGTCACGGGATATTTCGCCCCCACAAGCCGCTACGGCACTCCAGAGGACTTCATGTATTTCGTCAACAAAATGCACGCCGCAGGTATCGGCGTGATACTGGATTGGGTACCCGCCCACTTTCCAAAGGACGAGTACGGGCTGAGTCTCTTTGACGGCGGTAGCTGTTACGAATACCCCGACAAAGAGCGGGGCGAGCACTTAGAGTGGGGTACGAAAATATTCGATTACGGTCGCCCAGAGGTGCAAAGTTTCTTGATTTCGTCAGCGATTAACTGGTTCGAAAACTACCACATTGACGGTTTGCGAGTGGACGCTGTCGCCAGTATGCTGTACTTAGATTACAACCGCAAGGAGGGGCAGTGGCGTCCCAATATCCATGGCGGGAACGAGAATTTGGACGCTGTAAAATTCCTGCGCAAACTCAACGCGGCGGTGTTCTGCGACTTCCCCGGGGTGATGATGATTGCCGAAGAGAGCACCTCCTGGCCCTTAGTATCAAAACCCCAAGAGATGGGCGGTCTGGGCTTCAACTTTAAGTGGAACATGGGTTGGATGAACGACTGTTTGCGCTATTTTTCCTTGGACAGCTACTTCCGAAAATTCAATCACGATGCTCTCACGTTCTCGTTTTTCTACGCTTTTAGCGAGAACTTTGTTCTGCCCATATCCCACGACGAGGTGGTACACGGCAAGGGTTCATTGCTGAACAAAATGCCCGGTTCATACACTGAAAAATTCGCAGGTGTGCGTGCGTTCTTGGGATATAAAATGGCACATCCTGGGAAAAAGCTCCTTTTCATGGGACAGGAATTCGGTCAGTTCATCGAGTGGGACTATCAAAAAGAGCTTGATTGGAATTTATTGGAATTCGATGCCCACCGACAGCTGAAAAATTATGTCGCCGCCCTCAACGAGTTCTACAAAAAAAACGCTCCCCTGTGGCAGATTGACTACGACTGGGACGGCTTTTCCTGGATTATCAGCGACGACAATTCCAACAGTGTCATCGCCTTTCGCCGCGTGGACGATGAGGGTGAGGAGATTATCTGCGTGTGCAATCTAACCACCGTTTTCCGCTGTGACTACCGTGTGGGCGTACCCCGCGAGGGGCTTTACCGCGTGGTGTTTAACTCCGACGCCCCTGAATTTGGCGGCACAGGCGCGGGGACATCCGCCAGTGTTCGCGCCGAAAACGTCCCCATGCACGGCTTCGGGCAAAGTATTTCCCTGAATTTGGCGGGCAACAGCGCAGTCTATTTGAAACGGCGAAAAGGGCGAGGCGAGCGACAAGAGTGCTGACCTGCGAAATTGCATACGGCAGCATCTTTTCAACATCGCCCAAGTATTAATTTTTAGGAGGATTCCCCATGAAAAGCACAAAATTACAGGAGCGCGCCATGCCGGATTATACGCGCGGCGAGGAAATTTTTAATATGGTTAGCCATATTATCGGCGCGGTGTTCGGCATCGTTTTTCTCGTTGTTTGCTGTTGTATCGCTGTGGTTAACGGCGATGTACGCGGCATTGTGACCAGCACGGTGTATGGCGGCTCCGTTATTCTGCTCTACACTATGTCAAGCATCTACCACGGTTTGCTGCCGAGCATAGGAAAAAAGGTCATGCAGGTGCTTGATCACTGCGCTGTCTATGTCATGATTGCCGGTACATATACCCCAATTGCCGTGTGCGCGGTGGTGAAGATAAACCCATTCATCGGTTGGGCGGGATTGGTGTTTTGTTGGGTGACGGTCACTTTTGCCATCGTTATGACAGCCATTGATCTGCAAAAATACCGTCGTCTTTCCATGGCGTGTTATATCGGTATCAGTTGGAGTTTGATTTTCATCATCAACATCGTAATCATAGCCCTTGGACCTATGGGAACTGTACTGTTCTTGGGCGGGGGTGTCCTGTATAGTATCGGCGCGGTGATTTACAATTTTGGACGCAAAAAGCGGTATATGCACAGCGTTTTCCATCTGTTTGTGCTTGCCGCCTCTGTCTGCCATTTTTTGTGTATTGCCTTGTACGTGCTTTAAGAATGCTAGACAGCTCATTTTTTAGGGAGGTTGTCCGCAACCGCCCTATTTCTTTCCCAACAAATCCGTATCTAGGCAAATCGTTACAGGTCCGTCATTAACAATCTCCACCTGCATATCAGCGGCGAAAATCCCCGTTTCAACTTTGGCAACGCCGTTTTCACGCAATAAATCCGCAAAATCCTCATAGTAGGACTTGGCGAGGTTTGGAGGTGCGGCGTTTGTGAAACTGGGGCGGTTGCCTTTGCGGGTATCAGCGGCTAGGGTGAACTGGGAAATCAACAGTACACCGCCGCCAATTTGTCTTATATCAAGGTTCATCTTAGCGTTTTCGTCGCAGAAAATACGCAGTTGGGCGATTTTTTTCGCCAAAACCCGCGCTTGCTCCTGTGTATCCCCATCCATGGCGCACAGCAGGACACACAGCCCCGCGCCAATCTCGCCAACACAATTGCCATCAACCACAACCCGCGACTTGCTCACTCGCTGGATCACAGCACGCATAATAATACACTCCTTTGGAAAAAGCGGCAACAAATGTTACCGCTTTTTTGATTTTTACGCTTGTTTTTGCCCTATTTGACCTTATAATTGCGAACCGCAACCTTGCTTGGTTCTTGTCCGCTCTTCACGGCGATGACCTGCAACTTGGTGTTGTTCTTGATGGTGATAGATTTAGTTTTCCCTGGCGCTACCTTGGTTTTTGTTTTGGTAGTGGGAGTGGTCTTACCGTCCACAGTGTAGTACAGCGTGGTGTTCTTGGGCGCGGCGAGGACGATTTTTTGCCCCTTTTTAACCGTAGCGCTTTTGGGTGCTTCCTTGTTGGTCGGTGCAGCGGTCTTGACCTTATAATTGCGAACCGCAACCTTGCTCGGTTCTTGTCCGCTCTTCACGGCGACGACCTGCAACTTGGTGTTGTTCTTGATGGTGATAGATTTAGTTTTCCCTGGCGCTACCTTGGTTTTCGTTTTGGTAGTGGGAGTGGTTTTGCCGTCCACAGTGTAGTACAGCGTGGTATTCTTGGGCGCGGTGAGGACGATTTTTTGCCCGTTTTTCACCGTGGCGCTTTTGGGTGCTTCCTTGTTGGTCGGTGTAGCGGTCTTGACTTTATAGACACGTTTTGTAACGCCGCTGACGCTCTTCCCGCTTGCCTTTGCAACAACCCACACAGAGGTCTTTTTGCTGATGGTGATAGTTTTTGTTGTGCCGCCGCTTACTTTTGTTTTCGTCTTGGTGGTGGGGGTGGTCTTACCGTCAGTGGTGTAGTAGAGGGTCGTCCCCTTAGGCGCGGTGAGGGTCACCTTCTCGGGCTTGGCGAAAATCTTGTCCTTAGGAATCTCCTTAGTGCCTGGTTTTACCGTCAGCATGGGGATTTCCCGTGTGTTAACGGCTTTACACACCGAACAAGTACGCTCCTCCACGCCCGCCTTTTTCGCCGTCGCCTTGGTCTTTACTTTGTATTCCGACCACTTATGGGCAATAGTGTTCAGAGAACGGGTGCCGTTGGCGGCGGAGCATCGGCTGCACTTATTTGTTTCAACA
>WRKY01000083.1 GCA_009777895.1 Oscillospiraceae bacterium
GGCGGGCGCTTTAACTTTCGGTAGCTGTATAGGATTGACAGCGCGGAAAATACTATTGTGGGAAAAATAATAAGATACACCACTAACTCCGGGTTAAAATGCACCGAAACATCAGGAAGAACACCGTCATTCCTGTAAAATACGGGCATGAGTGCAAACGCCAAGACGAATCCAAAGACCGCCCCCGCAAACACACTCAACCCGAACACCCAAAAATCGGTTGCGATTTTCCGGTTTGAATATCCCAGTGCTTTTAAGATTCCAAGCTGAGGTTTGTTTGTGTCGATATAATGCTTAATATAGAATAACAACATAACTATCGTAGTCAGCGCAAGCGCGCCGCCTGTTACGGCGCCGATCATATTTCCGGCGGAAACCGTTGCATCGAAAATAAGCAATGTTTCCGGGGTAGTTATCTGTTCTTTAATTCGTTGCAGATCAATATTGTAATTTAGGAATAATGTGCAAACTAAAACTGCACAGGCGCACATAACGAGAACACCGAGCAGTTTGGTAACGCTTTTTATGCTTATAATCATATTCTCACCACCCAATCTCATAAGCGGTTTTACGGTTTGGGTTGCTGTAAGATTCGACGATTTTCCCGCTGTTCATTTTAACGACAGTATCCGCCATTTCCGCAATGTTGCTGTTGTGTGTAACCATAACCATGATAAAGCCCGATTCTTTCTGCATTTTGCAGGTGTAATCAAGAACCTGCCGTCCGGTTTCCTCGTCTAATGCACCGGTCGGCTCATCGAGAAACATGACCTGCGGCTTCTTCGCCAACGCTCTGGCAATCGACACGCGCTGTTGTTCTCCTCCCGAAAGTTCAGATGGGAATTTATAAAGTTTGTCAATCAATCCGACAGCTTCGATGATTTTGCGGTAATCACGATTGCCCGCCAAGTCCGCGCCCATCTTCACGTTTTTATCCACGTTCAAATTCGGGAGTAAATAATACTGCTGAAAGATAAATCCGACTTTTTCTTTTCGGAACTTTGTCAGCTCATCGTCGGACAGAGCGGTAATATCCATGCCGTCATACTTGACCGAACCGCTGTTCGGGCGTTCCAAACCCGATGCCGTATGCAGCAGGGTAGACTTCCCCGAACCCGATGCTCCTAATAAAACAACAAAGTCGCCGTCATTGATTGTAAGGGATACGCCCTTTAAGGCGGCGGTTGCGTTGTCGCCCGTGCCATATGTTTTTGTCATGTTTGTGATTTCAATCATCTTTCTTACCCTCGATTTTGATTTGGATTAGCAATCCGGTAAACACCTCGGTCAGCCGCGCACTTGCTTCCTCTTCGGTTAATTGGCTTACGCCTGTTGCGTATAAACAGGCAATTCCATGTGTGAATATCCACAAATTTTGGTACAGTTTATAGGAGAGTTCCTGTGATAAACCGTATGTGTTTTGTATGGATGCTAAAACTTTACCGCTATTATCGTCAATGACGGGGAGTACGTTGTCAAGATCAACCATCCTCCTGCGCCCGGTTATAAACCCGCCGCAAACCGTCAAGCACCAAGTCAGGCTCGTGGCGAAAGTTGTGAACACAGTGTTTGACAATGTTTTCCGAAAGTCCGCCGGTAGCAACAAGGGAGCTAAAACCCTCGCTGACAGCGGCGTCACTCTTGTTGCTATAGCCAAAACGCAGCTCATTTTCCATGCGCTGTGTCATGCCGTCGAGCATAGCGGCAGTGCCGTAAACAATGCCCGAGCGCATACTGTCCACAGTGTTCGTGCCGATGGAGCGTCCCAGATTGGCGAAGCTGATAGCGGGCAGTTGACTCGCCCTCGCGCTGAGAGCGTCAAGGGAAATGCCCACCCCGGGGGCTATGGCGCAGCCGCAGAACGCACCTTTTGCGTCCAATACAATGAGCTTTGTGGCGGTACCCAAATCCGCAATCAGGCAGGGCAGAGGATAGCGTTCTTTGGCAGAAACCGCAGCGGCAACCATGTCCGCGCCGACTTGCGCAGGGTTGTCCACCTTGATGTGCAGCCCCGTTTTTACCCCCGGCCCCAGTACTATTGGTTGTTTTTCAATGAAAAAACCCGCCGCCTGTGTGAGCATAGGCGTGAGTTCAGGGACGACGCTTGAGATTGCGCTGCCGCGCAACTTGTCGGCGAAAATACCGCTGCTCTCCAACATCATCTTGATTTCCAGAGCGTATTGGTCGCCTGTTCGTCCGCGATCCGTCGCTAAACACGCCGAGAAGCGCATCACGTCCCCTTCCCAAACCCCTATGTTTATTTGGGTGTTTCCTATGTCCAGTGTCAGTAACATTTTTTTAACTCACTTTCATGATCAGGTTGTGCCTATGTGTTGTCTGAAAAATAAAAAACTTGTCTATTTTGGCTAAAACAGGCTGCAACATCGTTGAAACTCGTCGGAATACGAAAGTATTCATGCGCTTTTCTTCTCGTTTTGCTCCGTTTTACCTCAAAATATCCGGTGCTTTTTAATTTTCAGACAAGCTCTAATATTTTACTCTTTAAGCTCTGAATTGTCAAGATGATATTTTTTCTTTCGGCAAACTTTTTGCATAGCCACTTGCAAAAATCTCCATAAAATGCTATAATATTCAAGCAAAAGCGCATACTAACATACACAATCACCCTTTGTGGCTGAAAGGACTCAAAAAATGTTATTTACACAGGATATTGGAATTGATTTAGGAACAGCAAATACCCTCGTTTTCGTCAAGGGTAAAGGGATAATCATCCGTGAGCCGTCTGTAGTCGCCGTGGATCAGCGGCATAATCCCATGCGCGTGGTCGCTGTTGGTACCGCCGCGAAAGAAATGATTGGACGCACGCCCGGCTCAATCAAGGCAGTGCGTCCCCTCAAGGACGGCGTTATTGCCGACTTTGATATCACAGCGGATATGCTCAAGTCTTTCATAAAAAAGGCAATCAGTAACTCCCCCCTATCCCGGGCGAGAGTGATGATTTGTGTACCCAGCGGCGTTACAGGCGTTGAGATGCGCGCTGTCCATGATGCGGCGAAAAGCGCGGGGGCAAAGACGGTTTCCCTCCTTGAAGAACCAATGGCGGCAGCAATCGGCGCCTCACTGCCCGTGAGTGAACCCACCGGCTCTATGATTGTGGACATCGGCGGCGGCACAAGCGAGGTGGCGGTCATCTCCCTTGGAGACGTGGTTACAGCCCATTCCGCACGCGTTGCCGGCGACAGCTTTGACGAGGCAATCGTGACGTATATAAAGAAAAAGTACAATCTCCTAATCGGCGAGCGCACAGCGGAGGACATCAAGGTCACGTTGGGATCTGCCTATCCTTACGACGGCGAGGGATCCATAAACATCAAAGGGCGCAATCTAATGGACGGTCTGCCCAAAAACGTGGAGATTACCAGTGACGAAATCCGTG
Source organism: Oscillospiraceae bacterium (assembly GCA_009777895.1). GTDB lineage: Bacteria > Bacillota > Clostridia > Oscillospirales > Acutalibacteraceae > WRKY01. The sequence goes on from WRKY01000083.1 coordinate 3,398, forward strand.
AGGCACTCTCCGACGTGGTGGGACAGATTTTGGACGCAATCCGCACCACACTGGAGAAAACCCCTCCCGAACTCGCCGCGGACATCATCGACAACGGTATCACACTTTCAGGCGGCGGCGCGTTGCTTCGGGGACTTGATAAGCTCATCAGCATCGAAACGAAAATTCCCGTACACATTGCGGAAAATCCCCTTGACTGCGTGGTTGACGGTATTGGAGTTTGCCTTGAAAACGACCAACTGAATAACCTGCTTAACAGGGATAGCTACGGGTCGTGATATAGTCATTTTTGGCGTGACTTAATGGAGCAGCAACTTTGCACTGCTCCATTTTTTGCTTTTGTACCCTTACACCTATAGTCGATTTTCAAGTTAGGAGACTATAATTCTTCACTGCCCTTTAAGCTTTAGGCTGCTCTGCGTCAACCTGCCTCACCAATTCCCCCAACGCGTCACTCAACGCTCCAACGCTGTCAATTAAGCCCTCGTTCACCGCGTCCTCGCCGCTGAGAGACGTGCCGACATCCAGTACCAATTGCCCCGTGGCAAGCATCAACTCGCGGAAACGGTCGCCGTTCATCCGAGAATGTTCCGCCACAAAACGCACAATTCGCTCCTGCATACGCTCAAAATACGCCAAAGTTTGGGACACCCCGAGCACCATGCCCGTCATGCGGACGGGGTGGACTGTCATTGTCGCGGAGGGGGCGATAAAGCTTTTTTTTGCCGCCACCGCAAGGGGTACGCCGATGGAGTGTCCCCCGCCCAACACCAGTGAAACCGTGGGTTTTGTCATCCCCGCAATCAACTCGGCGATGGCAAGCCCCGCCTCCACGTCACCCCCCACAGTGTTCAAAATCAACAGCAAGCCGTCGATATCCTTGCTCTCCTCAATCGCCACCAATTGAGGGATAACCTGTTCATATTTAGTCGCCTTTGTTTGGGGCGACAGCAGATGATGCCCCTCAATCTGCCCGATGACCGTCAGACAGTGAAAGGAATGCCCCTCTTTCTGCACGGTGACGCAGGACAGGGGCTGCACAGGCGGCGGCGATTCCGGCTCCTCATCGTCGTTGGGCGGCGGAGTAATTTCCGGGGGTGCGGTATCAGCTTCTGGGGCAAAACGGTATTTTTTCATATAAACTCCATTTATGTTTTGTGTATATTTTGTCATGTTCGGATGAGATTTATACAGGCGAGTGTTGGGTATTTGACAAAAACATTCGAAAGTGCTACAATAAGGTTGTTATAGTCGATTAACTTGAAAATCGGCTCAGGATTTGGGAAAATATTTTTCGTCTGGCAAGGAAAAAAGCACAGGAATACTTTCGTATTACGAGCATTTTTGACGAAGTCAGATGGAAAATAGACCGCAAAGACCAGTTGATTTTCAAGTTAGGAGACTATAAAACATCAATTGGAGTTTACAGCCATGACCTTGACACACCTGCCCACAATAAAAAAAATCCTGTCCCGCCAAGGCTTTGAATTCGCAAAGAGGTTGGGGCAGAATTTTGTTGTTGACCCGAGCATCTGTCCAAGGATGGCGCAGCTTGCTCAAATCGACGGCGAAAATGTGTTGGAAATAGGTCCGGGGATAGGGGTATTGACGGCGGAGCTCGCCAGGAGGGCGAGGAAAGTTTTGGCGGTTGAAATAGACAAAAAACTCCTGCCTGTGCTGAAAGAAACTCTTGGCGAATGGGAAAATGTAACAATTTGCCAAGGCGACATACTGAAAATCGACCTCTCCGCCCTGCTCAGTGAACATTTCAGCGACAGCCCAAAGCCGCTGCACGTCTGCGCTAATCTTCCCTACTATATCACCTCGCCAATAATCATGCGCCTGTTGGAGTCCCGCCTGCCCTTTGAGAGCCTCACGTTGTTGGTGCAAAAGGAGGCGGCTTGGCGCATTTGTGCTCCCATGGGTACGCGGGAGAGCGGAGCAATCACTGCGGCGGTGAATTATTTTGCCAAGCCCGAACTGCTCTTCAGCGTCCCTGCCAGTTCATTTTACCCCGCGCCGAAAGTTGAAAGTGCGGTGATGCGCCTGAAAATTCACAAAACTCCCGCCGTGGATGTCGCCGATGAGGAGAGGTTTTTCGCCGTAATAAAAGCGGCGTTCGGACAGCGGCGCAAGACGATTTTGAACGCCCTTGGCGCGGGTCTGAACGTAACAAAAGCCCAAGTTGCCGCCGCCCTTGAGCAAGCAAACATCAGCCCTACCGCCCGGGCGGAAGAGCTGAGTTTGGAGGATTTCGCACGCTTGAGAGTTTGAACAGACCCTCACCTGAAGCGCATACGCGCAACGATAGCATAGTGGTCACTGGGGAAGCTCTCTGCGCTTTTTTCCTTGTCGATGAAGTACTCAAACACGTGGAAAGAGTCGGGAGTGACGAAAATGTAGTCGATGGGCAAGCCGTCTTCACGTCCGACCCAAGCGTTGAATGTGCCGCCTGACATGGTATCTAGCGCAATATCAGAGGTGTCCGCTAAGGTTGCGGCGATTGTGTTGTACATGGGCGTTTCGGGGGTGGCGTTCAGGTCGCCCATGAACACTACGGGCATATCAAGGGCGGCGACACGCTGCGCAATCAGCTCGGCGGCTTTTTCGCGGGCGGTAACGCCTTTGTGGTCGAAATGGGTGTTGAATACGGCGAATTGGCGATCTGTGGCTTTTTCACGTAAAACCGCCCATACAGCAATGCGGTTGTGGGCGGCGTCCCAGCCGCGACCGCGTTTTTCAGGGGTTTCTGATAGCCAGAACATACCGTCGTCAAGTAGTTCGTACTTGTCTGTGCGGAAGAAAATCGGGCAGCCCTCGGCGGAGATAATCAAGCTGCGGTAGGCGTTAACATAGTCATAGCCCTCCAGAACACTTGCTAGGTACGCCGTTTGTACGCGCTTTACCTCCTGAAATCCCGCGATGTCCGGCTCGTGACTGGCGACGGTCTGGGCGACTTGGTGGGCGCGGTTGAACCAGTGCCGCTCGTTTTTGTCGGTGTTCAGGTTGTAGTAGCGGATGTTGAAGCTCACAACCGTCAAGTCGCCGTTGTTCAGCGGCGATTGGCGGATATCAAAAACCTCCCGCTGTTGGACGTAATTTGGGTAGTAACGCAGAAAAAACATTGTCAGCCCGAGGGCAAGCGCCAGTATGACGCTGACAATGATGATGAGGATTTTCGATTTTTTTGTATTTGCCATGGTTTTGTTCTCCTGTTTCTGGTTTATAGTCGATTAACTTGAAAATCGGCTCAGGATTTGGGAGAATATTTTTCGTCTGGCAAGGAAAAAAGCGCAGGAATACTTTCG
>WRKY01000084.1 GCA_009777895.1 Oscillospiraceae bacterium
GTTGATAGAAGCAAAGATGTTTCACTGCGCGGTGTACCGCTTTCGCTTCCAACAAGAAACACTGGGGGTGGTGGGATTGGCTACGACAGAAAATCAGAACAAAAAACCGCGCGTTGAGAGATTCAATAAAATCTCTGTGTGGTTATCTAGTCACCCTGTGTGGAAAACATTTATTTCCACGTGCATTTCCACAGGTGTTGCGTTCGTAATAAACTTGTTGACAAATAATGATGAAACTCCCTTCTATTTTGGGAAGTGGAGTTTGGTTGCTTTGTTGATTTCTATGGTTTCATTTAATGCCATATACGAATTTATATGCCAAAGCTCTTCACTTCCTAAACAATTAAGCATAGCAAAAGCTGGAAAAAACCTTTTCTCAAATATGTTAGCGTCATATCAAGAGATACATCTCGAAAAGCATAAGAACCAAGCTAGATGGATTTCAGAAAACACAGACGCGCCTATAGTTTATACTGACCCACAGTCAACGTTGGTTACACAACTTGAGGAATTGTCTTTGAATGTCGCGGAGTATGTGTACGGCAATCTCGATTCAGATAATAAAAAACCTAAACATTTCGATATGTTCGATAAAGATGACTTTCAGGCGCGAATTTTGTATTCCTTTGATGAAAAGAAATGGGATCAGGTGCGTACACAGGGACGCGGAATAGATGATCTTGAAAAATTAGCAGGTTCACACTCCCCATTAAGAAAAATGCTGAATGAGGAGGAGGATTCGCTTTTTGCTTCTAAAGCAAGTCTCGCCAAAATCGGTTATTATCACCGTGAGGGGACTCCAAAAGGTCACGTTTTGCATTACAAGTTGCATTTAGATGCCAACATTGCCAAACATATCACTGCAATTATTAGGTTGTCGAGCAAGAAGTATGACATGGACTCGGAGGAAGGAATATACACAATCATTAAATATTTCGAATCCGCTTTTTGCGTTGAGATGACCAATTTATACATAAAGCATAAATATGTTCCTTGTAGTCGATGATAAAGGTTACCGCAAAAAACAAAAAAAGAGAGGCTCTCACCTCTCTTTTTCGTTGCGCCAATTCAGGTACATAAGATTGCTAAGCTATAGGGCTAAGGGTGATGCCTCATTCCTGTATCCTGTCCCTCAGTCCTGATTGACCCCTCATCGTTAGTCGCGCTGTTTATTGAAGCAGTCGCTGCAATAAATCGGGCGGTCGCCGGATGGACGGAACGGGACGCGCGCTGTGCCGCCGCAGGAATCGCAGGTGGCTTCGAACATCTCGCGTTCGCCATTGCGTTTTGCGTTTTTACGCACTTGGCGGCAGTCCAAGCAACACTTCGGCTCGTTTGTAAAGCCGCGTTGCTCATAGAATTCTTGCTCGCCAGAGGTGAACGTGAATTCCGCGCCGCAGTCGCGGCAGGTGAGGGTTTTGTCTTCGAACATGGTTTGACCTCGCTTGGAAAAAAATTTTTTGTCCTCCATTCGGATTTTCACCGAAACCTTTGCTTGCGCAATGCTCTGTAATTAAGCGATAGAGGCTCATTGAGTAGTGAAGATTCACAGTTCAGGGGTAGGAGTTCTGACTTTATCCTCGTTTTATTGCCTACTGTATTCCCTGAGTTTTTTGCGGATTCTTTGCAGGGCGTTGTCGGCGGATTTAGGGTTAATTCCCAGTGCCGCAGCTATTGCCGACTGGCTTTTGCCTGCAAGACGCTGATTGAGTACCTCCTTTTCCTTTCTTGAGAGGGTGCGGGCGACGAACTCACCCAAGCGCTGCGCCTCCTCGTATGAGGAGAACTCGTCCAAGGGGCTTTGCTGTGACCCAATCAAGCCGCCCAGTACCGCGTCGTCGTAGGGCAATGCGGTGGAGTTTGGAGCGTTCTTGGCGGTGTTGTGCTTGCGAACGGCAGAGATGATGCTGTTTTGGATGCACACCGCGGCATAGGTGCGGAAAGAGCAGTCCTTGTCGGGGCGGAAGCTGCGAACGGCTCGCAAAAAACCCAACATCCCCTCCTGCAACAGATCGTCCTCCTCCAGGGGCAGATTGGGAAATCTTGCCGCCTTTGCACGGGCGAGGGGTTCCATCCGGGCTATTAGCTCCGCCATGGCACTGTCGTCACCTTGAGCCGCCAGTGCGGCCAATTCCTCGTCGGACACTTTGGCTCATCCTCTGCAAGATAATTTTTAACAAAACCGCAATTGGTACTGTACAGAAGCCCAATCCCCTCTATTATAGACTATTCACACAGCTTTGTCAATGTTTTTTTTAAAGAAATTTGAAAACTTATTCTTTTCCTACAGAAGAAATTTGAAAAATTGTGCCTAAAGCGGTTGACAAACCCCACATATTGTGGTATACTGTTCTTGTACCACAGAAACTGTCATATTTTAGTGATTTGGGGTGAGATTATGTCGGCGGGGTTTTATATTAGGACCGCGATAACGATTTTGGCGGGTGCGGCTATTGTGCTCGGGTTCATATACGAGGAGCGGGTACTTGCCTTTGAGCGGGCGTTACTTGCCCGTTGGCAAATAGCGTGGGAGAGGAATTTCGGCGAAGGGACGATGCCGCCTCTAGAGATGCCCATACAACCCCGCGCGGTTTCCCACCGTTCCACCATCGTCACTGCTCATGATGACTTGCCCGTTTATAAGGAAAGGACCTCCTCTTCACTGCCTGATATTGGCGAGGATGAGAATGTACGGGTTGATGCGGCGTGAGCTTGGCAACAACAACTAAACGCCCTGCGGCAATTTTCACCGCAGAGCGTTTTTTATAAGAGGCTTGTTGAAAGTGGAAAGTTGTGCAGCTTGAAAAAGCAACTTTCCGCTTTGTGCTTTATACTCGATTAACTTGAAAATCGGCTCAGGATTTGCGAGAATATTTTTCGTCTGGCAAGGAAAAAAGCGCAGGAATACTTTCGTATTACGAGCATTTTTGACGAAGTCAGATGGAAAATAGACCACAAAGACGAGTTGATTTTCAAGTTAGGCGACTATACTCTACACTCATTAGGGGGGCTTGACTTGCGTGAGACCCTAGCTAACATGGCAGTAGTAGTAGAGCATAAGATAAAAGAATAAACTCCAGTGTTTATTCCAAACCCTTTTGCGCAGACTCACCCCCGCCCAACGCCAACACTAACATCTAGAAATTCCTTATTCCTGCCAAAACTCGCCAAAAATTCGCTTAACACGGCACGGATTTGAGGCGTGTTTTGAGCCTTTAATATCAAGCGGTAGCGATATTTCCCCGCGGCTTTCATGATTCGCTCCGGCATGGGACCCAAAATTATCAGCTTCATTTCGGCGTGTTCCTTTAGGTAATCTAGGGCAAAACGCGCCGCACTTTCCGCCAATACCCGTTTGCCGCAGGAGAATGTGACCACGAACAAGGTGCAAAACGGCGGATAAACAAGCAGCTTGCGAAGGGCAATTTCCGTGTTGAAAAAGGCGATGTAATCCTGCCGCGCCGCAAGGGTAATGGTGCGCTCCTCCGGCGTCACGGTCTGTAAAATGGCCCGCCCGCGCTTTTCGCCCCGCCCCGCACGCCCCACCACTTGGGTTATCAGGGCAAATGTCCGCTCCAGTGAGCGGTAGTCGTCGTCCCGCAGCTGGCTGTCCACGTTCAACACACCCACCAAGGTCACGTTTTCAAAGTCAAGCCCTTTCGCCACCATCTGCGTACCCAATAATATGTCCGCTTCTCTATTGCGAAACGCCTCCAAAATCTGTCCGTGAGAACCCTTTCGTGCCGCCGCGTCCGCGTCCATGCGCAATACTCGCGCCTCCGGAAATAATTGGGCGATCACATCTTCACCACGCTGTGTGCCAAAACCATAATACTCCGCGCCATCGTTTTTGCAGGCGGGGCAGTAGCGGGAAAAGCTCCGGCTGTAACCGCAAAAATGGCACATCAGGCGATTTTCAGCAAAGTGATAGGTCAGTGAAATACTGCACTGAGGACACTCCAAGGTCGTGCGGCACTTGCGGCAGACCGCGAAAGTGTTGTAGCCGCGCCTGTTCAGGAGCAACACAATCTGTTCCCCCCGCATCAGAGTTTCCCCAATAGCCTCTCTAAGAGGCTCACTAATGAGCAAAGGCTTATTCCCATAAATACCCATATCCACAATTTGTACACTTGGCAAGACGGCGTTGCCGTAGCGTTGGGGCAGAGTTTGCAGGCTGTAATGTCCCTTGACGGCAGCGGCGTAACTTTCCACACTGGGGGTTGCGCTGCCCAAAAGCAGGAGGGCATTGTGGCGTTTTGCGCGAAATTTCGCGATTTCCCGCGCATCATAGCGGGGGGTTATGCCGGATTTGTAACTCTCTTCCTGTTCTTCATCCATGACGATCAGCCCCAGATTTTGCAAGGGAGTGAAAACCGCCGAACGAGTGCCGATACACAGCTTCACATCTCCTGCCCAAGCCCGCCGCCAAGCATCCGCCCGCTCCCCCGCCGAGAGGGCGGAGTGTAAAATCGCGGCGCAGTCACCAAAACGCGCCTTTACTTGCGCCAAAAGTGACAGCGTCAGCGCGATTTCAGGTACCAACAGCAGCACCGACTGCCCTTTTTTCAGCGCGGCTTCGGCGAGCGCCAAATACACTTGGGTTTTCCCCGAACCCGTCACCCCGTGGAGCAGAGCAAAGCGCTTTTCCTCGTGGTTATTAAGTTGCCGCCATAAGGAACGGCAGACCCGCTTCTGTTCCCGAGTCAACTCAACAGCGCCCTCTTCGTGCTGCAGGGCATCCTCTTTGGGTAGTCTGTAGCGAGTGGTTTCGTAAAGCTCAATCAGCCCTTTTTTTTCAAGCGCCAAGGTCACAGCGGGGGTGTAGCCCGTGTAAGAACACAGTTCGTGGAGGGTCAAGCTGCCAAAATCTTCTAGCAACTCAAGGATTTCACGTTGCTTTTTCGTCAGCTTAATACTGCCCACTTCTCCGATTATCCGCGCTGTTTTCTCGCTTGCATCTCCGATTTCACGCAGAGCGGCGGCGGACTCCAACACAAGCCCTTTGTCAACTAAATCCTGCAACGTATCCTGATCCGGCGCAAATCCTAAATTTTTCCACAGCATATCCTCGCGGACATATCCCCCGCGCTTGCGCAGATATTCCACAATCTCCCGCTGAACGCCTAAATACAGGGTTTCAGGAGGGTCGGGGGCGGCTATGTATTCCCTGCGAACCCTGTGTGCAAGTCCCACGGGCATCTGACAGCGCAGAGCATCGTACCATGTGCAAAAATACTGGTCGCGGATATATGCGGCGATGGCGAGGGTTTCCTCGCCGAAAAGCGGCGCGTCGTCCAATAACGAGATGATATTTTTGAGCTTGCGGGGATTTTCCGCCAGTTCATCGCAGATACGGAAAACAACGCCCACACGAGGCTTTTGATTGCCCGCCCCAAAGGGTACAAGCACACGAAAGCCCGCCTGCGCGTTCATAGCAGCGGGGATGTTGTAGACAAAAAGCCTATCAAAAGAGTAGGCGATTTTTTCAACGGCGACTAGCGCATACATTGCTTATAAATCGCGGATTTCTTCAGGTTCGGATATGCTTTTCTCGCTTTTCAAAAGCAGATTAATCGCCGTACTTAGGGGCTTTTCGTCGCTAGGGGTCCTGTCCTTTTTTTCTTGCTCATCAACAATATCCCGTGCCACACGAGCGGCAGCGATAACCAGGGAATAGCGGCTTAAATTGTTCTTAAGCAGTCCTCTCAAATCTGGGTTCAGCATTTTAGTTCTCCTTATTATATAACTAATAGATTCTTAAATGGAAAGTTACGGAGTTTATAACCTCTTGGAGCTTTTAAAAAGACCATAGGTTTGATAACTTTAGCAAACTATCCATTATTCGCTTGATGAATAATCTTCAAAACCTCTTTTGCGGCACGTTTTGCGTCGTCGTTGACGACTTGGTAGCAGTACTCTACACGGCGTTCCATCTCCGCTTCGGCGCGGGCAAGGCGCTTTTGTATTTTCTCCTCGCTGTCCGTTCCGCGGTTGCGCAAGCGTTTCTCCAGTACCTCCGCCGATGGAGGGAGCAGGAAAATACTCAGCGCATCAGGACGAAGCTTGCGAACCTTTGCCGCACCCTCTACCTCAATCTTCAAGATAACGTTTTTACCCTGTGCTAACATCTCGTCTACGTATTTTTTCGGTGTGCCGTAGTAATAACCCACATACGGTGCGCACTCCAACACCTCGCCGCGCTTCTCCTTCTCCCAAAGCTCTTCATTGGTTATGAAGTAGTAGTCAACGCCGTCCGCCTCCTCTTCGCGGGGGGGGCGGGTGGTGAGGGAGATAGACTTGCACAGACTAGGATCCTGCTTCAGCATTTCGTCCAAAACGGTGTCCTTGCCGCAACCGCTGGCACCGGAGAAAATAATCAGTTTACCCATTCCTAGCTTCTAGATACACAGATTCTAGATTCTAGACTGCGGAGCCACAGGTACAAAGAAAAGCCCTCGCCGTCCAGTGCTATTATCTTTATCTAGTTTCCTTTCTTTATATAGTTTTACAACAAAGTCCTTTTACAATAATCTAGCCTGTAGGATCTAATATTCTCTTTTCCAGTACAGACAGGGCAAGGAAAGACAAAACCACGTGTCCGCTGTCCAGAGAGAGGACAGTGCGGGTTTTGTGTCCCTGGGACGCGTCAATTAGCAGTCCCGCTCTTTTTGCGTCGGCAATCAGGCGTTTAAC
>WRKY01000085.1 GCA_009777895.1 Oscillospiraceae bacterium
TCCTCTGAATACGCTTTTGTTTTTGAGTTCAGCGTGTACTTTTTGCCGCATTTATGGCATTTGTACCGTTGTGACCCGGCGCTAGTAAATCCCTGTTTCGTTTGCTCTGTCTTGTCCTCGCAATAAGGACACTGTCTATCTTCACTTATTGTTTTCTTTTTCATGCTTATATTATATCATAAACTCCTTTTTATTGTCCACTCACGAACGCCATGCCCCCTTGAAATTTTCCGCGAAATGTGTTATTATTTACCTGCTGAGTTCTAGCGCTTGGAAATTAGAGCCTGCCGACAGGTTCTAGTATCTACCATCTGAAATCGGGGGTTTCGTTGTGCAAATTGTAATTTACGTGTTGCTTGCCGTTCTGCCGTTGGCGTTCTTGACGCTGTCAATCTATGGTTTGCTGCGCCGCTTCATGGCGGGTCAGAGCAAAAAAAGTCTGTTCACACGTCATTTTGTGACCGCGGGGTTGGTCACCATGCTCATGGGCGTCCTTGCCCTCACCGCCGCCGCGGCGACAGGTGATGCTGCAACAGCAGAAGCTGCCGTGGAAGTCGCCGCCGACAACTCCCGGGGACTTATTGCCCTGTCCGCCGCGCTGTCCATGGGGATTTCCGGTATCGGCGCAGGAATTGCCATCGCCGCAGGGGCGCCTGCCGCAATCGCTGCCACCAGTGAAAACCCCGCCGCTTTTGCGAAATCCATGATTTTAGTGGCTTTGGGCGAGGCAATTGCTATCTATGGGCTAGTTATTTCTATTATGATTTTGGGTAATATCTAGAAACTAAGTATGCGATTTTTTTTGATTAGCGACAATACAGCAACCTTGACTGGGATGCGCCTTGCGGGTATCGGGGGGCGGCTTGCCCATACCCAGAAGGAGGTGGCGGCGGCGCTGTGCGAGGCGGAGGAGGACGAGGGCATTGGCGTGGTGCTGATGACTGAGAAACTGGCGACGGATTTCGCCGCTTTGGTGGAGCCGTTCAAGGGATCCCATCCGCGCCCATTGCTCATCGAAATCCCTGATCGCCACGGTTCAGGACGCGCCAAAAACTCCATCACCCGCTATGTTCGCGAAGCGATTGGTGTACGGTACTAGCGATGGTCGAGGCGTGAGGTTTCGGTGCGGAAGGAAAACGTATAATCGATTAACTTGAAAAATCGGCTATAGCAAGTGTTTGGTGTGATTTCCCACGCCACCACGCCAAGAAATGTGTAACAATCTTCAATTCCGCTCGTGGCACTCCATAGGGCTTGTCTGAGGGTTAAAAAACACGGGATATTTTTAGGTAAAACTGAGCGAAACGAGGAGAAAACCGCAGGAATACTTTTCATATTCCGAGGAGTTTCAACCATGTTACAGCCCATTTTAGCCAAAATAGACAAGTTATTTTTCAGGCAACCCCTAAAGCAAAACCGCCCCAACAGCGTCCAAAACGGCACTGGGGTTGCACAAAAAGCTGTCACGCATAGTCCGTGCTTGGATTTTTTCCGCGACAAAAAGCCGCAGAGAAAACACGCTCATCTCCTGCTCCTCAATAGACAGGTGCAGAAAAAAACCCTCTGGAACTTCCTCGATTTCCGCCTTGTGTGCATTCAAATTACGGCGCATGGACTGCAATTTCAGCGCGGCACGAAGAGCCTTTTCGCCGACCGATCGGGGCAGATTATCCCCCAAAACCGCCAAGGCGCTGCGGGCGTTTTGAGTGATGTGCAATGGCGCATCGTCATCGCCGCCCTCGGCTAAAAGCGCCCCGCGAGCCACTAAATTGCTCACACACTGAGCCGCCTCAAGGTAGTTGGCGCTGCCCGAGCTTGTCAAAGCCTCCAAAACCTGCGCCTTGCTCAAGCCGTCCAACTTTTGGAGGATGAACACAATAAGTAGATCAATGTCCGCGGGGTTTGTCAACGCCACCGGCTGATCCTGTGTGCTGAACGCGTGAAATTCTTCGCGCATTTTTTTGTCCTTTCGTTTATACGGTCTATGTATAGCCGATTAACTTGAAAACCGGCTATAAGCGCGTACAAATTGAGTTCTAAGGAAACAGAGCGCAGGATTTTGGGATAGATTTTCAGCTTCACACCCTCAATCCTGCATTCTCACCACTCAACCGCTCTTTTACACTCCTCATAAAAAAACACATAATTCTTATAGCGCGGCAAGGGAATTTCCCCCTTTTCAGCGGCGGCGCGGACGGCGCATTGCGGTTCCTTCAGGTGGCGGCAATCTTGGAATTTACACTGTCCTTGATAAGGCAAAAATTCACGAAAACCCCCGGCAAGTTCTTTGGGATCAATGTTCTGTGCGGAAAGCTCCAAAGCGGAAAAACCTGGACTGTCACCAAGGAGCATATCCCCGACAGGAAAAAACTCCGTTTGGCGCGTGGTGTGTCTGCCGCGCCCCAATTTTTTGCTGATTTCCCCTGTGGCAAGCCCTAGTTCAGGCAAAATCCTGTTGAGCAATGTGGACTTGCCCGCGCCGGTATTACCCGCAAAAATGACTGTTTTTCCCTGTATTTCCCGCTCAAGGGCGCGCAAATCGTCATTTGGGTCGTTGGGGTTGGCGCAAAAACACTTGAAGCCCGCTTTTTTGTATATGCTCAGCCAGGGTTCAGCAGATGCCAAATCACACTTTGTAAAGGCGATGGCACAGTCGATGCCGCTGAGTTGGGCGATGACGGTAATAGTGTCCAAAACCGCCGTGTTTGGCTTGGGCTCGCAGGTGGAAACCACCGCAAGGAGCAAATCCACATTCGCCGCACTGGGGCGTGGCAGGAGGTTTTTGCGGGGTAAAATCGCCGTGATGTGGTTATCCTCAACGGTGACAAAATCACCGGCGCAGGGGGAAATGCCTCCCAGGCGCAAATTTCCCCGGGCGCGGCAACGAAAAACATCGCCCTCACTTTGACAACGAAAAATATCTCCCGAAGCCTTGAGGATACGGGCGGTCATGTTGACGCACCTTGATGATAGCCTACTGCCCACGCTGTCGGGTTTATTGAAAACTGTTGCTTCCTGCGCACAGCGATTACACATAGAGTTGCGCTATTCATCATCGCCCCCGTTAGTGTTGGGTTCGGTGGTGTCAGTGCTGTTGTTCGCCGACTCTGTGGACGGCGCGGTTGTGGTAGCGGAGGAGGAGGTTGTACTGGTTGTTGTGGTGGTCGTCGTTGTCGTCGTACTCTCCACATAGCGCCCCACAGTCAACTCGATTTTTGTGCCGAGAGAATAATAAGAAGCAAGGGAGCTTTCACTGTCCCCTGTTGGAGTTTGTGAGAGAATAACACCATCCTCATTGCGGTTTGACACGTTGACGCGCTGTGCCACAACGATGTTAGTAAAGCCGTTGCGCTCCAGTCTTGCAATGCCCGCCGTTTCGCTGAGGGACACCACGTTGGGCAAAAATGAGGGGAAATTATTGGGGGACGGGCGGCTCTCCCGTGACACGGCAGGGGGAATGCGTGTGAAGTCCACTGTGGCACTGTACGCCGTCCAACCGCCGACTTTCACGACAACACGCCGTGCGCTCTGGGTATTCTCAAGGCTGAAGCTCTGGGTTGAACCGTCCAGGGTGACATTTTTGCTAAGGCGCGTTATTTCAACGTCGTTGATATAGACCCTAAAGGTGGTGTTCAGTGACGGACGGCGGGGGAGTGTTACGGTGCCATTGAAGACGGACTGGGGTGCTTTTCCCGTACTCAGGGTAACGCGAACCGTGCCGCCCACGGGGTGCTGCGCCCCTGCCCGCGGGCTTTGCTCAATAATACGCCCCTCCTCAATTTCGCTGTCCGCATATTTGATGTCGTCTCTGTTGAGGACGAGATTTACCTCCTGTAGTGCGTGCTCCGCTTCATCGAGGGTCATGGGGTATTCCGTACGCACAAGGTTCGGCACTTCCACGGTGCCGCCCTGATAGGCGTACCAAATAGTTACGTTGTCGCCTGTCTTCAGCTTTGCCCCCGGCTCCGGCTCGCTTTTCATAACCTTACCGATATCGGCGTTGTTAGTTGCGGGTTGAGAGTGGGCATCCACAACAAGTCCCAGTTCCTTGAGCCGCGTTTCAGCGTCAGCAAGAGTCATGCCGATGAGGTTGTTGGGGATTGTGACTTCTTTTATTTCCTGTGCTTCCGTGACTACGGACAACACAACTGTGGTGTTTTTGCGTACCTTCCGCCCCGGCTCGGGGGATTGGCGGAATACCTGTCCCGGTGTGACAAAGTCAAGGGAGTCGCTTTCGGCTTCCGTGCTTTGGATGTTGAAACTGTAGTCATTGTGGTTGATGTCCTCGTACATATCACCCAAAAAGTCGGGGACGGTGACCCTGAAACCCACAACTAAGGCATAGATCCCCACGGCGATTGCCGCCATGAGCAACACAGCGCCGCCAATGCCCACTAAGATTGGGACAGTGCGGTTGTTGATTTTTTCTTCCTGCGTTCCTTGAGAAAAGGTGTTTTTCTGCTTGCCTGTGACGTACTTTGTCGGCGCGGTGTCCACGCTGTAGGCATAGTCAAAAGTGACTGCGGGATTGCGGCGAATCTCCTCAAGATCCAAAATCATCTCCGCGGCGGACTGATAACGCTCCCGGGAATTTTTGCGCATGGCGTGGAGGGTCATCTGCTCAAGCCCCAAAGGTATCTCTTCGTCAAGCTCCGTGGGCGGCGTGGGGTCGTTTTGAATCTGCATCATTGCTATAGAAACACTGCTATCCCCCTCAAAGGGCAGTGAGCCGGTAAGCATCTCATAAAGGACGATGCCCATGGAGTAGATGTCGGTTTTTTCGTCTGTCGGCTCGCCGCGCACCTGTTCGGGACTCATATACTGCGCAGTGCCGATTGCCCCCTCGTTCAGGCTCTTTGTCAGGGCGGCGTTAAATCGGGCAATGCCGAAATCTGTCACCTTAATTGTGCCGTTGGATAGGAGCATAATGTTTTGCGGCTTGACGTCCCGGTGGATTATGCCTTTGTCGTGGGCGTGCTGCAAGGCGCGTAAAATCTGCGCCGTGAAGTGAATCACCTCGCGAGACTGGAGCTTGCCCTGCTGTTCGATGTAGTCCTTAAGGCTAACCCCCTCCACGTACTCCATTACGATGTACTGAAGCCTGTCACCGTAACTAACGTCACTGACTTTGACGATGTTGGGGTGGGAAAGCATGGCGATCATCTTGCTCTCGTTTTTGAACCTGGCACGGAAGTCCTCGTTGGTCAAAAACTCGTCCTTGAGGATCTTCACCGCCACAATGCGGTCGTCGATGTTATCGTACGCGCGGTAAACACACGCCATACCGCCCACGCCGATAAGCTCCTGAATTTCATAGCGTCCGTCGATACGCTTATTTGTGTAGTCTTGCATAAATCCTCCTGTGGTTGCGCTTTTTACGCGTTTTTTTGGGGATGCTGTGGATAGCCCCCTGCATTTTCACGGGGCTAAGCCCCCATAACCAAAACCGTTATATTATCAAGTCCGCCGCGTTCGTTTGCCAATGCTATTAACGCGTCCGGCAAATTCGCAAGTGGGGACTGCTTTGCCAATTGGAGGATTAACTCATCCTCACACATATTCGTCAATCCGTCAGTACACAGCAATATGATATCTTCTTCCTCAAGAGTGTGCGCGCAACAGTCGTACTCAAGCTCTGCGGTCACCCCAAGGGCACGGGTGATGATGTTCTTTTGGGGGTGGTGTGTAGCTTCATCCGCACTGATTTCGCCGCTCTCCACCATGTTCTGCACAAGGGAGTGATCCGTCGTCAACTGTATAATCTCCCCTCGGCGTATCAAATATGCCCTGCTGTCCCCCGCGTGCGCCACAGTCAGCGTCTTGTCCTTAACAACGCACATAACCAAGGTCGTCCCCATACCCTTGTATTGTGGCAGTGCCTCACTCATTTCAAATATGCGGGCATTCGCGGAATTTATTACTTGCCCGATGTTCTTTTCAATCTCAAACTGGCTTATTTCGCTGTGTAAATTCATCCCGGAAGCCACGGCGGAAACGGCAATCTCACTGGCAATGCCCCCTCCCGCGGGACCGCCCATACCGTCACAAACAACAGCCCACGCCAAACTCTGGCTAAGCTCTCCGCTGGCAAAAGCGTCTTGGTTCTGACTGCGCTTCATGCCGATATGAGTGTTTGCGCTGATGTTCATGTCGTCCTTTCTTTAAGTGCAAGTGAGTATACAGATGAGAGGGGAGAATTTTCTCACTCCTGCATTCTCATTTTTAGAGCCTGTATTCAATAGATTAAACAGGCTGTTTTTGAGCCACTTTTTTGCCAAACGGGGCAAAAAACGCAGGAATGATTTGTTCATTTCGAATATTTTTAACGAAGTTTGGCGGATAAAGCGCCAATTAAAGAGAGCGTTTCAAGCTACTGAATACAGGTTCTTAGTTGTCCGCAGGCGGCATCGATGTCTTTGCCTAGGGTGCGGCGAATTGTGGCATTTATGCCGTTTTGGATGAGAGTTTTTTGAAAACGCGCTATTGCGCTAGG
>WRKY01000086.1 GCA_009777895.1 Oscillospiraceae bacterium
CGCTGGCGGTGCGAGATATTAGCCGACTCCGCTTGAGCAGGTTTTCGGGTAGAACAAGCCGCCTGTGGCAACTATCACTCTGTCCGCGCAGTACTCACGCCCGTCGGCGTAAATCACCCCGCAACACACTTTGTCCTCAAGAATGAGTTTTTCTGCCCGTCCCCGAATAAAGCTCACGCCGCTCTTGCGGCAGGCATGGACTAGCGCTTTAACCACGTCAGCGGCGGCGTCGGAAAGAGGGAACACCCGCCGCCCCCTCTCCGTTTTGAGGGAAACCCCCTGTTTCTCGAAAAAGTCCATAGTATCCTGAGGCATCCACTTGGCAAAGGCGCTGTAAAGAAACTGCCCGTTCCCCGGAATATTGGCGATAAGCTCCCGTAACTCGGCGCAGTTGTTGGTGAGATTGCACCGCCCTTTTCCCGTGAGGAGGAGTTTTTGCCCCATATTTTCATTGCGCTCCAGTACTGCTGCCTTGGCGCCATGTTGTGCTGCAGTATACGCCGCCATCAGTCCAGCCGCTCCGCCGCCGACTATCAAAAAAATTTCCACTGAAACCTCCTGAAAAAACTTGAAATTTTGTGCAAAATATGCTATAATACCCAGTATAGAGGTATAAGGTAAAAAAATCACCATAAATAGGAAGAAAGAGGTAAAATATGTCACTTCTGCACATCAACGACAACAATTACGCCCAGTTAGTGGAAAACTCCAACCAACCGATTTTGCTCGATTTTTGGGCTGATTGGTGTATGCCCTGCAAAATGCTTCTGCCCATCTTAGAAGAGCTTTCACAGGAGGAGGGCATGATTACTATCGGCAAGGTAAATGTGGACGAGTCCCCCAAATTGGCGGAAGCCTACAATGTTCAGACTATACCGCTCCTCGCCTTGGTCAAGGATGGTACGGTACTTGACAGCAGCGTGGGAGTGAAGTCGCCTGCGGCGATCAAAGCGATGATTGATGCCGCGCTGTAATTGCCGCCGCAATCTAACAAGATTATAACATTTCTTATCTATTTTATCAAGAGAAAAGCCTTATTTTGTTCAAAATTATAAACTTTATGTCAAATTTTGCTAAAAACTCCCATTTTGCTATTGCATTTTTTCTTGAAATAGGTTAGAATATAACAGATTGCTTTTTGAGCTATAAAAAGACCTTTGCAAGAAGGAGATAATTATGTCCGAATATACGCCCAACGACAAGCGAATTAAGATGTTCGGCGCGCAAGCGCAGGGCTATTCTATGGATCGCGTCGATATGTACCTAGACAAGTTGGAGGCGGCGTATTCTCAGCTTCGCACCGCCTATGAGCAGTTGAGGTCCGCTCCATCGCAGCCCGCAGGAGTTCCCACAGAGCAAGTGCAAGAGATGGTTGCCAAGATGAAGCAACAGATGCAGGAGCTTTACACAGAGAACGAGGCGAACAAGGCGAAGGTGGCAGAGTTGCAGGCAAAAGCGGCGCAGGCGGCGCAGATGCCTGACAACAACGAGCGGATGAAGTCCCTCCAGGCGGAAAACGACACGCTGAAATCCAAGATTTCAGAGGTGGAGAACAGACTAGCTCAACTCAGCGCTAACGCTCAACAACTCAAGCAGTTGCGTGATGATAACGACAAGCTCAAGGCAAAAGCAGCTCAGTTGGAGCTTGCCGCCAGTCAGTCCGCCGTCAACGCGGGAGAGCTTCAAAACCTGCGCAACGAAAACGAGCAGCTCAAGGCTAAAGTTACCGAGCTTGAAAACCGTGTTCTTGCCCGTCCTACTATTGACGAAAACCTAATCTCCCGGGCGTTGCTCGCGGCGCAAGAGAAAGCAGAAGACATTTTGCGCAGTGCGAAATACGAAGCCCAAAGCGTCATTTCTGGAGTTCACGATGAGGTTGAGAAGCTCAAAGTTGAGCGTATGCAGGTGCGCAAACAGCTTGAGGGCATACGCTATGCCATCGACAACCTTCTTGGCGCGGCGGAAGTCCAAAAGGAATACACGCCCTATAACCTGTAAGCTTCTCACCCGGAGTGCGCTTGTTCGGGTATTATAGTCTCCTAACTTGAAAATCAACTCGTCTTTGCGGTCTATTTTTCATCTGACTTTGTCAAAAATGCTCATAATACGAAAGTATTCCTGCGCTTTTTTCCTTGCCAGACGAAAAATATTCTCGCAAATTCTGAGCCGATTTTCAATTTAATCAACTATACTTTAACTTTTTCATTTTTTTACCTTTCTATAGTACAACACCCTTTGTCCTTTTACAGGGTCGAGGGGTGTTGTATTTTGAAGCTATTGACGACAGTTGAAAACATCACACAAAAATGTTATAATTATAGTCGCCTAACTTGAAAATCAACTCGTCTTTGCAGTGCATTTTCCATCTGACGTCGTCAAAAATGCTCGCAATACGAAAATATTCTTGCGCTTTTTTCCTTGCCAGACGAAGAATATTCCCGCAAATCCTGAGCCGATTTTCAATTTACTCGACTATAGAAAAAGTTACCGCTTTTCACCATCAGCTTAAGAATTGGAGTTAAAATGTCACAAACACTTGCCGAAAAACTCTTTCCCAATCCGCTGCCTAGCGCGGCAGATTTGGAGGATCGATACCCACCGCGCCAACTGAAAGAGGGCGGGCGGGTTACCCGCTTTGCCCCAAGTCCCACGGGCTTTTTACACCTTGGCAGCCTTTACACCGCCCTTGTCAACCAACTCACCGCGAGGGGGAGCGGCGGCGTTTTTTATCTGCGCGTTGAGGACACGGACAAGAAACGCGAGGTGGCGGGAGGCGCGGCAGATTTGCTTGAGAGCCTGCGGGTTTTTGGAATTGTTCCTGACGAAGGTAAGAGCGAAAATGACGGTAAATATGCCCCGTACACTCAATCCAAACGGGCGGAAATATACCATGTTTTCGCCAAATCATTGGTGGAGTGCGGGCTCGCTTACCCGTGTTTTTGCAGTAGTGATGAGCTAGCGCAGATGCGGGAGAAGCAGGAAAAAGACGGCGCCGTTCAGGGAGGTTACTGGGGAGAGTGGGCGAAATGCCGAGATCTTTCCTCTGAACAGGCGGCGGCGAAAATCGACGCGGGACAGTCCTGGACACTGCGTCTGCGTTCAGGCGGCGACTTGGAAAAGCGCGTTGCCTTCAACGACGAGGTGCGGGGGAAAATTGAAATGCCCGTGAATGTTCTCGACGCGGTTTTGCTCAAAGCCGACGGCATCCCCACCTACCATTTCGCCCACGCTGTGGATGACCACCTGATGCGCACCACCCACGTTATCCGATCCGAAGAGTGGCTTGCGTCTGTGCCGCTTCACTTGGAACTATTTCGCGTATGCGGCTTCAAGCCGCCAAAGTATGCCCATGTTTCTGCACTCCTCAAGTCAGAAAATGGCAATAAACGGAAGCTTTCTAAGCGCAAAGATCCGGAAGCGGCGGTGTCTTGGTTCGCCCGTGAGGGCTACCCCGCCGACAGCGTTTTGGAGTATCTGATGTGTCTGCTCAGCTCCGCTTTTGAGGACTGGCGCAGGGCGAATCCCGCTGCCGCGCGGAGTGATTTCCCGTTCACGTTCAAGAAAATGAGTGCCTCGGGAGCTCTTTTTGACCTCGTCAAACTTACCGATGTGAGCAAGGGGGTTATCGCCGCCTTGAGCGGCGGAGATTTGGCGGAAAATATTCTCATTTGGGCAAGGGAATATGATACAGAATTTGCTAGTATACTCCAAAATCACGGGGATTATCTCGCCCAAATATTGGCAATTGACAGAGACGGCGCGAAAAAGCCGCGCAAGGATATCGCTAAGTACAGTGAGGTGCGCGGCTATGTATCCTACTTTTTTGACGAGCTGTTTGACGGGGAGTTTCCGTTGCCTGACAGCGTTTGTAAGGAGGATGCGTTGGAGATTCTCGAGACTTACGATTATCGTGGCGACGATGACAAAGACGAGTGGTTTGGACGGATTCGCCAGTTGTCAGTAGCGTTGGGCTACGCGGCAAGTCCCAAGGACTTCAAAGCGAACTCTAGCGCATACAAGGGTCATGTTGGTGACGTTTCGGCGGTCATTCGCAGTGCGGTGACAGGGCGCTTGAACACGCCGGATTTGTGGGCTGTTTGCCGCGTTTTGGGGGAAGCTAGGGTGCGGGAAAGGATTCGGCGGATAGCGGGGGAGTGATAGCGACTCTCGAGACTCATTATACTATTTTCTCCTTTTGTTCACATTTTTTCACTCATGCGTTTGGGGTAAAATCAAATCGGAACCTGATTTCATTTATCAGTGCCGGGATTATTTCTCTCAAATCTCCCACGATACCGTAATCCGCCATGGCGAAAATGGGGGAGTCGGGGTCGTTATTGATTGCTATAACTGTTTTTGCGTTGGAGATTCCCGCCAAATGCTGAACCGCGCCGGAAATACCGCAAGCGATATATAGCTTCGGGCTGACGGCTCTACCCGTCTGCCCTACTTGATAAGCACGTGAAATCCATCCGGCGTCTACCGCCGCGCGAGATGCCGCAACAGAAGCACCCAGTGTCTGCGCCAGATCACGTAAAAGCTTGAAATTTTCAGACCTGCCCAGTCCCCGCCCGCCTGCGACGATTATCTCAGCCTCTTCTAGTAGGATTCGCTCATTAAAATCTTCCTCAAGCCGTTTAATCAAACGCGCGCAAGGCTGCGGCAAACGTAATTCACTTGCATTTTCCAGTATGATGTCAGAATGTCTTTCAGTGTCACACGTAAGCTTTTTAAAAACACCGGGGCGCACAGTCCCCATCTGCGGATGAGCCTTGGGACACTCAATAATAGCCATCAGCTTACCGCTGAATGCAGGGCGTATCCATTGGACAATTCCCGTATCAGAATCAACATCCAACCCGGTGCAGTCGGCGGTCAGACCGGTTTTCAGACGAGCGGCAAGGCGGGGTGCTAAGTCACGACCATTGCAGGTTGCCCCAAATAGAATTGTATTAGGCTTGTGTTTTTGAACGAGGCTGTGCATAGCGGCTGTGTAAATTTCAGTACTGTATTGCGCAAAAGCCGCATCGTCAACCAAAATAATTTTGTCTGCGCCATGAGCTTTGACGGCTTTAACCGCGCTTTCAGCGTTGTGACCCAAAATGACAACCGTCAGCCCAACACCTAGAGCGCCGGCAATCCGGCAACCGGGAGTTAAAAGCTCAAGCCCAACGTTTACGGCACGACCATCAACCGTTTCAAGCCATACCCATACCTCGCCCGAGGAATCACGCACACCTGAATGAACAGAATGTATACGTTCTTCAGCTCCGCGCTTAGTCCCCATTGCGGCTTTGTTGTCGGAAGAACTATTTAGCACACCGTTACAGGCAAGCAGCTCGGCAAGCCTGGCTGCGGCAACATGGGCATCTTTTTCATGGATAATAACGCAATCGCCTTTTGGCGGAAGCGCAAAGAGCTTTTTTACCACCGTCGGTGAGCCTTTTTTGCCGCAGCGCTCAGGATTTAATTCTATCTCGCTTGCAGTCAATACCCGAATGGCTACTCGCTTAGCGGCTAACTTTGCGCTGATGGTTGAGCAGCGAGGCTCAAAATCCGGTTTTGTGACTGTAATCACACAGGGCAGAAAGGTTTCCCAAATTTCAGTGCCGCTTTCTGTTTCCCTGACGGCACTCAGCACATTGCTATTTACACTGATTTCCCTCACGCAGCTTATCTGCGGATAATCAAGTTGCTCGGCAAGCGCGGGACCTGTTTGCGCAGTATCTCCGTCAATTGCCTGTCTGCCGCACAAAATGAGGTCAAACGGTCCCGTTTCAGTTTCCGCAAAGCGGATAGCTTTTGATAGGATGTAGCTCGTCGCTAAGGTATCAGAGCCGCTGAAGAGTGCGTCGCTTACCAAATACGCATAATCAGCACCGACACTGATGCACTCCCTCAGCGCAGATTTAGCCTGCTCAGGTCCCATAGACATAACCGTAATTTTTACAGACGGGTCATTATCTTTAATACGCGCCGCCATTTCAAGCGCATATTTGTCATAAGGATTTACAACGCTTGGGACGCCCTCCCTGAGTAGGTTATTAGTCTTGGGATCTGTCTTTATTTCCGTTGTGTTCAACACCTGCTTAACACATACAAGTATGTTCAGCTTTGTTCTGTTCACTTCTGCTTTCACCACTTCTAATCACCTCTCATGTAAGTATATCATATTTCTTTTTCTCTTTCAACTGATTTATTTTATGCTATAGCCGATTAACTTGAAAATCGGCTCAGGATTTGTGAGAATATTTTTCGTCTGGCAAGGAAAAAAGCGCAGGAATACTTTCGTATTACGAGCATTTT
>WRKY01000087.1 GCA_009777895.1 Oscillospiraceae bacterium
AAAACTCCCGCCTGAACTTAGCGTTCAGACGGGAGTTTTTAACTCTGTCTAAATATTATCGTGGGATAAAAGTTAGTATCAAGGACCGATTAGATATGCCGCAAACCTGCTTGCATCAAGGCTTTACAGCTTTCGACTTCTTACTCCCACTCAACCGTCCCGGGAGGTTTAGCGGTAATGTCATAAACCACACGGCTGACGCTAGCTATCTCCGCGGTGATGCGGGAGGACACCCGTGCCAAAAGCTCATGGGGCAGGGTTGCCCAATCGGCGGTCATGAAATCGTCGGTGATGACGGCGCGAAGAGCAATCACGGGGGAATATGTCCTGTCGTCCCCTTTGATACCCACGGAAAGAGTGTCGGTAATAATCGCGAAATACTGGCTCGGCGGATTCTCAAGAGCGTCCAACTCCTCGCGGAAAATCGCGTCGGCATGGCGCAAAATCTCAAGCTTCTCAAAAGTAATCTCGCCGATAACACGCACCGCAAGCCCGGGACCCGGGAATGGCTGACGATTCACAAGATAATCAGGCAGCCCAAGTTTTCTGCCAAGCTCCCGCACCTCGTTTTTGAACAGCCCTGAAAGCGGTTCAACAAGCCCGGTAAAGCCTAAATCTTTGGGTAGCCCGCCAACGTTATGGTGGCTCTTGATTGTCGCACCGTGCTCGCCGCCGCTCTCAACGATGTCCGGGTAGATTGTCCCCTGCGCCAAAAAGGGGATATCTCCCAGGTTTTTTGACTCCTCCTCAAACACCCGTATGAACTCCTCGCCAATACCTTTGCGCTTGGCTTCGGGGTCACGAATGCCCGCGAGTTTGTTCAAAAACCGCTCTTGGGCGTTAACGCGGATAAACTGTAGATCACGCTTGGAGAAAATCTCCTCAATTTGGTCGCCCTCGCTCTTGCGCATAAAACCGTGGTCAACGAAAATGCAGGTGAGCTGCCCCGGTATCGCTTTGGAGAGCAGACTTGCGCAGACGGAGGAATCCACGCCGCCAGAGAGAGCCAAAAGCACCCGTTTGTCCCCAACCTTTGCCTGTATTTCCTTGATTTGCGTGTCTATGTAGTCGTCCAGTTTGTAGTCGCCTTTCGCGCCGCAGATGTCGTACAAAAAGCTCTTGATGAGTTGCATCCCACCCTGTGTGTGCTTGGTTTCGGGGTGAAATTGCACGCCGTACAGCTTGCGTTGTTTGTCCTCACAGGCGGCAATGCAGTTGTCTGTGTATGCCGTCGCTGTGAAAGTTTCGGGGAGCTTTGTCACCGCGTCACGGTGATTCATCAGGGCAGTGAATGGCTGAACATAGAGTAAATCTGAACCGCTTTTGGGCGTTACACTCACTTGTCCATATTCCGCGGTATCCATAGTTTCAATTGTTCCGCCAAGGCTGTGGCACATGATTTGCATACCGTAGCAGATGCCAAGAATCGGGATACCCAGTTTGAAGATTTCAGGGTCACAGGACTGGGAAGCGGCGCAATGGACGCTATTGGGACCCCCTGTCATGATGATACCGATGGGGTTCATTTTGCGGATTTCCTCCGCGCTGAGGGTGTTGGGGTGGATTTCGGAATACACCGACAGCCCCCTGACGGTGCTTGCGATTAATTCCTTATATTGTCCGCCGAAGTCCATGACTAAGAGTAATTGTTTCAAACTTTTCTCCTTTTTCTAAATAGAGTACAGGGGCTAGCCGCCCGCGATTAATTTTAATCAAACAACCGGTTAATGTCAATCAATTCCGTTGTCATTTCGCTGAAGTCAGAGAGCAGACTGTCAACCAAGGCGTTGGCGGTGTCAATGGAGGTTAGGCAGGGAATACCGTAACGGCAAGCCTTGCGGCGGATTTTCACATCGTCGTTGGCGGGGTCGCGTCCCTTTTCTGACGTGGAAATGACATAGCTGATGTTGCCGCTCGCCAAAAGCGTCGCTGTGTTGTTTTCGGGGCTTTGGCTGATTTTCTCCACAAGGCGGACAGTATAGCCGTTGTTGCTGAGATATTTCGCCGTACCCCGGGTGGCGTAAAGCTCAAACCCGCAACGCACCAGTTTCTTGGCAAGGTCAAGGATATCCTTCTTGTCGCTGTCACGCACAGTGATGAACACGCCGCCCTCCTTGTTCATCTTGTAACCTGCCGCCACAAGCCCCTTGTAAATTGCCTCCTCAAGGGTTTTAGCAATGCCCAAAACCTCGCCGGTGGACTTCATTTCGGGTCCAAGATGTGTATCCACCCCCGAAAGCTTCTCAAAGGAGAACACAGGCACTTTTACTGCGTAATAGGGGGGGATAGGCGCAATGCCGGAGGAATAACCCAAGTCGGCGAGTTTTTCGCCAACGCTGAGCTTAGTCGCCAATTCGCACATGGGAATTCCAGTCACCTTGCTCAAATAAGGCACAGTACGGGACGCGCGGGGGTTCACCTCGATGACGTAAATATCCCCGTCATAAAGCACATATTGGATATTGACAAGCCCCTTAACCTTTAGTTCCATGCAAATTCTGCGGGTGATGTCAAAAAGCTTGTCAGAGAGCTTTTTGGTGACATTCAACGCGGGATAGATGGCGATGGAGTCCCCGCTGTGGACACCGGTACGCTCGATGTGTTCCATGATACCCGGCAGCAAAACGTCTGTGCCGTCGCAAAGTGCATCCACCTCAATCTCAATTCCGCTGAGGTATTTGTCAATCAATACCGGATTTTCCTGCTTGGAGCGGAGAATAATTTCCATATATTCTTTTATGTCGTCGGGAGAAAACGCGATAATCATGTTCTGTCCGCCCAAAACATAGGACGGACGCATAAGCACGGGATAACCCAACTCCTCGGCGGCATCCAGAGCCTCCTGCTCGGTCATAATGGCAAAGCCTTTGGGGCGTTTGATGTCCAATTTCTCAAGGAGAGCGTCAAAGCGTTCTCTGTCCTCGCAGATGTCAATGGCATCGGCGGATGTGCCGATTATGTTCACACCCCGCTCGTGGAGTTTTTGGGTGAGCTTGATAGCGGTGCCGCCGCCGAAAGCCACAATTACCCCCACGGGTTTTTCAATTTCTATAATGCTCATAACGTCGTCAATACACAGAGGTTCAAAATAGAGTCTGTCGGCGGTGTCGAAGTCCGTGGACACAGTTTCGGGGTTGTTGTTGATGACGACGACCTCATAGCCCATTTTCTTCAGTGTCCACACGCAGTGAACGCAAGCATAGTCAAACTCAATGCCCTGTCCAATACGGATGGGACCCGAACCGAGGACGACAATTTTCTCCTTATCGCTCTTTTCGATGAACGCAAGGGCTTCGTTTTCAGTGCCGTTCTCAATAGAGTAGAAGTAGGGTGTTTGTGCTTCGAACTCACAGCCGCAGGTGTCCACCATCTTGTAAATCAAGTCCCCGGAGGGCTTGATTTTCCTCTGGGAAATATAGCGCAGCTTGTGCAAGAACCAACGGTCAATCTTGGTGATGTCAAAAATCTCGTCAATGGAAACGCCCCGTTTGATAGCTTCGTAAAGGACAAACAAGCGCTCGTCTGTCACCGACGTGAGCATTGCGCGGATTTCCTCGTCTGTTTTCTTAGCGAGCTTGGGGAGATTCAAGTCCGAAAGTCCAATCTCCGCACCTTGTACAGCCTTGAGAAGAGCCTCCTCAAAGGTGTCCGCAATCGCCATAACCTCACCTGTGGCTTTCATCTGTGTCCCTAAATCTTTTTTGGCATAGACGAATTTATCAAAGGGCCACTTGGGAAACTTCACCGCTACATAATCTAAAGTCGGCTCAAAGGCGGCGAAAGTAGTGCCGGTGACGGCGTTGGTAATCTCGTCAAGGGTATAGCCTATAGCGACCTTTGTTGCGACTTTCGCGATGGGGTATCCCGTCGCCTTGCTCGCCAACGCCGAGGAGCGGGATACGCGGGGATTTACCTCGATGACGGCGTACTCAAAGCTGTTGGGCTCAAGGGCAAGCTGCACGTTACAGCCGCCCTCAACTCCAAGTGAGCTGACGATATTCAGGGAAGCGGTGCGGAGCATTTGATATTCTTTGTCCGCTAGAGTGACGGCGGGAGCGATGACTATGCTGTCACCGGTGTGAACACCCACAGGGTCGAAATTTTCCATGGAGCAGACGGTTATGATGTTCCCCGCTTGGTCGCGCATAACCTCGAACTCAATTTCTTTCCAACCCTTGATAGATCTTTCTACCAATATTTGGTTGATTGGCGAAAGGGCAAGCCCCATGGTAGCAATCCGCTCCAAGTCCTCCAACGTTTCGGCAATACCTCCGCCGCTGCCCCCAAGAGTGAATGCGGGGCGAACAATGACGGGGCAGCCAATTTCCTTAGCAAAGTTCAATGCCCCCTCCACATCGTGGGTGACCACAGAGGGGATACAGGGCTGTCCGATGCCCTCCATTGTCTGTTTGAAGATGAGTCTGTCTTCGGCTTTGTCGATGGTGTCCGGGAGAGAGCCCAACAGCCGCACGTTCATTTTCTCAAGGAAACCCTCTTTGGCAAGCTGCATACACAGCGTCAGTCCCGTCTGTCCCCCAAGGCTTGAGAGAATGCTGTCGGGACGCTCTTTTTCGATGATGCGCTTCACTGTCGTCAATGTCAGCGGCTCGATATAGATGCGGTCAGCTATGTTGCTGTCTGTCATGATTGTTGCGGGGTTGGAGTTGACTAGAACAATCTCGATGTTGTCCTCCCGCAGGACGCGGCAAGCTTGTGTTCCCGCATAGTCAAATTCCGCCGCCTGTCCGATTACAATGGGACCCGAGCCAATTACCAGTACCTTTTTGATGTCTTTGTTCAGTGGCATTTTTTTCTTCTCCTGTTTTATATTAGGGGCTTGTTGAAAATCTATTTCTCAACATTGTCATTAGTGGATAGCGGAAAGTTAGAAGCTTTATTCAGTAGATTAAACAGACTTCTTTGAGCGATTTATTTGCCAAACGAGGCAAAAAACGCAGGAATGATTTGTTCATTTCGAGTATTTTTAACGAAGTTTGGCGGATAAAGCGCCAAAAAGAGAGCGTTTCAAGCTACTGAATACAGGTTCTTAATTTCCCGCTTTATTGCGCACTCTATCCAAAAATCTGTCAAACAAAAATTCAGTGTCCAGAGGACCGCCGCGGGCTTCAGGGTGGAACTGGACGGAGAAATTGACGCCGTAATCCAAGCCCTCGCAAGTGCCGTCGTTAACGCTAGTAAAGGCGCTGTCATCAGTGGCAACCGCGTAACCGTGGTTTTGGCTAGTGATATAAATTTTGCCGGTGGAAACTTCTTTAACGGGTTGGTTTGCCCCTCTGTGACCGAATTTGAGCTTTTGGGTTTTGTAGCCCTGAGCCAGTGCCATGAAAAGATGCCCCATGCAGATACCAAACGTCGGGATGCCGCTGTCCATAAGCTTCCTAATTTCTTCGATAATCGGCTTGTTGACGCAGTCGGCAGGATCACCGGGGCCGTTGGAGAGCATAATGCCGTCGAAATTGCCGTTCAGGATGGTTTCCGCTTTGGTGTTATAGGGGAAGGCGGTCACCTCACAGCCGCGTTCCACAAGGGAGTCGATGATACCTGCTTTTGTGCCGAAATCCACCATGGCAATGCGCAAGCCCTCACCGTGGGTAGTCACTTCTTTGCAGCTCACATCGCTAATCACATCCGAAACGCGGAAGCTACGGGCAATTTCCAGATCCTCCTGAGTCGGCTCATGGTCGACGATACGCCCTCCCATAACGCCCTTGTTGCGCAGGATTTTCGTCAAGGCGCGGGTGTCGATGCCATGTAAACCGACGACACCTTTTTGCTGTAAAAAAGTGTCAAGCTCGCCCTCACTTCTGAAATTAGAGGGGTCTTGACACGGATATTTGACTATGTAGCCTCGAGCGGCGACGTTTTGACTCTCGAAATCCTCGCTGATAATGCCGTAATTGCCAATAAGCGGGAAAGTATGCAGGATTATCTGCCCTGAGAAGCTAGGGTCGGTGAGAGTTTCGATGTAGCCCGTCATGCCAGTGGTGAAAACAATTTCCCCGGTAACGTCACCTCTCGCACCAAAGGCTTGTCCCTTAAAGACCATACCGTTTTGCAAGATTAAAAATCTTTCATTCATCTTTTGTCTCCTTAGCGTATTTGATATATTATACACGAAAATGTGTTTTTTTTCAAGGGGGGAGTTTTCTGCGGTGTGGACATTTTGCGTTGAATGTGGTATAATATAGGCATGAAAAAGCAAACGGAAAAAGCGGGACGTAAGTGCCCGCTGTGTGGAAGCACAGAAAATCAAGTGAACAATGGTCACAATCGTTCG
>WRKY01000088.1 GCA_009777895.1 Oscillospiraceae bacterium
ATGACTTCTTAAAAAGATAGTCCTCGTCAACGAGAATCTCGCGGGCTTTATTGCGGGCGTCGCAGGTGCAGACTTTGCCGTTGGCGAGCCACTCTTTTTCCCACTGTGTGCCAGTGAGGTCAACGTTGATACCATCTTTCAGGGCGGCGATATAGTCGGTGGAGGCGGCTTTGTTCTCCTCACCGTTGTCCATGGTGTCGAGCCATTTTTGTCCTGCGGACTTAACGCAGTCACTGGCGTAGTCAACAGAAATCAGCTCCTTAGTCAAGCGCGCAAGGCGGCTGCGAACGGCCTTGTTTGCAAGGAACATACCGTAGCTGAACTCGGCGGTGTCCTCAAAGAGGCTGTTTGCCCAGGCGGGACCTTTGCCCTCGCCGTTGACGGTGTATGGAGTGGAGGGCGCTGAACCGCCCCAAATGGATGAACAGCCTGTGGCGTTGGCAATATACATTCTGTCGCCGAAAAGCTGTGTGACAAGCTTTGCGTAGGGGGTCTCGCCGCAACCGGCGCAAGCGCCGGAGAACTCAAGGAGGGGTTGGCGGAACTGGCTGCCCTTGACGGTGCTGACCTTGAATTTTTCGGCAACCTCAGGTTTTGCGGGGAGCTTTTTCAGGTATTCAAAGTTCTCATGTTCGGGCAGTTGGCTCTCGATAGGTTGCATTACAAGAGCTTTTTCGCCCTTTTTGCCCGGGCAGATGTTGGCGCAGGAACCGCAGCCTGTGCAGTCCCTTGAGGACACGCCCAGAGCGAACTCAAGCTCTCCAAGTCCGGTCATGGGAATTTTTTTCAGGGATGCGGGAGCGCTTGCACTCTCGTCGGCACTCAAGGCGTATGGGCGAATGACCGCGTGGGGGCAGACGTATGAGCAGAAGTTACATTGGATGCAGTTTTCCGTTTTCCAACAGGGCACGTTTATTGCGATACCGCGCTTTTCGTGGGCGGATGAGCCTTGGGGGAATGTGCCGTCGGCAGCCTTAGCGAACGCGGAAACAGGCAGCTCGTCGCCCTTTTGCGCGGTGGAGGGCTTGAGGACATCAACAACGAAATTGCGCAAATCCTCACGCTCTTCGGCGACTTCAGCGCCAACACTGTCACTCACAGCATCAGCCCAAAGGGCAGGAACTTCCACAGGATGGGCGGAATTGAAGCCCGCGTCAATAGCGTCGTGGTTCATCTTGACAATTTCTTCACCCTTTTTCCCATAGGACTTTGTCGCGCCGTCTTTCATCAAGCCGATGACCTGTTGGGCGGGCAAAATCTTGGTTAGGTTGAAGAACGCCGCCTGAAGCACCGTGTTGGTGCGTCTGCCGTCTTTCATCGTCTGCTCGGCAAGGTGTGTGGCGTCTATGGTGTAGAACTGGATGTTGTTCTTGGCAATATATGCTTTGACGGAAGCGGGCAGATGGGTTTCAAGCTCCTGGGCGGACCATGAACAGTTCAGGAGGAATACGCCGCCCGGCTTAAGATCATTGAGCATATCATACTTGTCTATATAGGAGGGATTGTGGCAAGCAACAAAGTCCGCTTTGTTGATGTAGTATGTGGACTTGATTGGCAGTTTGCCGAAGCGCAGGTGGGAGATTGTCACGCCGCTTGTCTTTTTGGAGTCGTAAGCAAAGTAGCCTTGGGCATACATATCAGTGTTATCGCCGATGATTTTGATTGCGTTTTGGTTGGCGCCGACAGTGCCGTCGCCGCCCAATCCCCAAAACTTACAGGAGAACGTTCCTTCAGGGGTGGTGTCGTGACTTTCAGCGCGGGGCAGGGAGAGATATGTCACGTCGTCGGTGATTGCAAGTGTGAACTTCTTTTTGGGCTCAGTCGCCGCCATATTGGCGAACACAGCAAAAGCGTCAGCGGGGTTAGTGTCCTTGCCGCCCAAGCCGTAGCGGCCGCCGTAAACGGGGACGTCCTTGAACTGACTGCCGCGCAAGGCGGTGACCACGTCCAGATAGAGCGGTTCGCCCAATGAGCCGGGCTCTTTTGTACGGTCCAGAACGGAGATGACCTTAGCCGTGGCGGGGATTGCGCCGATGAGGTGTTTCGCGCTGAAGGGACGATACAGACGCACCTTGACAAGTCCGACTTTTTCGCCTTTAGCGTTGAGATAGTCGATGGTTTCTTCAATGGTGTCGCAGAAAGACCCCATAGCGATGATGACTCTTTCGGCATCGGGTGCGCCGTAGTAGTTGAACAGTTGGTAATCTTTACCGATTCGCTTGTTGACCTCCTGCATATAGCTTTCAGTCACGTCCACAACGTTGTCGTAGTAGGGGTTGCAGGCTTCACGTGCTTGGAAGAACAGGTCGGGGTTTTGGGCGGAGCCGCGCAGTACGGGATGTTCGGGATTCAAAGCGCGGCGGCGGAAGTCGTTGACAGCGTCCATGTCCGTCATTTCTTTCAGCTCGGCATAATCCCACACGTCGATTTTTTGAATCTCGTGGGAGGTGCGGAAGCCGTCAAAGAAGTGTACGAAAGGCACACGGCTCTTGATTGTCGCAAGATGTGCCACGGCGCCGAGGTCCATGACCTCCTGCACGTTTTGTGAACAGAGCATGGCGTAGCCCGTCTGGCGGCAGGCATAGATGTCCGAGTGGTCGCCGAAGATGTTCAGAGCGTGACTGGCGACACAGCGGGCGGAAACGTCAATCACGTTGGGCAAAAGCTCACCCGCAATTTTGTACATATTGGGAATCATGAGCAGTAAGCCTTGGGAGGCCGTGTAGGTGGTGGTCAGGGCACCGGCTGCAAGAGAGCCGTGTACCGCACCCGCGGCGCCTGCTTCGGATTGCATTTCGACCACGTTGACAGTTTCGCCGAAAATGTTCTTTTCGCCGGTAGCCGACATTTGGTCGGTTAGCTCCGCCATGTCAGACGAGGGAGTGATGGGATAGATTGCGGCAACTTCAGTAAACGCGTATGATACATACGCGGCGGCGTCATTACCTTTCATGGTCTTCTTTTTACGAGCCATTAATTTATTCCTCCTGAAATAAAGTATAAAAAATTTTGTAGAAATTGCGAAGTGTACGCATTGTTGTGCGCACCCGTAGAATTATACCATTTTTTGCGTTTTATTACAAGTGTTTTTTAAGTTTTTGTCAAGAATATAGCAAAGTGAACAAAGTTCAGGTGGGTTTTGGAGATGTTTGAGAGAGTTTGTTGGCGAAAAACACAGTAACTTTTGACAAAAATCCAAAATTACGCTATAATATGGACAACAAATCCACAAAGTTAAGGAAACAACAATGGAGCAACAAAAAAAACAGCGCGTTCTCAGCGCGATACAGCCCACGGGGATGCCCACTTTAGGCAACTACATCGGGGCGCTGCGCAACTGGAAAGCCATGAGCGACGAATATGACTGTGCTTACGCTGTGGCGGATTTGCACGCAATCACAATCCGCCAGGATCCAAAGGAACTACGGCGCCAGTCCATGGAGATGTTCGCTGTACTGTTGGCGATTGGACTTGACCCGGAAAAATCTATTATTTTTCTCCAAAGTCACGTGAATACCCATGCCCAACTGGCGTGGCTGCTCAACTGCTATACCCAATTCGGCGAGGCGTCGCGGATGACCCAATTCAAGGACAAAAGCCGTGCCCATGCCGAAAACATCAATGTAGGGCTGTTCACATATCCCGTGCTGATGGCGGCGGATATTCTGCTCTATCAGGCGCATTACGTCCCCGTGGGTGCGGATCAGAAACAACACCTTGAGCTTGCCCGGGACATCGCCGAGCGCTTCAACGGCGTTTACGGCAAGGTTTTTACTCTCCCCGAACCATTTATCGGTACTGTGGGAGCAAGGGTGATGAGCCTCCAAGAACCTAACCAAAAAATGTCAAAAAGCGATGCCAACCCCCGGGCGTATGTTTCCATTATGGACACGCCCGATCAAATTATGAAGAAGTTCAAGTCTGCTGTCACGGACAGCGATTCCAACGTTCGATACGCCCAGGGCAAGGACGGCATCAACAACCTGATGTGCATTTATTCAGCCTGTACGGGCAAGGATTTTGCCGCCATTGAGCGGGAGTTTGAGTGTAAGGGTTACGGCGACTTCAAGACCGCCGTGGGCGAGGCTGTTGTGGATGAGCTGCGCCCTGTGCAGGAACGTGTTATCAAACTCTTAGACGACAAGGCGTACCTTGAGGACTGCGCCAAAATGGGCGCCCAAAAGGCTTTGCGTATCGGCGGGCGAACACTCGACAAGTGCATGAAGAAGATTGGGTTTTGGCAGATGCGTGTCCAAAAGTATAGTCGATTAACTTGAAAAATGGCTGAGGATTTGCGAGAATATTTTTCGTCTGGCAAGGAAAAAAGCGCAGTAATACTTTCGTATTACGAGCATTTTTGACGAAGGCAGATGGAAAATAGACTGCAAAGACCAGTTGATTTTCATGTTAGGAGACTATAGGTATGCAAGAGATTGGCTAGGAACGCAACACAAGGCACATTCCTCTTGGGGAAGTGCCTTGTTTGTTGTAATGTCAGATCAAGCCGAGGCTCAGTGTTGATTGCCGTTGGTTCATCAATGTTTTTTACTCCGCAAAAAACGCCGCGTGAACTGCTGAAACAGCTTTATCCGCGTCCTTTTCATCAATCAGCACGGAGATTTTAATCTCGCTTGTGGCAATCATCAAGATGTTCACGTCCACACCGTAAAGCGCCTCGAACATTTTTGATGCCGTACCTGGGTGGGTTTCCATGCCCGCACCGACGATGGAAATCTTCGCCACAGCATTGTCAACAACCACTTTGTCATAGTCGTTATTGAGAAGTTCAAGCACCGCGTCGGCGTTGGAACGGGCAACGGTGAAAGTGATGTCCTGCTGTCCGTTGTGACCGTATGACTGTAAAATAATGTCAACGTTTATGTTTTTTGCCGCCAGTTTGTCAAAAATACGGAAAGCGACGCCTGGCACATCAGGCACTCCCACAATTGAGATACGGGTGGTGTCGGCGTCCTTTGTCACGCCGCGGACAAGCATTTTTTCCATTTTGATTTTCTCCTTTACGATTGTCCCGGGTACGGGATTCAGACTTGAGAGGACTTCCAACTCAACGTTATATTTTTTCGCCATCTCCACAGAGCGGTTGTTCAATACCGCCGCGCCGAGGGTGGCAAGCTCAAGCATCTCGTCATAGGTAATTTCCTCGAGCTTTTGGGCATTTTTCACCTTACGCGGGTCGGCGGTGAATACCCCCTCCACATCTGTGAAAATCTGACAGCGATCCGCGTGCATTGCGGCGGCGATTGCATCTGCCGTGGTGTCGGAGCCTCCGCGTCCGAATGTAGTCACGTCGCCGTATTTGCAGATGCCCTGAAAGCCCGCCACGATGATGATTCTGTTCTGGTCAAGCTCGCGGGTCATACGTCCTGTGTCAATGGATTTGATCCGCGCCAAAGAATATGCGCTGGAAGTCTGGAAACCCGCCTGCCATCCCAAAAGGGAAACAACAGGGCAGCCGAGCTTTTCGATAGCCATCGCCATGAGTGACGCGCTCATCTGCTCCCCTGCGCTCATGAGTACGTCCATCTCCCGCTTTGAGGGCTTCTCGTTGATTGCGTGTGCGGCGGCGATGAGGTCGTCAGTGGTGTCACCCTGAGCGGAAACAACTGCTATAACGCTGTTTCCCGCGTTATAGGTGTCCGTGATGATTTTCGCCACATTAAAGACCTTTTCCTTGTTCGCCACAGAGCTGCCGCCAAATTTTTGAACGATAAGTGCCATAAATTTTTCCTCCCTAAGTTAGATTTTATTAGGGGCTGTCTGAAAAAATCTTTCATTTGCTTTGCCGGTCATTTTTCCGTGATATTGTACAAAAAACTCGTTAATACACAAAGTATTGCCTCGTTTTATTGCGTAACCTGACGGAAAATACCTGGACAATGCACGCAAAATCTTTTATTCAATCGCGCCTATTAACAAAAACTCCCAAGGCTCCGTGCAAAAGAATCGGCGAACCTTTTATGGAGTTCCTTATTTTATCATATTCAGGGGGATTAGTCAACTGTTTGGCGGGAAGGGGCGTGGACAACCAATGGAGTTTATAGGAAATCAAAAATGGAGCAAGGCAAATCTTTATAATGATGCAGATGCTTGCCCTCGTTACCGAGACGGTGCTGATTGGGTCTGTGGTACTTCATCTTGTACTCGCCGAATTTGTTGTAAGCCTCGACGAAAATCTCCAGAACAGCCTGTAAAGTTTCAAGCAAACGGAAAAAACAGCGACTCCGCCGCCTCAAAAAGGGAATATAGTGCCG
>WRKY01000089.1 GCA_009777895.1 Oscillospiraceae bacterium
GCAAAAAGACATATTATGCCCGTGTGCGGACGTATAAAATCGTTAAGGTTGGCGGTAAAAACACGGTGATTTACTCGAAATGGAGTAGGGCGCAAAGTGTTAAGACGTTGAAATGAGAGCAACAACAATAGCAACAAAGAAAGAGCATTTTCTCTCCCGAAAATGCTCTTTATCACTATTACATCAACCCGGAATTGACGCAAATCCGTTCGCCAATGTCGCGTCATCAGGAATGTTGTCGTCCATTCTGCCCTCGTTGTAGTCCATATACGCCTGCATATCAAAGTAGCCAGTGCCGGAAAGTCCAAAGAGGATGCACTTGCTCTCACCGCTCTCCTTGCACGCCAACGCCTCGTCGATTGCACCGCGAATTGCGTGGGCAGACTCCGGGGCGGGGAGGGTTCCCTCTGTGCGGGCAAAGAGAGTCGCCGCCTCAAATACCGACTTTTGCGGTACAGCAATCGCCTCCAAAAGTCCGTCCTCCTTGAGTTGGGACATCACCGTGTTCATGCCGTGGTAGCGCAGACCGCCCGCGTGGTTTTCATGGGGCTTAAAGGCACTGCCCATGGTGTACATCTTGATGAGAGGTGTGGTCATGGCGGTGTCGCCGAAATCATATGCGTAACGACCGCGGGTCAGACTCGGACAGCTCGCGGGCTCCACAGCGACAATGCGGGGATTCGCCTTGCCCAAGAGTTTGTCGCTAGCATAGGTGACAATCAGTCCGCCCAGATTTGAGCCGCCACCCGCGCAGCCTACCACAATGTCGGGGTATTCCTCAAGGCTGTCCATTGCCGCGCGCGCCTCAAGTCCGATAACGCTTTGGTGCAGGAGGACGTGCTGTAGTACAGACCCGAGTACATATCGGCAGTTGTCCGTGGACATGGCGACCTCCAATGCCTCGCTGATAGCATTGCCCAGTGAACCGTGAGAGTTGGGGTTTTCTGCCAACGCCGCACGTCCGCAGTTGGTGGTGTTGGATGGGGAGGGAGTGACCTTTGCCTTGTAGGTCTCCATAACCGCCTTGCGATATGGCTTCTGCTCACTAGAAATTTTTACCATATATACGCTCAAATCAATACCATAATAGGCGCACGCCATGCTCAGGGCAGTACCCCATTGCCCCGCGCCTGTTTCCGTGGTCAGACTGGTCAAGCCCTGTTGTTTGGCGTAGTACGCCTGAGCAACGGCGGAGTTGAGCTTGTGTGAACCGGATGTGTTCGTACCCTCGAATTTGTAGTAAATCCGCGCGGGAGTGCCAAGAGCCTTCTCCAAAGCGTAGGCGCGAACCAACGGAGAGGGTCTAATCATGCGGTAGAAGTCCATGACCTCACCGGGTATGTCGATGAATTTCGCGTCGCTTAGCTCCTGTTTCGCCAGTTCCTCAACGAAAACAGGACGCAGATCGTCCAGTGTGACGGGTTGGCGCGTGCCTGGGTGGAGCATGGGGGGACAGTTTTTCATATCCGCCCGCAGGGACTGCCATTGTGTGGGCATTTGTGCCTCGGGAAGATAGGTTTTGTAAGGGATTTTACTCATGATGTTTCTCCTTTTTATCGGCTGTTTGCCGTGATAGTTCTCGCCTTGAGAGAAGATTTTTGCCGTTTGGGAAATTCCGCCTAAGCACAAAAAAGCCCCACGCAAGTCTTGTTACTTGCTGGGACAGGTTGTACCTGCTTTAGCCACCCATCGCTCATTGGAGCGCGATTCACTTTCGCGTACCGGCATACACGCCCACTGTCATACGGATTGGGATTCCGTCAGCGTTTACTGGGGATTTCAGTCTTGGAACACATAACACACAACGGCTGAACCGCCATGTACCCCTCACACCTCTCTCCTACACCCTCGCACCTGTACCCTGTGTCGTCACACCTGTATCCTGTGTCCGCACACCTCTCTCCTACGCCCTCACTCCTGTGCCCTGAATCCTGAACCCTGTTCTTGCTGCTCTCCGCAGTCCATTCACGCATTGCCCGCTTGTGCCGCTTTTCCATTGTCGGCGACTCTCTTTAACGCGCTGCAAGGGTTACTAATCTGCTTCAACGATTTATAGTATTGTAGCAGATTTTTTGGGAAATGTCAATAGCTAGTGTGTGACAATTTGTCACAACAAGTTGCATTTTTCATATCCAAAATAAAGTTTTCACATATTTTTTACAGTTTGCTTTTGATATTTGGATATAAAGATTTTCTTTTAGCTTAGCGATGCTATGTATTAGACTGTCAGTCTTGCATTGCTCTAGCGATAAACTTGATATATCTATGTTTTTTACGTATTCATTCTTGAAAACTAAATTTGCGAAATCACTCATTTCAGCAGAAGCGTTTTCATTAGAAAGTTGAACTTGAAAATATGTTTCTTTTTTGCAATCAGAACGACATTCTGTGTTAAAATATAAACGTTTCAATTCTTCCGGTATCAAATTTTTATCATAAAGCACTTTAATTGTATCTCTGCCATATTCGCTAAGTTGACCTAACGTTAGCATATACAGTTCTTCTTTTTGTGATGCTACAGCAACTGGAGTTATAACTGCTGTAAGAAACAAAGGAGCAAAAAAAACAGAAAAAATGTCTATTTCTTCTTGGACACAAATTATAACATCGGGAAAATGCGTTTTAGTAGCTATATTCATCTCATGGAAGTAGTTTTTTGCCAAGCACCACAAAAAACGCGGATATTCTTTCAGCCCAGTTACAATATCACAATATGGATTAGGCTCTTGCAACCGCAAAAAGCGACTATCTTTCGCGGCAAAACAATCCATAGACAGTTTCTTTAAGAATTTAGTATCCATTTTAACTTCAACAATTTTAAGCACCGTCAATTTACCTCTCAAACCCAAAAACTTTCCCCTTGCTAATTAACGCGCTGCAAGGGTTGCTAATCTACTGAATACAGGTTCTTACAGTATTGTAGCAGATTTTCTTGGGAAATGTCAATAGCTATATTCGATTAACTCGAAAATCGGCTCAGGACTTGCGAGAATATTTTTCGTCTGGCAAGGAAAAAAGCGCAGGAATACTTTTGTATTACGAGCATTTTTGACGAAGTCAGATGGAAAATGCACCGCAAAGACCAGTTGATTTTCATGTTAGGAGACTATAACCACAGGGACTCTCCGCCTAAACCTCAAAGACAGAAACGGCGCAAGAGCAGAATATAGGCGCGAAATTATATGGGACGGGTTCGCCGTCCCGTTTTTTTGTAGTGCCGTTGTCCACAATTACAAACTCAACAAGTCATTTCTCACTGCGCTCAGGCATATCCATGTACAACCCCAGATATGGGGGAAAACAAAAAACAACTGAAAGGACGCGCAGAGGGGGGGCGAAGTTTTCACAAATTTTGCCGCAGTATCTCGCGCACATAGTGCGGATGGATCATCACGCTTTATCTATTAATAAATGCCTAGAAAAACTGGGCGTCAACCCAAAAACGGGTCTGAGCGGCTCCGACGCAAAACATCGCCTGCACATCCAAGGAACGAACGTCCTCACGGGGAAAAAAGCTCCCGGTTTTTTCCTGCTGTTTATCAGCCAATTCAAGGACTTCATGCTCCTCATACTCCTTGCGGCAGCGGCGATCTCTTTCGGCACAGCCTACCTTGAGGGTGACGGCGACTACATGGATCCCATCATGATTTTCGGCATCGTTTGTCTCAACGCCTTTGTCAGCGCTATACAGGAAAAACGGGCGCAAAAATCCCTGGAGGCACTGCGAGCAATGAGCGCACCTCACGCTACAGTGTTGCGCGACGGGGAACTGCGTTCCATTTTGGCGGCAGATCTAGTTCCAGGGGACATCATCACTCTGGCTACAGGCGACCTGATACCCGCCGACTGCCGAATCCTGGAAAGTGTGGGACTACGTACCCAAGAAAGCGCATTGACAGGGGAGAGCAATAGCGTACGGAAAAACGCCGCCCTGACGCTAGCGCGTTCCTGTCCCCTCGCTGAGCGGGGGAATATGCTGTTTTCCTCCACTGCCGTCGCGGCGGGTCACACCACCGCGTTGGTAGTCGCAACGGGGATGAACACGGAGCTTGGGAAAATTGCCCATATGTTAGGCAGAGAAAAAACGCCGCAAACACCCCTACAGTGCCGACTGGAAAAAGTCGGTAAAACCTTGAGCCTTATTGCCCTTGGACTGTGCGGGCTGATTTTCGCCCTGCATCTTT
The DNA here is from genome assembly GCA_009777895.1 of Oscillospiraceae bacterium. Classification (GTDB taxonomy): domain Bacteria; phylum Bacillota; class Clostridia; order Oscillospirales; family Acutalibacteraceae; genus WRKY01. The sequence goes on from WRKY01000089.1 coordinate 4,185, forward strand.
TGAGAGCCGAAACTATCATGAACTCCTTTTTGCTCGCCGTCAGCCTTGCCGTCGCCGCCGTGCCGGAGGGCTTGCCCGCCACAGTGACGGTGGTGCTCTCGCTTGGGGTACAGCGCATGGCGCGACGGGGGGCAATTTTGAGGTCACTGCCCGCAGTGGAAACCCTCGGCGCGGCGACGGTCATCTGTTCTGACAAGACGGGAACACTGACACAAAACGAGATGCGCGTTGCGGATATTCGCGGCAACAATGGTCTGTCGCTCTCGCCCAAATCCCCACAGGCACAGGAAATTTTGCGCATTGGTGCACTGTGTAACAACGGAGAAATACTACAAAAGCGCAAGTCTTCCTCAAGGCGAAAGGGTATTGGCAACAAAAAAACTGTGCGTGGGGACTCCACGGAAACAGGGATTTTGCTTGCCGCAGACGATGTTCTGGACATTAACGCCCTGCGGCGGGAGTATCCCCGCGTCGCTGAAAACCCTTTCACATCTGAACGCAAGCGGATGTCAACTCTTCACAAATGTCCGGATGGACTGCTTTTAGCGGTGAAAGGCGCGCCGGATGTACTGTTGCCCCTGTGCGACAAAGCAGGCGGCTTGCCCATGAGCGACGCCGGACGGCGAGAGATCTTGCGCCAAGTCGCCGCCCTGGCAGGAGAGGGACTGCGGGTGTTGGCAATAGCCCAAGCCGTGGTGAGAAATCAGAACACAGGAGGAAAGAATTTTGGCGGCAATACAAAGGAGAAAATGCGTGGAGCAGAGGGATCGTTAAAAGAGGAGAATCTGACGTTTTGTGGACTGATCGCCCTCCATGACCCGCCCCGCAAGGAAGCAAAACAGGCGGTGGAAATCTGCAAGGAGGCGGGCATCGTCCCCGTTATGATTACAGGGGATCACGCTTTAACCGCCGCAGCAATCGCGCGGCAATTGCGAATCGTCGGCAAAAATGCTGTAGACGATCAAGTGGTAACAGGTAATCAACTGGACAAAATGAGTGATGATGCGCTCCAAAAAAAGCTAGACAATACAAGGGTTTTCGCCCGTGTCAGTCCCGAACACAAGCTGCGAATCGTCAAGGCGTTCAGGGCAAGGGGCGAGGTGGTTGCCATGACGGGGGACGGGGTCAATGACGCCCCTGCGCTGAAAGCGGCGGACATCGGCTGCGCTATGGGAAAATCTGGTACAGAAGTTGCCAAAAGCGCGGCGGACATGGTGTTAACTGACGATAATTTTTCCACTATCGTGGCAGCGGTGAGCGAGGGTCGGGGCATTTACGATAACATAAAAAAAGCCGTGCATTTCCTGCTCAGCTGTAACATCGGCGAGATTTTCCTCATCCTAAGCGCGTCAATTTTCGGTATGCCTGCGCCGCTTTTGCCCATCCACCTTCTCCTTGTAAACCTCGTCACCGACGCCCTCCCCGCCATGGCGCTTGGCACAGAGCCAAAGGAACGGGACATCATGCGCCGCCGCCCCATACCGCCCAACCAAAGCCTTTTCGCGGGGGGGTTAGGAAAATCTATCCCGCTAGAGGGCTGTCTTGTGGGCTTGCTAGCATTGGCGGCGTTCACTTTGGGCTGTACTCATCTGGGCGGTTCATTGGAAGTGGGGCGCAGTATGTGCTTTGCCACGCTGAGCCTGAGCGAACTTGTTCACGCACTGAATATGCGATCCGATGGCAGCGCAATCAAGGCGGGGCTGTTCAAAAATTGGTGGCTCAACGGAGCGATTGCCTTTTGCGCCGTCTTTCAGATTTTAATCATCAGTATCCCCGCCCTCGCAGCGATTTTCAGTTCCGTGCCGCTAGATATGATGCAATGGATGGTGGTTGGCGGACTATCGCTGACTATGCTTATTGTTATTGAGGGGGTGAAATTGGTTTTTTCGAGAGGGAGTAAATCTGTTTAATCTACTGAAT
>WRKY01000090.1 GCA_009777895.1 Oscillospiraceae bacterium
CGCCGCCATTACAGGCAAGCTAAAGAAAACAAGGCTGCCAACCCACTATATGCTCCCCGCCATGCGCGGGCTGCACATCCCGTCTGTGGTACTGTTGGAGCAGATACGCACCATCGACAAAGGTCGTCTTGATGCCTACATCGGTACGTTGGACGAAATCACTATGGAAGGAATTGACCGCGCCCTTGCGGTCAGTATAGGTATATCAAAATGAGTGTTACCGAAGAAACTCGCCGCGAAAGCTATCAAGCGGTGCTGTCCACCCTCACGGGGCGGCAGAAAGCTGTGTTGCGGATGCGGCGATATGACCCGCAGGTGGTCAACAAGACGCTCTGCGGCAAAACGGGACGGAGGATGTCCGTGTGGGCGGCTATTACAGGCGGCGAGGATGAATAATCCAATCGCCTTTTTGAATGGGGGGAATTATATGAGCAAGAGCCAAACAGCAACACAAAGCAAATCAAACGAAAACAAGCAAATTTGCATGGATGTTGACGGTTGTGTAATTAAATTAAACATCTCTACTGATAAAAACGAAGTGGCAAAAATAGAAACAGTAAAACGAATGATATTAAACGGACTGGCAAAGGTGTGATTTTTATTTTTGCACCTTTGACGCTTTTGTTTTTGCATGAGATAATAGGCTTGTAGGTTGGCTGCCGCCGCCTTGCGTGTTACCTGACAAGTGAATATTGCGGTATCTAAATGCAGCTGCGTTGATAAAGAAACTGCCATTATCTCAAATTTATCAAAGAAAGGATTACCATTAATGCAGAAAAAAAGAGTTTACGCCCTATACAGGGTATCTACATTAAAGCAAGTGGATAAGGACAAGGACGACATCCCCATGCAAAAACAGGCGTGTCAGGAGTTTATTTCGGCGCGTCCCGATTGGGAGTTATACAACGAAATATCGGAAAAAGGTGTGTCCGGCTTCAAGGTGTCCGCAAAAGACCGCGACGCCATTCAGGAAATCCAAAAAGAAGCCGTCGCTAAAAAATTTGATGTTCTGCTTGTTTTTATGTTTGACCGTTTAGGTCGTAAAGACGATGAAACCCCCTTTATTGTGGAATGGTTCGTACAGCAAGGCATTGAGGTGTGGAGTGTTAAAGAGGGCGAACAGCGTTTTGACCACCATGTTGACAAGCTCACCAACTATATCCGCTATTGGCAGGCATCCGGCGAAAGTATAAAGACCTCCATGCGGACAAAGACGCGGTTATCCCAAATCGTTCAAGAGGGGCGTTTTCGTGGCGGTACTACTCCATACGGCTATCGGCTTGAAAAGCAGGGTCGTTTCAACAAAAAGAACCATGAGCTTTACGAAATTGTGGTTGACAAGGACGAAGCGGCGGTTGTGAGAAAGATTTTTGAACTGTATGTGTCGCAGGGTTATGGTTCACAGCGGCTTGCCACCCATTTGACGGAGCAAGGCATACTAAATCGCAAAGGCAGCAATTTCACCAACGGTACCGTCAATAATATGCTCAAAAACAATTCGTACACGGGTGTTTTGAAAAGCGGTGAAACGGTTACGGACATCTTCCCGCAATTGCAAATTATAGACCCCGATACCTTTGAAATGGCGCAGAACCTTTTACAGCAGCGTTCCACGAAAAATAATACAGAGCGGACTGCACCGTTGAATACAAGGGGCAGCTCTCTGTTGTCGGGTAATGTATTTTGCGGTCATTGCGGCGCACGGCTCACGGTTACCACCAACGGCAAGAAGTACCGCCGCAAGGACGGCGAAGTGACGGTCACGCCGAGAACGCGGTATGTCTGCTACAACAAGACGCGCCATAAGCACCTTTGCGACGGTCAGACGGGTTACACCGTCAGCAAGCTGGACAAGATGATAGACGAGGTGATTCATCGCTTATTTGAGCGTTTGAACGACCTCCCGAAGGAATATATCATCGAGGAACGCTACGCCGAACAGATTGCCGAAATCAAATTGCAGCTTACGACGGCACGGGCGGCTTTTCAGGCACACTCGGCGGAGGTTATGGAGTACGAAGCGGAGGTTATCAAAATTATTCGCGGCGAAAGCAAGCTGCACTCCGGTTTGCTGAACAAACTGTATGAGGAAGCCAAAGAAAAAGCGGCTGAATCGGAGCAGATAGTCTTGGAGCTTAACGAAAAGCTGAAAAACAGCGAGGAAATGCGGGTAGCTCTATCCAAGCGGTTTGACAACATCAAGTCGTGGTCTGATATGTATGAGGAGTGCGGGATGGAAACAAAGAAAATGATACTGTCGCATATCATGAAAGCTGTCCGGGTCAGCAGAGATTATGAAATCGAAATTGACCTGACCGTTGATATTGAACAGTTAGGACTTCTGATCGAAGAACCCGTTATCGTCGAAATGCCGACAGTAAAGAGCGCATAGGAAAATCAAGGCTATTCAGCTTTATCTTCGCGCAGCAGATTCAATTCCCGCGTTAATTCTTCACATTTATCCCGCAGGGTTTTGTTTTCAGCTTCCAGAGATTTTTTTGCTTCCTGTAGCTCAATGAATTTTTGGAACTGGAAGTCAGTCATTGGGGTTTCTCCTTTAGCGTAATCAACAGAATCACCGAACATTGTATCACCTCCTAAAAAAGAAAAAGCTCGAACGGTGTCGAACCGTCCAAGGCTTTTCCCCTCCGCCTTTGGGCGGTTGTGGTGGAGACGAGGGGGGTCGAACCCCTTACCTCTTGACTGCCAGTCAAGCGCTCTACCAGTTGAGCTACGCCCCCACATTAAAGTGGGTATATTCAATTTTCAATGCCAGTCATCTGGTGGAAATTTTGGGGGTGGTTTACCGATTAGTCTGTGCTCCCAGCTGAGCTATACTCCCAAGAAGGAGAGGAAGATTTCCTTCAACGTCGGTAATTATATCATTTTTTTTTGTTTTTGTCAACAGACTGAATTTCAGATCATGCTTTAAAATAGTTGCAATCCAAAATCAAGATAATTGAGCGACATTTTGAAGATGAGCAGTTTGATTTGCAGCTTGGCGCCGCTGTTTGTGTAAGATTCCTGAAAAGCTTTTTTGCACTCTTTGCACTTGAAACGCTGTATTTTACTGGCTTGACGACCTGCTTTGGTGACATGCTCGCCAACGCAATATATACATTTTACCTTTTGAAATGCCATCACCTTCATCTCTGGATTTGTTATAGCATATTCTCAAATAATTTGTAACTATTTTAAAGCGTGGGCGAAAAGGAGTGGACAAATAGCACTTATCATGATATAATATAAGAATGAATAATGGAACAAAAAAACCATGTCCGCGTTGTAAAGCAGAAGACGGACAGATGAAAAACGGGAAAAGCCGCTCAGGAACCCAGACGATGCTTTGTCGCCACCGCACACAATTTTTAAACTTGACAACCCCCACAAAATATGCTATACTACCTCCAGACACGGTACTTTCACGAGCGGCGCAAAACGCTGCACACGGAATAGGGTGAGAAGCCCTGCGAGCGGGTCACTGTGATGCGATACTAGAATTCTTACGAAATATCAAACTTCCACGGATTGTGTTTCTTAAGATTTCGCTGATGTCGCTAAGTCAGGAACGTAGTGAAAGCACCTTCTGCTTCCCCGAACGAAGCGGCGGTTGATTTGTTGTACAACACGCTTTGTTCAAGTAACGAAGCGTGTTTTTCAGTACTTAGTCGTCAGTATACTGATGACTGCAGAAAGGAGGTTTTTGCGTTGAATGACAAGGAAAAAAACCACGTTGAGAGGTCGAGTTCGGACTTCACTTCGGCGGAGAAAAAGCTGATTGGCATCCTGAGGGAGGTCAAATTCGGCAAGGTTGAGATTGTCATTCAAGACGGCGTGCCTGTACGCGTGGACGAAATCAGGAAATCCATAAAAATCTAGGAAAGCCACTGACCAGAACGACTGGAGGTGATACAAACAACAACGAGTGAACATATCGCGCTAGGAGTTGCTGTCCGCAGCAATCCACTACACAGTATTTTCACTCAACAAAAAAGGAGTAACAACATGAAAAAATCACTAAAATCAAGTAAAATCATCGCTATAGTTCTGGCAATCACAATGATGTTTGCCCTGCTCGTGCCTGGGTTCAGCGCATCGGCGGCGGACTTCGACGGCTATGTGGCAATCAGCGTTGATGCAGGTTCCGTCGGTGCGGGACTACTCTACGCACCACAGCTCGTGGGCTTCTATGCCGGGGAGAGCGTGGCGGACATTACCGTGCGTTTTGTCGGCGCGGGCAACCTCGACGTCACAAACCATCAGCTCTACGGTTGGTCATTACAGGGATTCAAAATCCCCGTGAGCTTTACCCCCGCCCTCCCTGCGGACTTGGCGGCGTGCATTGACTACTACACCGAAATGCTCGACGATACAGACGAGCCTGAACTGCTCAACACTAGTGGTCCCTCAACGGCGGGACAATTTCTGCGTGATTACGATTTCTTTGACCTTGACTTCACCAGTTGGGGAATGTGGCGCATGGGTTCGGGTTGGATGTTCACGGTGAACAATCAGACGACGGAAGAAGGCGCGGCGGCGACTTTCCCAAAGGACGGCGACGTGATTCGTTGGCAGTTTTCGCTGTTTTGGGGCGACGACATCGGCATGGGTTGGGATATGGTGTGGAACAACACTCCCCGTGCCAACAAGGACGCCCTGACCATGGCGGTGGCGCGGGTGAACTCCTCCCCCAACAAGGCACAGATTTTGAGCAGCCCCGCCGCCCAATCGGCATACAACGCCGCTTTGGCGTCATTGGGTAATTTGTCCGCAAGCCAAAACGCGGTGACCTCTGCCCTGTCCACGCTCAACAGCGCGACTGGCGGTGGATTCACCAACATAGGCGGCGGCATTTTCGCCCAGTTTATTGACTTTTTCCGCAGGATAATTGACTGGATTTTGAATATTTTCCGTTGGAATTAGGGGATACACACACGAGGATAGCGGAAAATGTAAAGTTGTGCACAGGGCGGCGGTCTGTCGCCCGCAGGACACCGAAAAAGGGAACGCATTTTATGCGTTCCCTACAACGCGAAAAAGGAATAAATATGCAAAACATCACATCAAACAAAACCCATTTGGCGCGGGGAATAGCCACTTTAATGACGGTGCTTTTCGCCCTTTGGTTTTTCCCCGCCGCAGCACGTGCCGACAATTGGCAAGGTGTGGGTACACAGGGGAAACCTTACCTTATTAATAGCGCTGCGGACTTGGAGACTCTCAGCCAGAAAGTGGCGGAGGTTGATAATTTTTCCCGCGGAATGTATTTTCAGTTGGGAGCGGACATTGTCCTTGACAAAAACTGGAAGCCCATTGGTGTAAACGGGGGAAGTGCAAACAGGGCGTTTCAAGGCACTTTAGACGGTAAAAATCACCAAATAACTTTCGCCCATGGCTCGCCGCCCCTTTTCGGTGCAGTCTACGCCGACGGCAACACTGGCGCGGTAATCAAAAATCTCAAGATTTACGGCAAATACATCGCGGGCAATGGACTGATCGAGGGCTTCATTCGCGGTAATGTGGATAGCCCCGTGATTATTGATTCCGTCACCCTAAAGTCAGGCACAACGGTGAAAAAGTCTGGTTTTCTCGGTGAAAACGGCGGCTATGTCCTCACTGTGGAGATTAAAAACTGCGTTGCGGAGAAAAACGTGAAGATCGGTTGGGACGCGGTAAAAAACGCCCCAACGGATCACAGCGCGGACTACATTCGCGGCGGCTCCGGTGTCGGCGCGGGAGTTGGCTCTTTTGTCAGTGGGCTTTGCGGGACAGTCGCCAACTCAAAAAGCGCGGCGATGGTCTATGGGCAAAGCAACGTGGGAGGCATTGCGGGCTACAAAGCCCAGTCCATCCGCGATTGTAGCGTAATATCCTGTCAGTTCAGCGGGGAGATTGTCGCTACGGGGAAAAACGTGGGGGGAATCCTCGGCGCGGGCTCCGGTGAGGGCTTGACGGGCTTTTGGGC
>WRKY01000091.1 GCA_009777895.1 Oscillospiraceae bacterium
AGGTTTTGCTTGCTCTTTTCGGCGTTGTTCCGTTGGGGGTGTAGTACAAGGTCGTGTTCGCCGGAGCGGTCATGGTGATTTTCTTTCCGCGCTTAACCGTCTTGCTGACTGGCACGGCGGTCTTGTTGGGCTTTTTGCTCTTGATTTTGTATTCTCGCGTGACGATATCGCTGTTGGCATAGCCCGACCTCGCCGCGCAAACCTTAAGCGTGGTGTTTTTCCAAATCTTCACCTGCCTGCTCTGACCCGGCTTCACCGTTTTGGCGTTTTTCGCTGTGGGTTTTGTGCCGTCGGTGGTGTAGTAGAGGGTGGTTTTTGCCGGCGCGGTTAGGGTTATTAGGGTGGTCTTGAGGAAGGTTTTCGAAGCGGGGGCGGCTTTGGTGGTGGGGGTGGCTGTGGCTTTGATTGTATACTTCCTTGTGACAACATCACTTTTTGGCATTCCTTTTTTAACTGCAAACGCCTTGACTGTGGTGTCTTTCTTTATTGTCAGCGTTATTGTTTCGCCAGCCTCAAGCTTTTTGGAACTTGTTTTGGGTGTTGTGCCGTCGGTAGTGTAGTAGAGCGTAGTTTTCGCGGGTGCTGTGAGGATTATTTTGCTACCACTCTTCACAGCTTGGTTGGATGGTAGATCATTCGCGTTGGGGTTGGGCGTCAATTTCTCAAAATTGATACCGTATTCTTTAGCATATTTTTCTGCGGCGGTTTTTGAGTGACCTATTATTGTAAAATCATCTGAAAAAACAAAGTCAAAATAGTCACTTGTGAATGCGTTTTCTTCTATTCTTTTCACACTGGCTGGGATTCTAATAGTTTTGAGGTCGCAACCATAAAAAGCATATTCTCTTATCCACTCCACACCACTTGGAATTGTAACCTCAGTGAGACTTGTGTGTTCAAAGGCATGAGGCATTATGGTTTTAATTCCGCTAGATAACTTTACGCTTGAAATGTCTGTTTTGCTAAAGGCAGACTCACCTATGAATTTAACACTATTTGGCATTTCAACCTTTTTTATTGGCATTCCCGCTAAGTTGATAATTCCAATTGTTCCTTTTTTTATTGTAATGGAATTTATTTGTTTACCTTTTACTCCATACAGATATTTTCCAATGTATACAACGCCATTAGGCTTTTCATTATAAATTTTTGTATTATCAAAAGAATCACTATAGAGTGGCGCAAAACCGTCTTCTCCAGCAGTTAGACTTTCAGGCAAACTGATTTTTGATAATTTTGTGCAATTCCTAAAAGCACTCCACAAAATTCTCTCTACACCCTCTTGAATTGTAACTTTTTCAAGATTTGTACAGTTTTCAAACGCATTGTGCCCAATTTCTTTGACACTGCCTGGCACTACGATGCTTGTAAGACTCTCGCAGTTGAAAAATGCAAAACCATCAATTTTTTTTATTTTTTTAGGGAATTTTATGCTCTGTAAGTTAACGCATCCGTTAAAAGCGGAGGAATCTATGCTTTCAAGTTTTTGCGGCAAAGTAATTTTTTTTAATTTTTTACAACCAGAAAATGCACTATCACCTATTCTCTTTAAACTGCTTGGAAACGAAACTGATATTAAGTTTTTACAGTTCAAAAAAGCATCAGTGCCAATATTGACAATTCCTTCGCTTATGACGATTTTTTTGACTTTCTCTCTTAAATGGTACCAAGGTGGATAAAAACCATGGTTAGGGGAAGCATCATCCATCTCACCTTTGCCATTTAGTGAAAGCTGTCCTGTTTTTGAATTAAATGACCAAGTTATATTTTTTCCTCCAAACTCGCAAAAAACGTCATCAATCAAACCTGCCGTTCCACTAGTTGGTTTCGCCGCTTCAGCTAGCAGAGGAGAAACTGCGCCAATCGTTACTACCAAACAAAGTGCCATTAATAATGATAATATTTTTTTCATAATGAATACCTACTTTCTTTTTTTGAGGATTACCCCCCGCAAGCGGGGGATAATTCTCCTCTCAATCAATATAACGAAATGAACGGCGAAAGTGTGACATCATTACTTAATTTTATAATTTCTCACAACAACCCCGCTCTTACTACACCCTTTTTTCACGGCAATAACCCGCACAGTGGTCTTTTTAGTGATTTTGATGGACTTTGTCTTGCCTGGATTTACTTTGGTAGTGGTTTTTGTGGTGGGATTTTTCTTGCTGTTGACGGTGTAATACAATGTCGTGTTCGCCGGGGCTTTTAGGGTGATAGTTTTGCCGCTTTTCACCGTGGCGCTGACAGGGACGTGTTTCGCTGTTGGTTTTGCCGTGAGCTTGGGAAGCGTTTTCTCCTGCTTTTTGCTGCACAAAGTGCAATACTGCCCCGCCTTGCCCGTGGCTTTTACAGTCGCTTTTTTTGTGGTTTTCCACGCTGTCCACTTGTGAGCAAGTTTTGAAGTTTCCGCGCCTTTGTAGGAATATGTGCACCTAACGCAGGCGAAAATCGTGTAGCCTCCCGCCTTGCAGGTGGGGCGGACAGTGACGGTATTGTAGCTCCCGTGACAGCGCAGAAGTCCGATGCGCCGCTCCTGCAAAACGCTGCCGCTCACGGGGGTCATGCGTACGCGAAATTTCGCGCTGCCGCCCTCAACGCGCATCTCGTTAAGAAAAAATGCACTGGTCAGTCCCTTGTGGTTATAGTATTCATGGTTGGAAAAGTCACTCAAATCCACGTAACGAATGCCCCGGGGCACGTTGTAATAAAGACGATTGCCATATAATCCCAACGCGCTTTGCTTATCGTAACTGATGTTTCCCGTCTTCCATGGACCGCTCCCTGTAAGCGTCCCTCTGTTGGCGGACTGTCCCGTCTTGAATGAATACGCTCTGAGAATCGCCGCACTGCTTTTGTTGGGTGTGTCCGCATAGAGCCACTGCCCGTTGTGGTGCCAAATCGCCGAGGACGTTTTGCGCCAGAAAAAGTTGTTGTATTTGGTAGAATTTGCTGCCGGCGCGGCTCCCTCGGCTGCCCGCCAATTGCGGTGTTTATGGGTCTTATCGCTGATTAGGCGGTCGCTGATGAGGAGAAAATTATGGTGTACCTGACCCAGCCTGTCGGGGTTGCGGTCATCCCACGTCACGTCTACGTGATACCAATAGCCCGCCAAGCGCACCATGTTCCAGGAGTGAACCATTTTGTCGCTGTATACGTATTTACACTCGATTCCAAGGCGCTTCATCAGGTGCAAAAAAGCCTTGGTGTAGCCATCGCAGAGCGCTGTACCCAGTACCAATGCGCCGTAGGCAGTGCCGTTGTAGGGCGCGGGGGGTTGTTTGCCGCTAGGGGGCGGGACAAACTCAGCGTTATAGGCGAGATAGTCGTGAATCGCCAACACCTTTTCCGCATCGGAAACGCCCTTTGGCACAGCGGCAAGAGCCTGTTTCGTCTTGGTTTCAAGCTCCTTGAGCATACGTTTGTACTGGCTCGCCGTGGTGGTATAAAGCGGGCGGATTTTGCCGAAATTTTTGCCGTTTTTTGGGGCTTGGAGCTTGTTTTCCACGTGGAAATATTCGGGATTTGTGCGCAGTAACTTGAGATAAATGGCAAAAATTGCCTCCTGATTTTTCTTGGTGTAGGGGATGTTCATCTTGGAAACGTCAATGCTGCTGCTGTGGTTTTTAAGAGTTTTGTGAAAGAGTTTTTCTAGCGCGGAAGTGTCAATTTCAGCGGCGCGCACATCAAAAGAAAGCCCGCTGAAACACGCAAACAACAACACACAGGTCAAAATATAGCAGGTAATTTTCTTCACTTTCTCACCTCTGCGACAAATTTTGCCAACACCGCGAAACTAAATTTATGGTACGATTATAGCATTTTTGTGAGGGTATTTCAAGTGCAGGGATGTAAAATCGATGATAATAGGGACATTAGCCCAGGGCTTGTTTGAAAGTTTAAAAAGCGTCGGATATCGAGCATTTTTGACGACGTCAAACGGAAAATGCACCGCAAAGACCAGTTGATTTTCAAGTTAGGCGACTATATTTTCAGACAGCTCTTAACTTGCGCAACACCAATCCGGTGACAAAATGCGGCACATCAAACTCCTGGGGCGCGGTTTCCAAGTAAGCTCTATGTTCCACTTCCCACTGGGCGACCTCCCGCGCCGTCAAGTCGGAGGCGCCGATTCCGCGGCAAGTCATCATGCGCCCGTGCCAGCTTTCTCGGGTGAATGGTATTGAAATATCGTACAAAAATGTGCGGTCCAAAGTGAATAAGCCCGCCGCCTGCCCGGGAAAATCGTATGTAAAGCGCGTCGCGCCGCTTGCCGACCAAGAGGGGTTGTATTTCAAAATCAACTCCTCGCTTTTCGCCGCAATGGGGGATTCGTTTGGCAAATACATCACATAAATTATGCAAAAAACTCCATTGATCTTCAAAATTTTATGAATTTTGCCGAAAATAGCATCCTTGTCAAAATAGGCATAACACTGACAAGCTGTCACAACATCAAAAAATCCGTCAGGAAAATCCACCGTTTCAGCGGGGGAAACGATATACTTTATACCCATCCCCGCCGAGAGTTTTTCCGCCTGTTCTATTTGGTTTTCAGAGATATCCGCACCGACAAATTCCGCCCCATATTTGCGCAGATGACGCGGCAAAACCCCCGTCCCCGTACCCAAATCCAAGACGCATTGATCCTTGATACACAACCCCATTTCAACAACCTTTTCGTAAAAACTTTCGGGGTAAATGTCGCGGAATTTCGCGTAATTTTCGGACGTCATACCCCAGTCAAAGGCTTTTCCATTGTCAATGTCGGTTTTGATTATTTTCACAGTGTTTTCCTCTTATAGTCTCTTACATATGCTCCACAGTTTCAATACCCAACACATCCAACTGGCGGCAGAGCATATCCCGCACCAGAACACACAGGGAGAGCCAAGCGTCTTTCTTGTCCTCGTCCTGCTCCTTGCCGATGTGGTTATCGTGGTAAAAAGACGAAAACAGTGTGGCGAGCTTGTAGGCGTTGTCGCAAATATAGTTGGGGGCGCGTTCGTTGACAGCGCGGTTAAAAACTTCCCCTGTGAGGATGATGTTAAGGAGAATCTCCCGCTCAATATCCGTGTAGATTTTCTGGAATGCGGGGGTGATATTATTCCCAAGCTTTTTCAGTATGGAGTTGATTCGGGACACTGTATACACAAGATATGTCCCGGTTTTTCCCTCGAATGCCAAAAATTTGTCAATATCAAAGATATAGTCGCGCAGACGGTGATTGGACAAATCACCGAATTTGATGGCGGCAACGGCAACCCGTTGAGCGATGTTTTCCTTGTCGTCACCGGAAACAAACCCCGATTCGCTCATCTTCTCCTGAGCCGCGCTGATGATGGTTTCCAGAAAATCCGACAGGCGCATAACCCCGCCGTCACGAGTTTTATAGGGCTTGCCGTCACTGCCATTCATGGTGCCGAATCCCAAATGCTCAAGCTCGGCAGCGGTCAAATTCGCCTTCTTCGCGCAGCGAAACACCTGTGTGAAGTGCAGCTCCTGCCGTTTGTCCACAACATACCACACCCGATCAGGGGCAAAATCACGCTGTCGCTGAATAATTGTGGCGAGGTCCGTGGTGGAATACATATTGGAATTGTCGGATTTTTTTATGATGATGGGCGGCACGGGAGCCTTGTCCTCCTCTTTGGCGACGTCCACAATCATCGCCCCGTCACTTTCGTACATCAAATCCTGATTACCAAGAATTTCTAAAAGTTCGGGGACATCCTTTTCGGCGTCACTCTCACCGTACCACAGGTCAAAATCCACGTTCAGTTTGCTGTAATTTGCTTTCAAGTCCTCCACAGAAACGCGCATAATCTCACGCCACAGTGCAAGATAGCCCTCGTGACCGCCCTGCAAATTCCCAGTTATGTCCTTTGCGCGCACCTTGAAAACCTCGTCCTCCTTGCTCTTTTTACTGGCAAAGGGGTAAATTTCGTTGAG
>WRKY01000092.1 GCA_009777895.1 Oscillospiraceae bacterium
CTCCTGCCCTCAATCATGACCTTGGCGGGGGCGGAGCTTGAGCTTGTTGACATTGAGCGGCGGGAATCGCGCCTGAAAGACGCGCTCGCGCCAATCCGCAGCGTTTTTGACTACATACTATTGGACTGTCCCCCCTCCTTGGGACTGCTGACCCTCAACGGACTTTGTGCTGCGGACAGTTACCTTGTGCCGATACAGTGCGAGTTTTTCGCCCTTGAGGGCTTGAGTCAGCTCACCGCCACAGTCCGCAAGGCGAAGGAGCTTTATAACCCACATTTGGAGCTTGAAGGCGTGCTGTTGACTATGTACGACCCCCGCCTGAAAATCACGGGACAGGTGGTGGAGGAGATTAAGCGCTTCTTCCCCCGCAAGGTGTACGGCTCGGTGATACCCCGCAACGTGCGGCTGAGTGAAGCGCCGTCCTATGGACAACCTGTGCGGTATTATGACGCCAACAGTTCCGGCTGCAAGGCATATGAAGCGTTAGCCAGGGAATTTTTACTCATGGCGAGTTGACACAGTAGGCAAATCAACGAAAGGCTTAGATGGCGGATATTGGATTTCGCAATCTAAAATCTGGAATATGGCTAAACCACAACGAGGACTTGGACGGGGGCTTGACGCCCTCTTTGAATTGAACGATCTGCCCGACAGCGCGGGAGGGGGCGGTGTCAGCACATTGCGCCTGAACGACATTGAAACTAACCCCGCACAGCCCCGCAAGATTTTTGACAACGACTCCCTTGCTGAACTCGCCGAAAGTATCCGTGAGCACGGTGTGTTACAGCCGCTTTTGGTGCGTCCCATGGCGGCGGGGGGATATCAATTGGTCGCGGGGGAGCGGCGGTATCGCGCCTCGCGCCTTGCGGGATTGGCGGAAGTGCCTGTTGTCATCCGTGAACTCAATGATTCCCAAGCCATGGCGGCGGCGTTGATTGAAAATCTCCAACGGGAGGATTTGAACCCTCTTGAGGAGGCGCAAGGCTACAAGGAATTGATAGATAAGTTGGGGATGACCCAAGAGCAGACTGCGAAATCCGTGGGCAAAAGCCGCTCGGCGGTGGCGAACAGTCTGCGGCTTTTGGATATGCCCGAAGCTGTGCGGGACGCCCTGATGCACGGCAAAATCACCCCGGGACACGCCCGGGCAATTGCCATGTTCCCCGATACACAAGAAATGCGCGGCATGGCGTTGGCGAACGCCGCGGCAGGCTGTTCTGTCCGTGAGCTTGAGAAACAGGCACAGAATGCCTGTAAGGAAATACTGAATAAAACTACCCCGAAAGCCCCGACGCGCCGCGACAGCTATTTTGACGAGGTGGAGTTGTGTCTTAACGAGGGTTTGGGGCGGAAAATCCGCGTTCGCGGCAATGATTTTTCAAAGCCCGGAGTGCTTGAAATCTCTTTCCACTCACGGGAGGATTTGGCGGCGTTGGCGAAAGCGCTTGAGGGTTTTGCGGACTGAGGGGTTGTATAGCCGCCTGTATCCTCATTCCTGAACACCTCAACGAGCACGCCCACCCCCATCGCCGCAAGTCCTAGGGCGGACAGGGCGGAGATTTGCCACAGGGACGCGGCGGGGACAGCGTTGACGCTCAGGCTCGTTTCGGTGACTGTGAGTGGGAAGAAAATCAGCAGTACGCGGCAGACAAGGGCGGCAAGGGCGGCGTGGAAAACCCGCCAGAAAATGAATTTCAGAAAGCTTTGACCGCAGGCGATTATGGCGCTCAAGCACTGAAGATGCACGCACAGCCCGCCCCAAGCCAACACCGCCGCCATCGCCGCGATTGACCCGTAACCCGCCGCCGCTGCCGTCCCTGCGCTGACTTCTAGCAGTGCGTTAGTCAATGCTATTACATGGGAATTTGGCAAAAACAGGGGCAGAAAACCGCATATCGTGGCGAAAAGAATTGTGAATACACAGATGTTCAGCATCTGTGATGTGGCGTGTCTGATGGCTTCGCTGAAACAGTCCCCAAGGTTGCGGGGAGTTGGCGGAGAACATTGGATTTTTTTTAGTTTTTGGAGGCTTTTTGCGGTTTTTCGCGGTAATATAAGACCGATTAGCAGTGCTGATGTGATTAGGGAGGCGAACAAAATCCAACCGATTTTGCCGTCGCCAAACAAGCCCTGCCCGATCCCCAATACCACAAAGGCGGGACCCGGGTTAAGACAAAAGCGAGTCATTCGCCTTGCGTCCTCAGGCGGGATTTCACCGGATTTTACCAAGTTTCCTGCCATTGCGAGTCCAACGGGGTAACCGCCGATGAGGGAGAACAAAATTACGCCGCCGCAGATTTCGGGCAGTCGAAAAAGCCGCCCGGTCACTGGCGCAAGGAGCTTGCCCAGGCGGTTCAGCGCTCCTGTATTTAGGAACAGTGCGGAGATAAACAGGAACGGCAGCAGGGCGGGGATGAGCTTTTCGGCGCAGAAAATTAGGGAAGTGCGCACCGCTGCTGTGGCGACAGCGGGGCGTGAAAGCAGTAGCGCGGCGTATGCCAGACAGGCGGCGCAGAGTGGTAGCAGTGACTTTTTCATGGTCAAACGTATGAAAGCCCGAGGGGAAATATACGCCAATTGAGGATTTAGGAGAGAGGATACAGGGTTCAGGGTGAAGATTCAAGGAGAAAGTTCTTCCTAAAAAACTCTTGACATTTCCGTTTTGTTCATTTATAATAACATTTGCATCTTAATTTCCCTCGAAACCTATCATTTACCGTTCAAAAATTCACAAAAAACAAAGGAGAAAAACAATGGAAACCACAAAAACAAAAACTGCTGTTTACGGCGCGGCAAAGGGCAAGCCCCCGGGGCTTTGGCGAAAGGCGGTGAGTGTCCTGCTCGCCTTGGTATTGACTGTTGGGATTTGGACGATTATTCCGCTTGCCTCTGCCCAGGCATCAAACCCCTACTTCCCCGACCCGAACTTTGCGGCGGCAATCAGTGAGCTTGTGGGCAAACCCGTTGTCGAGCTTACTCCAACAGACGTTGCAGAGGTAACTTACTTAAATGTTGGTTTTCATAACATCAGCGATCTGAGCGGTATTGAGTATTTTACGGCTTTGGAGTTTCTTTCTTGTTGGAGCAACAAACTCACCTCTCTTAACCTGCAGGGTTTGACTAATCTAAAACTTCTAAATTGCATCTACAATCAACTGACCTCCCTCAACGTGCAGGGTTTGACTAATCTAAGAATTCTAGCTTGCGACAACAACCAACTGACTTCCCTTGATGTGCAGGGCTTGACAAAACTCGAACGCCTGTTATGCTCTGGAAACTATTTTAGTTCTCCTAACGATATTACAGGTCGTGAGGATACGTTATTGCCTCCTCTTGGTGAGTCAATACGTTATTATGATGATGAATTAGGTGAATGGATGGGGCGTGGATTCACATATTTCCCCCAAAATGAAATACAGACAGGACCGGCAGTTGGCGGCATATTTGCCTTTATAATTTCATTCTTCCAAAATATTTGGAATTGGATTTTGAACATTTTCAGATAGGAAGTTATAGTCGATTAACTTGAAAATCGGCTCAGGATTTGCGAGAATATTTTTCGTCTGACAAGGAAAAAAGCGCAGTAATACTTTCGTATTGCGAGCATTTTTGACGAAGTCAGATGGAAAATGCACCGCAAAGACGAGTTGATTTTCAAGTTAGGAGACTGTACATCACAAAACGGCATAGGTAAAACTTATGCCGTTTTTGATTTGTATGGTCTATAACCTGATTCCTGACCCCTTATTCCTGAATCCTATTTATAGTTACCCAACCTGAATCCTGTTATCCTCACTCCTGACTTCTCACTTTACAGCCACTCGTCAATCCGCCGGCTATACCACCCTTTGCTAAACTGAACCGCCACGCAATAAGCGATGAGCAGGAGGATAAGCCAGGGGGCGAATGCGATCGGCAGCACAGCAAGCCCAAAGCTGTGAGAGACTTGCGTAAACGCGAGAATTACGGTGAGAACGCCCATAAGCACAGTGGAGAGAGTGAGGGGCAGTGCGGTGCGGCTCTGGAGTATCGGAATTTTTGCCGTGCGTATCATGTGAACGATGAGGATTTGGGACAGGGTACCGAACACAAACCAACCGGTTTGGAACATTACGGCGTGTTCTTGCGAGTTCGTGTTGAATCCCATAATCCACCACAACACGCCGAAACAGGCAATGTCAAACAGGGAACTCAAGGGACCTAGCAGGAGCATAAACCGACTGATTCCCCGGGTTTCCCAACGCCGGGGGCGCAGGATATATTCCTTGTCCACTCGGTCAAAAGGCATACCTACCTGGGAGAAATCACACAGCAGGTTTTGGGTGAGGATGTGTATGGGCAGCATGGGGAGAAACGGCAAAAAGATACTGGCGACAAGCACCGAGAACATATTACCGAAATTGCCGCTAGCAGCCATTTTGATATATTTCATGATGTTGCCGAAAGTTCGCCGCCCCTCAATTACCCCCTCTTCAAGAACCATCAGGTCTTTTTCCAGGAGTATCATGTCGGAGCTTTCTTTGGCGATGTCCACCGCGCTGTCCACGGATATGCCCACGTCTGCCGCCCGAAGTGCCTGGGCATCGTTTATTCCGTCTCCCATGTAGCCCACAGTGTGTCCCTCAGCCTGGAATATTCCCACAAGCCGCTCTTTTTGGGCAGGTGAGAGCTTTGCGAATAGGTCGCAGTCCGCGATGGCGCGGCTGAGTTCCTCGTCACTCATGCTCTCAACGTCGCGGCCATTGATGATTTTTCTCGTCTTAACGCCCACTTTATTGCAGACTTTAACAGCCACGCCCTCGCTGTCGCCGGTGAGTACCACCGTGCGGACGCCATGCTCTTTTAAAGTGTCGATGGCGATTTTCGCGCTCTCTTTCGGCGGGTCAAGGAAGCCAACAAAGCCAAGCAGTACCATTTCTTTTTCGTCGGCAACACTGAATGTGTTCACGTCGGCGACGGCGTTTTTCTGGGCAATCGCCAACACTCGCAGACCGTCGCGGTTGTGCTTTTCATAGACGCTCATCGCCTCCTCAAGCCGCTCGCCTTTCAGGCGGTGAATCTCACCTTTATATTCCACATAGTTACAGCAAGCCAACACTTCTTCCACAGCGCCTTTGGTGATTAACTGACGTTTTGCGCCCTTTTGACTGGTCAGCACAACGCTCATGCGGCGGCGAGCAAAGTCAAAGGGAATTTCGTCCACGCGGCTGAAATTATCAATAATCTCCTCCATACCGTTTTCTTTGGCGCGATTGATTATTGCGATGTCGATGAGGTTTTTCAGCCCAGTCTGGAAAGAGCTGTTCAGGTAGGCGTGGCGCAAAATCCGCGTGTCGTCATTGCCGTGAACGTCCATATATTTCTCAAGGATAATCTTGTCCTCAGTGAGAGTTCCTGTTTTGTCTGTGCAGAGAATGTCCATCTCGCCAAAGGTCTGTATTGCGCTTAGGTTCTTTACTATCACCTTGCGTTTCGCCATCTTTACCGCCCCTTTTGCCAGGGTGGAGGTCATGATGACGGGGAGCATTTCCGGCGTCAGACCCACGGCGATTGTCACCGCGAAAAGCAGGGAATTCCACCAGTCACCCTTGAGCAGACCGTTGACAATTAAGATGACGGGTACCATGATAAACATGAAGCGCAGGAGGAGTTTACTCACGGAGTCAACGCCGCGCTCAAAGCTGTTTTTCGCTTTATCACCGCTTAGGCTCTGCGCCATGGATCCGAAATAGGTGTCGTTACCCGTGGAAAGAACAATCGCCTCCGCCGTACCGGACACCATGTCCGAGCCCATGAAACCGAGGTTTTTGATGTCCGTTAAGGATTCCGCGTCGTCGATGACCTGGGTGAATTT
>WRKY01000093.1 GCA_009777895.1 Oscillospiraceae bacterium
CATGTGCGAAATTGCCGCGACAAATCCGACACCCACAACGTCGAGAGTATCAACGCCGATTTGCGCTGCTTCATCGCAGGATTGCAGCGGCGAAGTCGATGTTTTCCCAGGAAGCTTGAAACTTTACGATCTGTATTAGAGGTTTTTGTTGATGCTTACAATCGGTTTGGTGTTGCGAAAGCGAAATATCGGCTCGGCCGTGACCCTAATTCCCGCGAGTTGCCTTTTTCTGTTTTGGACTTTTTATAATGTGCGCACTGTGTCCACTCCTTCTAAAAGCGACTTATTGACAACAACACACATTTTGGAGTATAATACCCCTCGTAAAGGGGGTGTTATCCATGAAAAAGTTCTCGGCAGTATATCTGATGTTTTTTGTTTTCGCACAATTCAGCTTTTGGTATACTTATTTTTTCCCTGGGTTGGATATTGTCAGCAATCCAGTGCATTCTTATTGCTATCTTGTAATTAGCTTTGTCTTGTCAATAACTATCCTCATCCTGCGCTTTTCAGGCTGTAAAGAACTTGAGGGGAAAAATCCTGATTTTCGCAGGCTATATCGGTGTTATTGGGTGTTGATCGGAATCAATTTTTTGATAACATTAATTCAATTTGGCGCGGCGGAACTCACCACTACATATTTCTATACCAATGCTGAAGCGGGAACGCTCAACCCTACACTAGTGCATATTTACTCCTTTTTCCTATGGTTCGTTACCGCCTTGCTCTTCTATGTTCCTGACCTCATTGTA
Source organism: Oscillospiraceae bacterium (assembly GCA_009777895.1). Taxonomy (GTDB): domain Bacteria; phylum Bacillota; class Clostridia; order Oscillospirales; family Acutalibacteraceae; genus WRKY01. The sequence continues at coordinate 753 of WRKY01000093.1, forward strand.
GAGTACTACCTCATTCGCTGTATTCGCCCCTTGGGACGGGGTAAGCCCATCGGTCACAGGGCGTTGCGCTATGTTTGGTATGTTTCCGCGGCGGAGAGCTTGGTGCATTTCGTGAGGAGATTTATCAGCGTCGTCAGCACCAACGATCTATACGACGAGCTCACCAAACCCCGCGACTTTTTCAACAACGTTTTTGACACCTACCCCCCCGAAGCCCCCGCCCTAAGCATAAGCCCGTGGACGATTATCAGTTGGGCGATTTCCCTCGCCTTTGCCGTGTGCATGATACGGGTCACAGTCAAACTAAATCGTCAGCAAACGAGCAAGAAAAAAGTGCTAAAGGCGGCGGTTTCTAAAGCTCCCTCGCGGGATTTTTGGGATTTGGAGTGAGGGCAATCCAGAAATAAAAATGCACATTCAGACATCTGGCAACTAAAATCTAGAAGCTAAAAACGGAGGAAAAAACTTGAAAACAGTAGACCTACTTATCGTCGGCGGAGGTCCCGCAGGACTTGGCGCGGCACTGGCGGCTCACGAATCGGGAGTAAAGAACATCCTTATCGTGGAGCGGGAGAAAAATCTCGGCGGTATTTTGCGCCAATGCATTCACCTGGGTTTTGGACTGCAATGCTTCAAAGAAGCCCTCAGCGGTACGGAATACGCCGACCGCTTTGTGAAAATGCTCGACGGAACGGGCATTGAAATTCTCCTTGGCTCAATGGTTTTGGACATCACGAGCGACAAAATCGCAACCGTCCTGAGCGAGGAATTCGGACAGGAAGAGATACAGGCACGGGCGGTGATACTCGCCATGGGTTGCCGGGAGCGTCCCCGGGGAGCGTTGAATATCTCTGGCACCCGTCCCGCAGGGGTCTATACCGCAGGGGCGGCGCAGAAATTCGTAAACATCGACGGCTATATGCCCGGCAGAAGCGCCGTGATTTTGGGTAGCGGCGACATCGGCCTGATTATGGCGCGGCGTATGACCCTTGAGGGAGCTGCTGTCAAGGCTGTCTGTGAACTGATGCCCTATTCAGGCGGACTGACCCGTAATATTGTCCAGTGTCTTGATGATTTCGGCATACCCCTGCACCTTTCCTGTACTGTCACGCAGGTACATGGCAAAGAGCGGGTGGAGGGGGTGACAATCTCCAAGGTGGACGAAAATCTACAGCCCATTGAGGGTACGCAGGAGTATATCGAGTGCGACACACTATTGCTCTCCGTGGGTCTTATACCCGAAAACGAGCTGTCCCGCGCCATCGGTTTGGAGATTTCGCCAATAACTGGCGGAGCCATATGCGACAACCGCCGTCAGACAAGTGTAGAGGGGATTTTTGCTTGCGGTAACGTCCTCCATGTCCATGACCTTGCGGACTTTGTGACGTTGGAGAGCCAGATCGCGGGGCGCAGTGCGGCGCAGTATCTCGCCGGCGCGGAGGAAAAATCGAGTGCACTGGCGAAAATCACCACCGGTGACGGTGTTCGTTACGCCGTGCCGCAAATGGTGCGCAGCGGCGAACAAGAGCCGATAACCATCTATTTCCGCGTAACAAATATTTACAAAAACACCCGGATAATCCTTGAAAAAAATGGCGAAGAACTCTTCTCCCGTAAGCGTTTGCATCTTGCCCCAGGTGAGATGGAAACGGTGATTATCAAACCCGAATGGTTGGAAAACCTGACGGAAAACGACGAATTTATAATACGTTTGGATATATAACCACGCTTTATAGACAGTGGCGGCAATCAAGCCCATTAAGGAGCAAAACGTGAGATTTGGAATCAACACTCTGGACGACATTCAGGTGAGCGGCAAAACCGTGCTGTGCCGCGTGGACATCAACCAACCTATAAACCCCAAGACAGGTAGCCTCAAAGACACTACTCGTGTAAGGGCGTGCGTGCCGACTTTGCGCGAGCTGAGTGACAAAGGCGCAAAAGTGGTGATTTTAGCGCATCAGGGCAGTGACATTGAGTACAACAATTTCTACACAACCCGTCCCCACGCCGCCGTTTTGAGTGAGTTTTTGGGCAAAGAAGTTCATTTTATTGACGACGTTTGTGGACCGGCGGCGCGGCAGGCTATCAGGGAACTGCAAGAGGGTGAGCTTCTTCTTTTGGACAACGTTCGCTTTGTTTCCGAGGAACAGACACTCTTTGAACTGAAGCTGAAACTGACCCACGAAGAACAGGCGAAAACCCTGTTGGTGCGTACTCTTGCGCCCTTGGCGGACTATTACGTCGGCGACGCTTTTGCCGCTGCTCACCGGGATCAGCCTAGCTTGTGCGGGTTTCAAAGATTGCTCCCCTCGGCAATGGGGCGGCTCTTTGAAGAGGAGTTTTGCGTGATTTCGGGCTTGATGGAAAACCCCGCACGCCCATGTGTGTTCGTCCTTGGCGGGGCGAAAATCGGCGACGCATTTTTGATGATGAACACTGCCCTCACCAACGGGATTGCGGACAGGGTTCTCACAGGGGGCTTGGTGGCACAGGTTCTCCTTTGGGCGAAGGGCGTGGACATCGGTGATCAGTCCCGGGAGTACATCCGCAAGGCGGGATACGCCGACTTGGTGAGCAAAGCAAAGGAGCTTTTGACCGCCCACGGCGGCAAAATCGCGCTGCCCACGGACATCGCTTACACCACAAACAATACCCGCAAGGAAGCGGCAGCGGGCAGTCCTTGCGGTGAAATCCAGGACATAGGCAGCGAAACCGCGGAGGAATACGCCAAGATTATAATGAACGCCAAGACAGCTTTTGTCAACGGTCCTGTGGGTGTTTTTGAGCGTGAGCCAAGTGCCTTGGGGACTGAAACAATCTGGAACGCCCTTAATAAAACGCAGGCTTACACCGTTGTTGGCGGCGGCGACAGCATCACCGCCTGCAACAAATTCGGCGCGGATGTTGACTACATCTGCACTGGCGGCGGCGCGTTGATTCGCTTTTTGACGGGTGAGGAGTTGCCTGTCGTGCGCGCGCTGCGGCACGGAAGCGGGCTGCGATGAAACGTATCCTTGCAATCCACGACCTCTCGGGTTTTGGGCGCTGTTCCCTAACTGTGGCACTTCCGATTATTTCGGCGATGGGCATTGAGTGCGTGTGTCTGCCCACGGCGGTCCTCTCCGCCCACACAGCGATTGATGGCTATTTTTGCCGCGATTTGAGTGAGGATATGCCCGCTTTTTTTGCCCACTATGACAAACTGGGTCTTGAGTTTGATACCATTTATTCGGGCTATTTGGCGAGTACACAGCAAATTGCCCTAGTGAAAAAATACGTGGAAACCCATAAAAATGCCCGTTATATCTGTGACCCCGCCATGGCGGACGACGGTGAGTTTTACCCGCCTTTTGACGGGAATTTTGCGGCGCGAATGGGCGAGCTTTGCGCCATTGCCGACGTGATTGTGCCAAACCAAACAGAAGCGGCAATGCTCTTGGGACAGGAGATAAACTCCCCCATTGATATGCTGAAACTGCAAAAAATCAGCGGCGGCAGTGCTGTGCTGACGGGATTTGAGCGTGAGGGCAAGCTAGGCGCCGCCTGTATTGACAGGGCGGGGAGCGCCAGTGAGTTTCTGGCGCGAAAATATCCCCGCCAGTATTGCGGCGGCGGGGACGTGTTCGCCTGCGTCCTTGCGGGGGCGTTGACCCTGGGTTATACACTTGCGGACGCGACAAAGAAAGCCGTGAGCTTTACCTCACAGGCGGCGGGGGTGAGTTTTGAGAGCAACTCAAATCCGCTGTTTGGCTTTGAGTTTGAGGGCTTGATTCAGGGGGGCGCGTTGAATCAAAATCCCTAATATTTACCGCCGCCTCAGACGTTTCCTCAAAACAACCACGGCGGCACCAAGGCACAAAGACCCCGCCGCGCCGCAGAAAATCAACATCACAGGCAAGTCAACATCAAAGCCCAAGAAGCCAATACTCTTCGCCGAGAAAAAGACGTCGCCGATAAGCGTACGTATCTCGTCGGGGGCGTCCAAGGCGTCAAAGGCGCTCTCGAGCACCACCCTCTTGAGCCATATGGTCAGGTGGGTGTGGGGGATGAGGGAGGCGACTTTTATTGTCCCATCACCGAAATTGACAAGGGGAATATAGATGCCCGCTAAGAAGCCGATCAGGGTTCCCAAAATGCCGTTTATCACTCCCAATGCCGTACTGGAACGCACCAGGGAGGTGATGAGCATCATCACGCTGCAACTGATTAGTGACGCGAGGAGCAGTATCAACAACGAAAAAAGTACCACGGAAAAGGCGAGCCAATAGCCCGTTGACAAACCGATTATCGTCCAGGAAAACAGCCAGGTGAAGCTGTTGAGTGTGAAGGAAACGCCGAAACCGCTCAGGAAGTAGGAAAGGAGCAGCCGCCCGTTGGTTGTGGGGGTGAGCAGGAAGTTGTCCACGCGGCGGGTTTCGAAATCCCGCGCCGCCAGGGAGAAAACGCCTAAGGAAAGGGACAGGGAGTTGAGTATCAGTACTCCGGCAATCATTTGGATATACACCAAAAAATTCGCCGCGTCCATTGAAAAAAGCTCCGCCGCATCTTGTTCTATCGAGTCCGTGTAGATCTTTGTGATAAAAAGAAAGTAAAGCGCCACAAGAATTATTAATGACAAAAATGAGAAGAACACGGTCATTTTGTCCCGCAAAAATATGCGGTTGTTGCGCATTGTCAGCGCGAAAATGTGTTTCATTCCTCGCCCTCCTGAAGTTTTTCCCCAACAGCGTTCAAAAATACCTCGTCCATAGAGCCGCGTTGGGACTCAAAAAAGGCAATCTCATCGCGATTTTCATAGAGATACTCAATTGCTTTTTGGGTATTGCCCGTTTCCCAAGATAAAACTTGCCCGTCTTTTTTAGTGATGAGCATACGATCCTGGGAAAACTGCGCTTTCAGTTGGCGGGGATCGCCCTGCGCCGCCTTTTTGCCCTTGTGGATAATCAACACGTCGTCCGCCTGAGCCGCCT
>WRKY01000094.1 GCA_009777895.1 Oscillospiraceae bacterium
CGATTAACTTGAAAAACGGCTCAGGATTTGCGAGAATATTTTTCGTCTGGCAAGGAAAAAAGCGCAGTAATACTTTCGTATTGCGAGCATTTTTGACGAAGTCAGATGGAAAATAGACCGCAAAGACCACTTCATTTTCAAGTTAGGAGACTATACAACATCGTAAATCCTCATGCGTCAGTAACTCTCAAACCCGCGCCGCCATATAATGTAGCATAGGCGGACAGGCTGAAACTCACAGCGTGCCGCATCGGCGAACATGAACGCTGTATCGCGCTATTGTTGCCAAATTCAAAAAGCGGAGGAGCAAAAATGTTATGTAATCTATTTGCGCTAGGCTTGATTGACGGCGCGTGCGGCTGCCAACAGAGAAATTGCGGCTGTCAGCACAGAAATTGCGAATGCTGTCTAAATACAGGCTGCTGCAACGGCACACAGGGACCTCCCGGTCCGCAGGGTGAGCAAGGACCTCCTGGTCCGCAAGGTGAACAGGGACCTCCTGGTCCGCAAGGTGAACAGGGATTTCCTGGTCCGCAGGGCGAGCAGGGACCTCCCGGTCCGCAGGGCGAGCAGGGACCTCCTGGTCCGCAGGGCGAGCAGGGACCTCCCGGTCCGCAAGGCGAACAGGGACCTTCTGGTCCGCAAGGCGAACAGGGACCTTCTGGTCCGCAAGGCGAACAGGGATTTCCTGGTATACAAGGCGAACAGGGCGAGCAAGGAATACCTGGTTTGCAAGGCGAACAGGGCGAGCAAGGTGAGCGGGGTCTTCCTGGTATACAGGGCGAACAGGGGCTGCAAGGTGAGCAAGGACCTCCCGGTATACAAGGCGAACCTGGGATTTCACCTGTCACTGCCTATGGAGGAGCCTACTTGAACACCTCTGTGAACTATTTTTTGAGCCAGAACACCACCTATCCACTGAATCTTCCAGGAACGGCAATGCCATCGAACGGCGTATCGCCCACAGGTATTGTGGGTTTGATTATTCAAACCTCGGGCATCTACAAAATCTCATACGACCTCTCCTATTCCACCGAGGCATCGACACGCTTGGAAACGCTGTTGCTAGTGAACGCAAGCAATCTTATCAGCGGCACAAGCACCGTCCGTGACACCTCTGCTGGCGTTATTGAAAACGTGGCGGGGACAGCTATACTCGCCCTTGGAGCAGGGGATTTAGTGCGCATTGCGGCACGTTCGTCTGTTTTTACTAACGCCTTTTTCCCCGCTTTTGCCACTTCGTTGACAGCTGTGCGAATTGGTGACTTTTAGGAAGTGAATTGTATGGGCGGATTTCATAAATTCGCCCTTTGCAATGCGCAAAAAATATAGTCGATTAACTTGAAAATCTGCTCAGGATTTGCGAGAATATTTTTCATCTGGCAAGGAAAAAAGTGCAGGAATACTTTCGTATTGTGAGCATTTTTGACGACGTCAGATTGAAAATGCCGCGCAAAGATGAGTTGATTTTCAAGTTAATTGACTATATTTGAAAAATCACCTTACCCTTGCACCATTCCCCAAAAAATGTTATAATCTATACATCTTCTTTGCTAAGGGGTTAAAGTCGATATGCCTAAAAAAAGCGACATAAAAACATATACCGACCTGGACGTATTGGAAGGGGCAGCGCGAGTGCGCAAACGCCCTGGGGTTATGTTCGGTTCGGCGAGCCTTGAGGGCTGTCAGCACGCGGTGTTTGAGATTATCTCCAACGCTATTGACGAGGCGCGAAACGGTCACGGCGACTGCGTTGAGGTCAGCCGCTTTTTGGACGGCAGTATTCAGGTGCGGGATTTCGGGCGGGGCATACCCATGGACTGGAACGAAAAACAGGGACGGTATAACTGGGAACTGGCGTTCTGTGAGCTTTACGCCGGGGGGAAATACAACCCCGATGCGGGCGGCGGCTATGAATACGCACTGGGGCTGAACGGTCTGGGGCTTTGTGCCACCCAATACGCCAGTGAATACATGGAGGCGGAGGTCTGGCGGGAGGGTACTCGCTACACCCTGCGCTTTGAGCACGGGGAACCCGTGAGCGAACTGGAGAAAAATCCCTGCCCAAAGACAAAAAAAGGCACGCGCATCAAGTGGAAAGCCGACCTCAAGGTTTTCACCGAGATTGACGTTCCCATTGAATATTTCCGCGAAACCCTGCGCCGTCAGGCGATTGTCAACTCAGGCATTCGCTTTGTGCTACGGGACGAAAAGCCTGACCGCCAGTTCAGCCAGGAGGAAATACTCTATCAAAATGGCATAAGCGACTACATCCTTGAGCTTGCCGAAGATACTCAATTCACCACGCCGATCACCTGGCATATGCCCGAGCGCAAGGGGCGCGACAGGGCGGACAAGCTTGAATACAAGTGCAAAATGAGCGTGGCACTGTGCTTTAGCAACAAGCGCAGCGCAAAGGAATATTACCATAACTCCAGCTTTTTGGAGAACGGCGGCAGCCCCGAAATGGCGGCGCGCTCGGCGTTTGTGGGACAGATTGACGCCTACTTAAAACAGACGGGAAAATACACAAAGAGCGACGGCAAAATCACCTGGCAGGACATTTGCGATTGCCTGATATTGGTGATTTCATCCTTTTCTACTCATACAGACTATGAAAATCAAACAAAAAAGGCCTTCCGCAACAAGTTTGTGCAGGACAGTATGCAGGAGTTTTTGCGCCACAATCTGGAGGTCTATTTCCTTGAGAATAAGATTGAGGCGGACAAAATCGCCGAGCAGTCCTTGATTAATATGCGCTCTCGTGTCCGCGCGGAAAACACCCGCCAGAGCATGAAAAAGACCCTGTCACAGGGTTTGGACATGGCAAACCGCGTGCAGAAATTCGTGGATTGCCGCAGTAAAGACACCGCACGCAGGGAGATTTTCATCGTGGAGGGTGATTCGGCGCTTGGGGCGTGCAAACAGGCGCGGGACAGCGAATATCAGGCGATTATCCCTGTTCGAGGGAAGATTTTGAACTGCCTGAAATCCGATTACGCCAAGATTTTCAAGAACGATATCATCACTGACCTCATCAAGGTGTTGGGGTGCGGTGTGGCGGTTACCAGTAAAAACAACCGTGATTTGTCGTCATTCAGCCTTGAAAATCTGCGTTGGAGCAAGGTGATTATCTGCACCGACGCAGACGTGGACGGTTTCCAAATACGCACACTGATTTTGACTATGCTCTATCGTCTGACCCCGGATCTCATTGAAAACGGCAAGGTCTATATCGCCGAATCGCCCCTTTACGAAATTTCCTGCGGCAAAGAAACCTGGTTCGCCTATACCGAGCGTGAGAAAAACGAGGTTTTAGCGGAACTTGAGGGCAAACGCGGCGTGACGATGCAGCGTTCCAAGGGCTTGGGCGAAAATGACGCGGAGATGATGAACCTCACCACCATGAACCCCGCCACGCGCCGTCTAATCCAGATTGAACCTGCCATGACGGAGAAAACCTCACAGATGTTCGACTTACTCCTTGGGGATAATCTTGCGGGACGCAAGGACTTCATCGCCCAACGTGGGCATGAGTTTATGGAGTTTGCGGATGTGAGTTAGAGGCAAGAAACAATATTTTCCGATAAGATTCAATACCCAACTGGAGGCAAACATGAAAATCACAGTAAAAAAACCAAGTGAAGCAGAAAAAACTGAAATGCTCTCAAAGCCCATTTGGGAATGCGGCGTGTCCGAGTTCGACTGGTATTACGACAGCGCGGAAACCTGCCTGCTCCTTGACGGGGAAGTCGTTGTGACGTATGACGGCGGCGAGGTGTCTTTCGGCGCGGGGGATTTGGTTACCTTTCCCCAAGGCTTGTCCTGCGTTTGGAAAGTGCGCAAGCCCGTGCGGAAGCATTATGTATTTGGGTGATTCGGTGTACAGCAGAAGAGCTTTTAACAGTGATGGAGTCGTATTTTTTTCCATAACCCCCTAACCGCATCATCGCTCCTCATGGTAACCCTCCTCCACGTTAACGCCCCAACACGCCCCGTTATTTTCGCCGTTAATCAAGCCATCAACAGCGGCGACAGCGGTGAGCATGGAGTGATCCATGTTGTTGTAGCGGTGTTGTCCGTTGCGTCCGATGCAATAGAGGTTGCCGATACTGCGTAGCCACTTCTCTACCAGGGGAAACTGGCTGTATGTGCCGAAATATGCGGGATACGCTTTCTCCATCCTGATGTGGATGCTGTCCAACACGTCGCGTCTGTTGACGAGACCGATTTTTTCTAGTTCCCCTAAGGCAAGGGCAGTGAAAGTCTCTTTGTCCATCTCCCAAAGCTCGTCCCCCTTGTCCACAAAGTATTCAAGCCCCAACCACACTGTGCTAGGTTCTTTTACCATGTAGGGCGACCAGTTGTTGAAAATCTGCAACCTGCCCAGTTTTACTCCTGGTTCTTGAACGTAAATCCAGTTGTCTTGAGGGTACTCCATTGCAAACTTACTGCACAGCAAACCTATTGTTATGAAGTCCCTGTAGGGTAAATTCGCGGCGATGTCCGCAACATCTTGCGGTATCTTCGTGGCTGACAAGGCGAAATCCTTTACAGCCATGCTTGAAAAATAATAGTCTGCACAGTAATGCGCGCTACCGGCACGAATCCCTGTGATTTTCCCCTGGGATACGGTGATTTTATCTACTTTTGCGCCGTAAATTATCTCCCCGCCCATTGCGGTTACCCGCGCAGCCAGATTGGAGAATAGCTCTCCCGGACCGTGTTTGGGGTAGAGAAACTCCTCAATTAGGGTGGCGTCCTCAAAAGGCACGATGCGCAGAGCATTGGCGATGAGCCTGAAAACCGACAGCCCGCGAACCCGTTGTCGCCCCCAACTCGCGTCAATCTCCCGGGGGTGTCGCCCCCAAACCTTTTCCGTGTAGTTCTCAAAAAACATTTTGTAAAGAGGCTCGCCGAAGTGGTTAATCATGTAGTTCTCAAGGTTACTTTCAGTGCGTTTGAATACCACGGATTTGAGATAGCCTAGCATAATTTGAATGGTGCGAAGCAATCCTAAATTTTTCACAGTTTGGTATTTTATGGAGATTGGGTAGTCAAAAAATTTGCCCAAATAGAAAATCCGCGACTTGCGTGGACGGCGCATAATGTCGGGGCACAGTTCCCGCCAAAGACTGTTTATATACGCGTTTTTGGTGAAAAACCTGTGTCCGCCGATGTCCATGTGGTTGCCCTTGTACTCCACTGTGCGGGAGATCCCTCCCACACAGCCGCTCTGCTCTAAGATGATAGGGCGGATGTCCGTCTTTTTAAGCAGTTCATATGCTGCCGTCAAGCCCGCAGGTCCCGCGCCGATAATCAACGCCGTCTTCATTGTGCTGACCTCCAATCCCAAAACGTAACAGTTTCCCCCGTGACCGCGTCAAATTTTAAACTCCATGACCGTCTTCCCTGCCCAAGTGTTGCCCTGTAAATCCAATTACCGCGGTAAAAGTCAAGCTCCAGACTGCGAATTCCCCCGCCCTTTTGCTCTTGGGCAATTTCCCGCGCCTGTTCAAATGAAATACGCGCTTGGGGCAAAGGAGAACGGCGGGCGAGAATATGCTCCACACTGCGATCGAGTTTGTACTCAATCAGTTCGCCGCTCGCCGCGTCCATTTGCAATTCGTACTCCCAACCGTCGTACCAAAACTCAATGTCGTATGTCGTCCGTAGGCTGCTTGCGGTAA
>WRKY01000095.1 GCA_009777895.1 Oscillospiraceae bacterium
TATCCTTCTTTTTTCTCCAGGCGAAAAACGCTACACCGCCCAACACCGCCACAGTGCCGCAGATCGCAAGGGTTTTTATCAGCATATGATCCTTTGGCTCCTCGGCAATTTGCTTTATGGTGTAAATACTCGTTTGGGTGTTTAGAAAGCGCAGATAAGCGGCGTTTGCGCGAAGAACCTGTTCGCCCGCCACTGTGTTGGCGACACCGTCCCAACCTATCTCACCGCTCTCAAGGCGGAAATCCTCCAGTGACTCAAGTGGTGTCAAGCTCTCACTTGACGCGGTATGCTTTTGGTCATGCCTTAAGGCGCTCATGGCGATAATCACCTGGGCGGTACTTTCCGCGCTAGGGTTGCCAAAGCTTGCCCAACCGCCGCTAGGTAATTGTTGGCTAATCATCCAACTTTCTCCGCCTTCTGTAGCGGTTTTGCGGTCGCTAATACCATATTCACGGGGATACAGAGCCGCCAACACCATAGCGGTTGTATCCACGTCCGCGTCCTTGGTGAATGGGTCGTTCTCGTCCACGGCAAGGGCGTAGTTCCACCCCGCAAACCCGCGAGATGAAGCTACTAAAATATCTTGTACGGGTTTGGGATTTATGTCGTGCATCTCCATCACATAAACCGCCGTCGCCAAAGCGTTTGTGGAGGTTTCCGCCGCCAAGTCCCAATCCTTAAAGCGCTCAAGGAGGATCTTTTGGATGTCCCACTTGAGGTCGTTTGACTTGTCGCGGGGCGATTGAAGGGAACGCAAAGCCAATAACCAACGGCAAAGGGCAGTGAGAGTCAGATTTTCGACGTTGTTGTAACACTCCTGCACATAAGCAAGATATTCCCCCTCAGGCAGGGCATCACGCTTTCCGATTTCCGGCAAAGAGAGGGTGAAAATCAGCCAATCCAGTTCAAAACTCTCAGCGGAATCTTCAGGGATTGTCACCTTGTCAACAAGGATATCCGCGAGTTTTTTGTTGATTTCGCTAAGTTCAGCCGGCGCTTGTGTTGTCTCAGGTTCGCTGTTGCCAAATGCGGGGACGGTCATGGCGGCAAGCAACAGCACCGCCAGGACGATTGATAGGGTTTTTCTCATAATTAAAGCTCCTGTTTCCGCGCAACGCAAGGGGGAAACAGAAGCTACAACGCATTTAAGACACAGTTGAAGGTTTTTTTCAACAAGCCCAATTTAGCACTACAAAGCTCCCGCCTTAGCCCACCGCATGGCGCAAAGTTCTTTCGACCTCCCCGAAAACCTCACTCACGTCGGCTTTGCGGCTTCTTTCGCCTCGTCTTAGTTGAAAACGCTCGGAATACACCATGTATCCCTGCTCTTTTTCCATTGACGTAACGAAAAACTCCTCGCAAATCCGCTCGTGTTCGCAGTTCTCAAGTATGTCTATTTTTGATTCCCCGAAAGACACGCATTAACACATATGTAACTTCCGAGTAAAACTGTTCAATCCATCAGATTTTCCGACTTTACGGTAGCGGGGGCTGTGTTGGACTTTCACCGACTTCCCTGAGGATTGATAGACCTATTATAGCATGGTTTAGGTGGGTTGTCAAGAGGGGCGTGAGCATTTAATTGCTCTACTTGTCAAGCGATTAATCGCTCCTTATCTCACCACTATTTACTGTCCGCCTGTTTTATGCTCAAGCCAATACGCTTCTTCCCTGCGTCAATGGACAGCACTTTCACCTTAACGATGTCGCCCACTTTTAGAATTTCCGAGGGATGTTTGAGGAATTTGTCGCAGATTTGTGAGATATGTACAAGTCCGTCCTGATGGACACCGATGTCCACAAACGCGCCAAAGTCAATGACATTTCGTACCGTGCCGCTCAAAATCATCCCCTCACGCAGATCCTTGATATCCAACACATCCTGCCGTAAAACAGTGACCGGCAGGTCTTCACGGGGGTCACGGCCGGGCTTTGCAAGCTCTTTGAGTATGTCTTCAAGGGTTGGTATGCCCACGCCGATTTTCTCCGCACATTTGCTAATCCCCATCGCCTTGCAGATTTTCTCAAGGGTGGCGGCATCCTTGGAATCCACGTTGCAGATTTTAAAAAGGTTTTTCACCGCCGAATAATTCTCGGGGTGTACACCTGTGTTGTCAAGGAGATTTTTGCCGTTTCGCACCCGCAAAAAGCCTGCGCATTGCTCAAACGCCTTGGGACCTAGGCGCGGCACTTTTTTCAAGGCGGCGCGGTCGTTGAACATACCATTTTCCTCACGGTATTGGACAATCGCCTTGGCAATGGATCCGTTAATACCCGCGATGTTTTCTAAAAGTGACGGCGATGCGGTGTTCAAATCCACACCAACCGCGTTTACGCAATCCTCCACCACGCCATGCAACGCCTCATCCAAGCGCTTTGACGGCATATCGTGCTGATACTGCCCCACGCCGATTGCCTTGGGGTCAATCTTCACAAGCTCAGCGAGAGGATCTTGCAATCGCCGAGCCAAGGAAACCGCCGAACGCAGTGACACGTCCAACTGTGGGAACTCCTGCGCCGCTAACTTGCTTGCGGAATATACCGACGCACCGGACTCGTTGACCACCACATAAGAAACCCCGCGCCATCGAGGCAGCAAACCCGCCACAAACTGCTCCGTTTCACGCCCTGCCGTGCCGTTGCCGATAGCAATCGCCGTCACGCCGTGCTTTTTGAGCAACGCGTCCAAGGTTCGCTCCGCCTGCTCCAATCGGTTATGGGGTGGAACGGGGTAGATAACGCCGGTATCCAACAGCCTTCCCGTGGGGTCGACGACAGCGATTTTGCAGCCTGTGCGAAAGCCCGGGTCAATCGCCATGACGACGTGACCGCCCACAGGCGGCTGCATGAGGAGAGGCCGCAAATTTTGCGCAAAGACTTTGATTGCGTTTTCGGCGGCAGCAGCAGTCAGTTCATTTCGGATTTCCCGTTCAACAGATGGGTAAATCAGGCGTGAATACGCATCCTCCAACGCCTCTCGAACCGTGTCCGTGCAAGGGCTGCCCTGTACCAAAAACACGCCGTTGACAGCATTCATGGCGTACTCAAGCTCAAGTTCTACCGACACCTTTAGTTTTTCCTCCCGCTCACCGCGGTTAATCGCCAACACTCGATGCCCGGGTATTTTCTCCACAGGCTCTTTGTAGTCGTAATACATGGCAAAAACGTTGTCGTCTTCGCTTATTCCTTTTGTGATTACCAAGCCTCGCGCAAAAAACAGATTGCGCAGCCGCTTGCGCAGTTCCGCACTGTCTGCGGCAATCTCAGCGATGATGTCTTTTGCTCCAGACAGAGCGTCCTCGGCGGTCAAAACCTCTTCGGTGATGTATTTTTCTGCCATGGCGAAGGGGAGAGCGCTATTTCTTTCCTGTGCCAAAATATCCAGTGCCAACGGCTCAAGCCCCTTGGCGCGGGCGACACTGGCGCGGGTCTTGCGCTTAGGTTTATAGGGGCGGTAGATGTCCTCAATTTCTGCGAGAATGGTAGCGTTTTCCAGTGCGGTGACTATATCGTCGGTGAGTTTACCCTGCTCATCAATGGCGCCGCGAACCTCATTGCGGCGTTTTTCCAAACTGCGCAAATATTCCAAACGGTCGCAAAAATCCCGCAGCAGTTGATCATCCATGGATCCGGTCAATTCCTTGCGATAGCGGGCGATAAAGGGGACGGTGTTCCCTTCGTCAACGAGGCTTATGGTGTTTTGCGCATACTCGCTTTTGAGCGAAAACTGTTGGCATAGGGCTTGTAGGATGTTCAAATTTTACCTCCGAAATTACTTGTTTGATGTTGGAGTTTACAAAAGAGAAGTTTCAGGCTTGACATACATCTTGTGCATCAGCTGTATGTGGTTTGTGGCATCAAAGTTTTCTGTTTTTGGGTATGCATGCCCTCCATGACAACCTCTTCAAGCTTGAAGCCAGAGCCGCCGTACTGCTCATATATAAAGCTCCTAACGCGAATCGAATACATCCTGTACACGTTTCTGTTTAGTCCTTACTCTGCCTGTACGAGTTGAAAGAGAAAACTACAGAGCATATACCGACAAAGAATTTTCCGACAAGAACACTAACAGACCAAACCTCCAAGAGCTTATTCGTGACATCAGAATTCGATTTGAATTCAATGCTGATGCTCTCTTTTTTCTCAACCAACTGTCTGACGTAAACTGCTTTGGTTAGTTTATTCTATCATGTTTAGAAAAAAATACCCAAAGATGTCAGCGCCTAGAAATACCCATGACTATACTTTTTTAACAAAATAGTCAATAGCAAAAATCTTTTGCTCACACCCATTTTCAGGAGCTTTCAGGCTGTCAGGATTGAGGACTCAGCTTTCATGTTAGGAATTCCACTCCTCACCCCTGTATCCTTACTCCTAAAGCCTCATTTAAATTCTCACGCTGTCCAATCCACATATGCTCCAAAGGCATTCCCGCCAGGTCCTCAAGGATGGCCCGCTCGTCGGCGGTAAGGCGGACTGCGCCCGTTTCTTTTTTCTCGGCGACAGCGCGGCACAAAAGCTCGTGATCCGTTTTGCGCATTTTGTAGCGGCGGGTGAGGATTATGGAGGAAAACGCCAATAACGCGGGTAAAACCGCAAAGGCTATGCGTAAGCCGATTATTGCGGTGTCTGACTGAAAATCCGTTTCGGGCAGGTTGGTATCAACCTTGAAAGCCCCCAAAGTCATGGTGCTGATAGCCTGTCCGATGCCCACGGCGATTTGTGAAACGAGGTTGTTTGTCGCCGCCAAAACGCCCTCGCGGCGTCTGCCTGTGACCATCTCGTCAACGTCTGTGGTGTCGGGGAAAGTGGTGGAGGGTGTCATGCCCATGCCCGCATATCCGATGTAAACCAATGCTCCCGCTGCCGCTTGGAGATAAAATGCCCAGTCGGGGGAGCTTGTGGGGGAGATGAAAAAGCTCAACAGGCAACCCAATATAATCAGCGGGGTGAGGAGCTTTGCGGGAGACTGCTTGCCGTGTTTTAGGGAGAGCCAATAATTCACTGGAAACGCTGTCATCTGTCCGCCCTGAATGATGGTGTTGTAGAAGTTCAGACGAGCGGGAATCCTTCCCACGTAACGCAGGAAAAACGGGCTTGCGGTGGAGAAAATATTGATGCACAGGTAACTCACAAAGGGCAGGGCGATGTACTGACGAAAGGCGCGGCTTTTGAAAGAGAGCTTGTATTCACTGAAAAGCGCGGCGAGATTGAATGGTCGTTTTGGGACTTCACGCCAGTCGTCTTCCTTTGTGGAGAAAAAAGTAATCAACAGGGCAAGAGCGAATGGAACTGCCATAATCAACGCCATTTGGAGGAATTTGGGCTTTAGGTCGGGGGTAAAATTTTCTGTATTGGAAAAACCCAATATGGTTGCAGCCAGGAAGAAAGAACCCATCATGCCCACGGAATTCATGACGTATAGCGCAGAGTTGTAGTGGACGCGCAGAGAGTATTCCGGGGCAAGCTCTGGGAGTAGGCTCTCGTGGGGAACTGTCATGAGAGACAGGGAAGTGGTGAAGAATATGTAGGCTAAGACAAAGTATACGGTTTTGAGCACACTATTGTCGTTGGGCAGACCAAAGCTGCTCCA
>WRKY01000096.1 GCA_009777895.1 Oscillospiraceae bacterium
GTGCGCGTGTTCGCGCAAACAACATGGCGGAGAGTACTCTAGCTAATTTCAACGAAACACAGCCCCCCTCTCCCGCCACTATGTCTGCCCCCCCCCCCCTCATCCCCACGACATTTCCTGCCACAACCACCACTCTCCCCGCCGCGACTACCACATTGCCGAAACCCACTACCACCCTACCCAAGCCCACTACCACGCTGCCGAAACCCACTACAACAACCACCACCGTAACTGAAAAAAACACTGCTCCGAAATCCGAGCAAACCACCGAAAAACCCGCCGCCAAGGCGACGACCACAGCCGCGCCGAAGAACGTTAAGTCCATTGTTTTCACGGTTTATGGTTTTGGTCACGGCGTTGGTATGAGTCAGGTTGGGGCGATTTCTATGGCGAAAAGCGGGAAAAAATACGACGAAATTTTGTTGCATTATTATCCAGGCTGTACATTGGAAGCGGATACAAAAGCCCCGAAAACTGTGAATTTCAGCGGCACAAATTACGCGTTGGTGAGCTTTTTGGCCCGCGCCGCTGAGAAGGAAATAGGACGCTCCGCACCTGAGGAGGCATTCAAAGCACAGGTTGTGGCAATCTACACTTTTGTCAAAAATAGGAAATTTAAGAATCTCTCAAGCGCGGTTCTCGCCATATCCTCAAACAAGCCCTCAGAGGGGTCACTGGCAAGGGTACGCAGTGCCTTGGGGATGAAAAACAGCAGCGCATCCCCCCGCCCCCAGATGATTATGCACAAGGGTAAGATTATTTTCGCGCCATTTTTTGCCTCCAGTGCGGGCAAGACCACGGACGTAACTAGCGTTTGGGGCGGTTCTGCCGCCGCTTATCCCTACCTTGAGGGCGGCATCTCTAGCCCTGAAAAAACGACCGTGGCGCAAACCACTTTTTCCGTAGCGGATTTTCGCAAATATGTCGCTGCCTACAATAAAAAATATCCCGCACGGGCGATCGTTTTGGGTGACGACCCCGGGCAGTGGATCACCATAATTTCACACGACGGCTCCGTTAGCAAGGACATCGGCTACATAAAGAAAATCAAAGTCGGCAACCAAACCATGAGCGGCTACGCTTTCAGGCACTATCTTTTGGGCTTAACGCTTCGATCACATTGTTTTACGGTTGAGTATATGTGAATGTGAGTATTTCTGAGGGAGGATGTTGCTTTTTCGTCCTCTTTCCCTCAAAAAACGCACAACCCACAAAACTCTGCCTATACTATGATTAGAACAAACCCGCACAAACAGGATAAACCACCCAACCCTAAAGGAGCCGACTACATGGAAGCATTGAAGAAAATAATCGCCGCGCCCTGCGCGGTGCATTTCATCGGTATCGGCGGGTCGGGGAT
Organism: Oscillospiraceae bacterium; assembly: GCA_009777895.1. Classification (GTDB taxonomy): domain Bacteria; phylum Bacillota; class Clostridia; order Oscillospirales; family Acutalibacteraceae; genus WRKY01. Next base: position 1,361 of record WRKY01000096.1, read on the forward strand.
GTTACCTCTGGCACAAATCCTGTTGGAGCGAGGATTTTCTGTCACCGGCTCGGACAGCGCCGAAAGCGAGACCCTGGAGCGCGTGCTGGCATTGGGGATACCCGTCGCCATGCCCCAGGTCGCCGAAAATATCCCCGATTGCCAATTAATCGTCCACACCGCCGCCCTCTTGCCCGACAATCCCGAGCTTATAGCGGCGCGAAATTCGGGCATCCCTGTCTATGAGCGTGCGAAGCTGCTAGGCGCTTTGTCCCACGGCTATGCCAACACAATCGGTGTTTCCGGCACCCACGGCAAAACCACCGTCACCGCAATGATTGCCCATATTCTCATCAAATGCGCCAGGGAAATCAGCGGGATTATCGGCGGGAAGCTGCCTCTCACGGGAACCAATGGGCTGTACAGTCCCCGCGCCGCCACCTGCGTTGTGGAGGCGTGTGAGTTCGCCGATACCTTTTTGCATATCAGCCCCGCCACAGCGGTCATTCTCAACATCGACGCGGATCACATGGAGTATTTCAAGACCATGGAGAATCTGCGCCTTTCATTCACTCGTTTTGCTGATATGGCAAGAACTGTTATTTATAATGCCGACGACGAGAATACTCGCCTTGCCATTTCTGCACTATCTGACAAAAAATTTGTACCAGTGGGACTTGGAGAGGGAAATTTTGCCGGCGCGAAAGACATAACTCTAGAGCGCCAATTACCAAGATTTACCTTAATTACCCAAGACGGTGAGTACCCCGTGAAGATGAAAACTCCTGGGATCCACAATGTCCACAACGCCCTCGCCGCCCTTGCCGCCTGCAATTTGGATGGCATTAGTTGGGAGGATGCCGTCGTCGCATTGGAGAGCTTCGGCGGGGCGGGCAGGCGTTTTGAGATTATGTCGTCGGTAAATGACGTGACAATCGTCGACGACTATGCCCACCATCCCAAGGAGCTGGAGGCGACGCTAAACGCCGCCTTAGGCATGGGATATCGCAAGGTATGGGCAGTGTTTCAGCCCTTTACTTTCAGCCGTACGGCAACACTTTTGGACGACTTCGCTCGGGTTTTACAGCTTGCTGACCACTGCGTTTTGACCGCCATCAAAGGCTCGCGAGAGGTGAACACCTACGGCATACATGTGAGCCACCTAGCGGAGAAAATCCCCGGCAGTGTGTGGTTTGAGGAGTTCAGGGAAACGGCGGAATACCTCGCCAAGAGGGTGCGGGGAGGGGACTTGGTAATCACACTTGGTTGCGGCGACCCCTATAAAGTTGGGCGAATATTGCAAGAGCTATTGGGAAATAATGGTAGATAGTTTTAAAAATCAGAAAGAAATGTTGGCGGTATTGCGCTGCGCAATTGAGCGCTACGACATGATTGCGCCGGGGGATTCTATAGCCGTGGGGGTATCAGGAGGCAAGGACAGTCTCGCTCTGTTGTGCCTTTTGGCAAGGTTGCGCCTATTTTACCCCAAGCCCTTTGCACTCACCGCCCTCACATTAGATCCATGCTTCGGTGAGCCTATGGACTGGTCTCCCGTCGCCTCCTTGTGCAACGCACTTGACGTGCCGTATATTGTTAAAGCCGCCCCTTTCGGCGAGATACTCTTCGGTGTGGAACATAAAAACGAACGCCCCTGTAGTCTTTGCGCCAAAATGCGCAGGGGCGTGTTGCACAGTTTATGTGTTGAGTACGAATGCAATAAGCTTGCGTTGGGGCATCATCAGGAGGATGCCGCAGAAACTTTCATGATGAACCTGCTGCGCGGCGGGCGGGCGGAGTGTTTCGCCCCTGTGACCTATATGTCCCACAAGGATATTTACGTGATTCGCCCACTAATTTTCGCATTGGAGCGCGATGTGGCGGCGTTTGCGCGGCGAAATAATTTGCCCATAACTAAAATTAACTGTCCCGTGGACAGCGCGACAGAGCGCAGCAAAATCAAAGACCTCCTGGCTGATTTGTCACACGATTACGGCGATTTGAGCAAGAAAATCACCGGCGCCATGACGAAAGGCGGAATTAGCGGATGGTGACTGTGAGGAGCAGAGCATGAGAGTTGACAAAACCCACACAATAGTGTAAAATACCCCCATAGAGAAATAAAGAGGAGTCCACATGAGCAACACGGCATTCACAGAGGAAAACAAGGCGGCGGCGCCGAATACGCAAAGGCTGTCATTCAAAGAAAAACTGGCATACGGCTTCGGCGACGGTGCATACCAACTGGCGTTCAGTTCCAGTCTGCTGAATATGTTCCTCACCGACGTGCAGAGCCTTGCCCTCAAACAAGTGCGCAATCTTATGCTTATAATAAGAATTTGGGACGGCATAAACGACCCAATCTGGGGTTGGATTGTTGACAACAGTAAGCCAGGCAAACACGGCAAGTTCCGCAAATACCTCCTTTATGTACCGCTACCCTTAGCACTTGTCACCGTGGTCATGTTTACTCATGTGCCGGGACTTGGCAATTGGCAATATTTGGCATGGGCGTACATTACATACATACTCGCTGAGCTGTTGGTCACCGCCGTGAGCGTTCCATACGGCTCCCTAATCAGCGTTATCTCACCCAATCCCGACGATCGAACAGCTCTCTCAATGTTCCGAAACATCGGTGCGGGCATCGGTTTGGGATTGCCTGCTGTGCTGTTGCCCATGTTGGTATTCGGTAAAACCGATGACGGTTACCCATACCTTGACCCTAACCGCCACCTCGCCGCTATCGCCGTCATGGGGGGGATGGGCGTTTTGATGGCATTGTTTTGCTTCAAAAATACCAAAGAACGCCTTCCCTCGGCGATGCAACAGCAGAAATTGGACATGGGCAAGAGCTTGCGGGCATTTGTGAAGAACCGCCCGTTTATCGTGATTTCCCTGTGCTCCATGCTGCTGATCGGCACGCAAATGTACCTCCAGACAATCAACGGCTACCTTTTCAAAGACTACTACGGCGAAATGAAATACATGAGCCTGTTGCCAGTGGCACAATATGCCTCCACAGTGCTTATTATCCCATTTTTTACTAAGCTTGTGGCGCGTTTCGGCAAGCGTGAGCTGTGTGTAATCGGCGCGTTAATCTCTGCCGTGACCTTCGTTTTCCTCTATTTTGCCCGCGTGGAGGACCCCATGCTCTACCTCCTTGGACTGTTTTTCGGCGGTATTGGTCTGAGCGTGTTCACCACGGCGAGTTGGGCAATGGTCGCCGACTCCATCGACTATCAAGAGTTGCTCTCGGGGCAGCGTGAGGACGGTATGGCGTTTGCGGTCTGTTCTTTCGCGCGTAAGTTGGGACACACTGCCGCCGGCGCAGGACTGAATATGCTCCTTGAGATGATTGGATACGTGGTTCGCGACGGTGACAAAGAACCCATCGCTCAGACCTTTGAAGTCGCAAGCGGGATGTACAGTGTCGCCACCATCGTTCCAGCATTCACCTTTGGGCTGATTTTCCTCCTCCTCGCCTTTGCTTATCCGCTAGGCAAAGAGAAAGTTAAGGAGCTTCAGGTGCAGCTACGGCGTGAGGGATGAGATGGGACTTTTTGTGACTGTGAAATTTAACTATGTAATCACAATAAACATTTTAAGGACACTTTTTTAATCTATATAATGCCACACTTTATCAAGCTCCATTTGCTTGAGTTCACCTGATATCTCCGGTTCCGGCAAGCTTTCATCATACTCATGAATTCAGCTGTATACAAGAGTATGATCTATTTTGGCATACTCCCCATCATCCAATATTGCTCAGCCTCGCATTTAGCGTTTTATGAGAAAATTATACCATCTACCTAATATGTTAATCAACGGTCTAGAATGTTGTAAATCCCTTTAAGTATACACTGTGAAACCTTATTCTTTTTGATAGGCTCACAAAGCCTAATTGATATTTTTTGTTAATTTTTTTTGATTATTTTGGATAAGTGTTATATAGTCGCCTAACTTGAAAATCAACTCGTCTTTGCGGTGCATTTTTCATCTGACTTCCTCAAAAATGCTCGAAATAAACAAATTATTTCTGTGCTTTTTTCCTTGATGTGACGAAAAAAAATCCTCGCAAATCCGCTCATGTTCATAGTTTCCGAGGAGGTCTATTGACATTCCCGCAAACTATTGCTATACTATTCCCAGAAAGACTAAACAAAAAAGGGCGGTATCCGAATGTCAACTTTACAAGTGCCAAAAAAAGAACGAAATTCCTACTTTCTCGGCGCATTGGGACAGGGCATGATGT
>WRKY01000097.1 GCA_009777895.1 Oscillospiraceae bacterium
CAACAAAACCGCCATTTGGGGCTGCATATCCGTTGGAAAACCCGGGTGGGGCATGGTCTTTACTGAACACTTGATAGGTTTTTCACAGCCGATTACCCGCACACTGTCGTCGCCCTCCTCCACTGTAGCGCCGCTCTCGCGAAGCTTTGCGGAAATGGCCTCCAAGTGCTTTGGCGTGACATTTTTCACCAATACATCGCCGCCAGTGGCAGCCGCGGCAACCATATAAGTTCCCGCCTCAATCTGGTCAGGAACGATGGACCAGGTGCATCCCTTGAGCTTTTCCACACCATCTACGCGAATCAAGTCCGTCCCCGCGCCGCGAATGTTTGCACCCATGGCGTTGAGGAAGTTTGCCAGGTCAACGATGTGGGGTTCTTTTGCGGGGTTTTCAATCTCTGTTCTGCCCTCGGCGTGGACAGCCGCCAACATGGCATTTGCCGTGGCTCCCACGCTCACGTCGTCAAAATAAATCCGCGTACCTGTAAGTTTTTGCGTCTGTACGCTGATGATGGCGTTTTCTTGAGTGTCAACGTCCGCCCCTAAAGCGGCGAACGCCTTTTCGTGGAGATCAATGGGACGAACTCCCAAATTACAGCCGCCGGGCATGGCAACTCGGGCGTTTCCAAATCTTCCCAACAATGCGCCAAGGAAATAATAACTCGCCCGCATATGTCGGGTAAGGTCGTGGGTGACAGGGCGTGATTTGAGGTGTGTGGTGTCGATTTCTACCGTATTTTTGTGGGTAAAACGAGTAGTTGCTCCCAGTTCCTTTAGGATGTCGATGGTGGAGTAAACGTCGCTGATATTCGGTACATTTTCTATGATACACTTGCCGCGGGCAAGGATAGTAGCTGGTAATATGGCGGCGGCGGCGTTTTTCGCCCCGCTGATTTGGACACTGCCGCAAAGGGTGTTGCCTCCGCGAATGACAATTTTCGGCAAATTATTATCCTCCAAGTCCTTATATTTTGGCACCCAAAAAACCACTGTATATTATACCATATTATGAAATAAAAAGCAAACGCGTTTTCAGGAGTGAGGAGACACGATAGAGGGGCTAAATTTCAATCATCATTCCCAATAAAAGTATAGCCGAACTTCCCGTGAAATACTCATCTATTGAATGCTGATTGCTGTCCTGCTGCGCCATTTGTTTTCGATTTCCCTGAATAGCCAGTAAAATACCGGAGTGAACAAGAGGGTGTAGACAAAACTTGGAAAGACGAAGTTGGTCAGGGCAGTGAGGTTACGGGCGCTAAAGAGCCAGTGGACAATTAGGTAGCCAATAAGGGCAAATGAGGTCAGCACCAACGCGGCGGCGAGAATGTTACGCATTTTGCGCCTGATTAAAGCGGAAACCGCAAGCCCTAGTACGCACAGAAATATGGCGTGCCAGTTGTTATGGAGCATTGCGGTGTCCCAGAGAAGTCCCGCCAGAAGCCCGTAAAAAATTGCGGAGAATTCACTCTCGAACATGGCGAGACAAACTACTGCGGGAATAAGCAAAAGTGCCGCGCCGCCGAAAAAGCGCGGCAAAAGTCCGTCGGCGGTTTGGAAAAGCGCGGCAAGCACCACCGCCGTCACCACTGCGGCAATGTGCTTATGTTTTGTGTAGTTGCGCTTTGGTTTCAAAAGCTCATATCCTTTCGAACCATACATTTTTTAGAGATTAGACATAATAGATATCTAACATCTAGAAAGCCGTTATCACAAAAACATCCCGCACATGGGAGATGTCCGCACCGGGGGCGATGACGGCGAATTTGGAGATGTTGGACGGGTCGTCGAGTATTTCCGTCACAGTGCCGATAATCAAGCCCCGGGGATACAAGCCCGTCACGCCCGATGTACAGATAACACTGCCGTTGGCGAGCATACTGTTCAGCGTGAGGTTGGGGGTTTTGATTAGCCCTTGGGCGGCAAGCTCGGGGTCAGTGGTTGTGAAAAGCTCTTCAGAGGAGTTTATTGCGTACGCTCCCACGTTCAAGTTGGGGTTCATGAGAGTGTTCACTGTTGCACTGTTCAGGCTCACAGACGCCACAATACCCACAAGGTTGTGACCGAAAACCACGGTGTTGCCCACTTCAATCCCGTTGAGAGTTCCCCTGTTCAGAGTAAAGGTACTCATGTCCGGGGAGCGTTGTACCACGCTAGCAAAGGCGGTTTCAAAGTTCTCGTTCTCGTTTTTCAGCTCGTAAAACTGGGCGTAAAGCTCGTTGCGCTCCTTAATTTTATCGTAGTCAACAAGCTGTTCCTTGAGTTCAGCGATTGTCGCCTCTAACTCAGCGACACGGGCGGCGTAATGGCTTGCGGAGCGGAAACTTAACGTAAAGACCTCCAGACGTTCGGCAGCGATGGAAGCGGCAGTCTGGAGGGGTGAAAAAATCGCGCCGACTATGGTGTTGGCGGGAGTTGCAGCAGTGGGCATAAAGCTCGCCAAAAGGCTGCCCAATGCCAAAAGTCCAACGACCACGGCAAGGGTTTTGAATGCTGCGCTTTTCAAAAATGCCTTCATAGGGTTTTCCTTTTTGCGGACTGTCCAGGCGGTCCTGTTTAAGTATTGTGATGATTGTAGTGTATGGACCGCTATGCGACCCATACACTACTAGTTACTAGATTACCTGATCTCCAGAATGTCAATAATCTTCTTATCCTCGGCAACAATCTCCGTTACAAAGCTGATTTTGCCGCCAACGTTCAGGAGTATAGCACCCTCATATACATTTGCGGAAAGGCGATACCACAATCCTTTTTTGTCCGCAAGGGCAAGGTAGTAGACGCTGTTGCCGTCTATGAGCTGAGTGCGAATCTCGCTGATTGAGCCGCTTACCTGGGTTAGGTCCTCAAGGGCGGAACCGGGGGCGGCGGGGGTGATGCCGCGCTCGGCGAGGGAGTTCATATAGAGCATAAAGGTTTCGTTCACCGTCTTAGCTGTGGCACGGATCGCGTTGAAGTCGCGGACATTGACCAGGGCGAACTGCTGAATCAGTTGGTTGTTGTTCTGTACATCCTTCAAGCCCATGAAGTAGGTGGGCTGCCCCGCAACATTTATGAGAATCGGGAAAGTGGCTCGGTAGCGGAAGTCCGCAACCATGCCCTCGGCGCTGCTCACCGCCGCCGCTTCTGTCGCGCCGCTCACGTCATAGTAGTCCGCTGCCTTTGTGCGTTGGTTCACGAGGATAAAACCGATAATGGATTGGTCCGATGTGGCAGAGGTCACGCCTGAATAGAGATACACGTCGTCGTTGAGGGCGAGGTAGTTGTGTCCCAATGTGGTGTTGCGTACGGCTCTTTGACCCAAGATAGAGTTCCAAAAACCGCCGTGCAGCTTGCCGTGGAAGTTGTACTGCTGAATGAGGATGTCGGAGGAATAGACCCTGTCAATCCACTGGAGATTAGGGTCATCGCGCAGTTGCTCAACGCTGTAGTATTCGTGGGCGCCGTCTTGGGAGTCAGCCTTGACCACTACAACGCCGATAACGTCTGTGCCGCCGAAAAGCCCGAGAGTATTGTCAAGGCGCGGGGTAATCCAGTAGGGGGTGCCGTCCTCGTCAATCTCGAACGTGGAATCGCCGAAAAGATAGGTGGGGTACTCAAAGCGCAGATGGCGCTTGAGGAGGCGTCCAAAGTGTTCGGCAGGGCTGTAGCGGATATAACTGCCCTCTTCAAAGCGGTGGAAGTTCGTCGCCTCGTTCGCCATGTCGATGGTGATATAACCCGGCAAACCCCGGGAGGTGTTCGTGAACCATTTGATAATGTCGGCGTATTGGAGGGGAACGACACGCACGGGTTTTTGTTTATAGTTGATTTGGGTGTACATGGGATAGATTGTGAATTGGGAGACGGTGTCCGCGCCGCCTAAGTCGCCAAGGGCTTTGCTCGCCAGTTGCCGGGCAGTTTCCTCGTCAAGACGGGGGACGCTAGAGAATCTCGCCGCGTCCATTTCAGGGACGTCCCTTGCAAAGTCGCGCTCGATTTTGTCGCTGACATGGAGCAATTCGCTGTGGGCTTTAGCGCGCAAAAGGGTTGAACCCACCAAAAAGCCGACGATAGCCGCCAACATCAGTACGCCTGCGATAATTACGGGAACGATAGATTTTTTACGGACGAAAGGACCGTACTCGGGCTTTTTCGTGGCGCCAGAGAAGACTGCCAAAAAGACAATGAAGCTCAGGACAACACCGATCATGTAAACCCAAAGTTCGATTGCCTTGAAGTTCAGGGCGGGCAGGTAGAGGTAGTAGCCCACGACGGCGGCGATGACGGAGCAGACAAGGCTGAGGATGATTTTCATCCCCGCTTTTTCAGGCTCGATGATGTAGGACTGGGTTGCGGTGTTCGGGGTGTTTTGTTCCATGTTTTTTCTCCTTTTATGGATGATTTTTGTTGTATAAATACTTTATTTTTGGCGTAGTGTTAACACGACATAAATAACCGGGTAAGTGATGAGGATTCAGGATTGAGGGTGATAAAGAAAACGCAGGTGCATATGCCCTTAGTATTGGCACTTTCCGTTGGGCTAACGCTTAGTCGTGTTTTCCGCCGCAAAGAAAGATTCGCCGTCAACATCAAGGCGTATAGTCCCGCGAGAGGGTTTGCGCCGTTTTTCCTTGTCCTCTTTGTCCAAAAAGTCGATGGTACGTTTGGCGAAGTCCAGTTGGGCGGCGAATTTATCCCTGGCTCCAAGGCTTAATGTCAGGCGGTCTTGATAGCGCATTGTGGGATTATAGGGGTTTTTCATGTTAATTTCGGTGATTTTGTCCCTATAGTCAATGTTCTCGTAGGCTTCGATGAGTGCGGCGAAAACCTGCCGCGTCCACGTGTTTTGGGCAATGTCCTCGTCAAAAACGATGTTCTCGCCTATTACAGCAGAGGAAGGTGTTGTTACAGTGAAAATCGTCGAGCCGCTTGGCTTTTTTTTCAGCTGCTCAATGACCTTGCCCCGACCGCTGAGGATGGTGTAGGAGTCCTTGTTTTTGATTGCCAACACCGTTTTGGCGTCATCGGCGCTGACGGTCAGTGTTCTTCGTGACCAAGCCCGCTCGATTTCCACGCTCTCTAGATAGGGTAGCTCATCGAGGAGCTTTTGCGCCAGTTCCTGCGTGTCTAGCTTGGGCAGCTGCGCCTTGTCTCCAAGAGCCAACACGTTTTCTAGCCTATCCGTTGAGTAACGGGTCGTGCCTGTAAACTCAAGGGTTTTCACAGGAAAAAAGAAAGTGTATCCCACAACCAAAACGATGCCGACAACTAACACAAGAGCCGCAAATACCACAATACGGCGGTTGCGATGGATTCGTGCTTGACGTTGTTTTGCGGTTTCCTTGCGGGGGACGTTGGGCATTTTTTTGACCTCTAGTTTGACTGTGCTTGTATATTATAGCAGAAAATTGAGGATGTGGCAAGGGCAGTTGAATGTGGTTACACGCCAAACGCACGAAATTCCACCCCGACCAAAGTCAACAAAAAAGTTTAGCCTCACAGTTCGAGAATACGCGTTAAATGCTTCACGGGGTTGAGACAAGTGACAAAGCGTTTCTTTTTCATGCTC
>WRKY01000098.1 GCA_009777895.1 Oscillospiraceae bacterium
ATGATCAGCCCGGAACCTAGACAAATACAGGCTTTCCGGGTCGCGCGGGACAAGTGCGCCTGGCGGATTCAGGAGATGGTTGACGAGGCCCCGACGGCTCGGAAGTACTGTTCGGATGGCTACGTCGGCTATCTCGATGTGTCATATCCAGGCGAATACGTGCGCAATATCCACAACAAAAAAGACACCCACAACGTTGAGAGCGTCAACGCCGATTTACGCTGCTTCATCGCAGGATTGCAGCGCCGGAGTCGCTGTTTTTTCCGTTCGCTTGAAACTTTAGAGGCCGTTTTAGACATTTTCGTCGAAGCGTACAACGCTTTCGGCGCATGGAAGCTCAAATATCGACGACCCACGAACCATCGCTCGCCTGACGGTGCACAAAAACACCTTCATCATTTCAAAGATCCCTCTTGCTCTATTTTCGATTTTGTGGAGATTTGATCATCAACGCAAAATGTTCACACCGGAATTGATTCGCCCCTTGTCAAACCCTGAAAAATAAGGTATAATATACTCGATTAGCATATCCCGACTATGAATTTTTAACCGAAAGGAAAAAACATGGCAACAAAACACAACATCCCCAAAGAGCTTGTGACATACATGATGGAAGGCATCGATGATGTTTGCAAGCGTTTCAAAAACCGCGGTCCCGGAACAAAAAGCGAGCGAGACGCCCAAGAGTTCTTCAAAAAAGAGCTAGAGGGCTACTCCGATGAGGTTCTCATGGAGGATTTCACCCTCCACCCGGCGGCATTCATGGGCTTCATCCTACTGGCGGGGCTTTTCGCGGCGGCAGGCATCTCCCTGTACTGGCTCAATCCCGCAGACGGTTCCGTCCTCAGTTGGGTTATGACCATCGTGGGCGTGGCGCTGCCTCTTTTCGCCGCGTTGATGTTCATCTTTGAGTTCCTCCTCTACCGCGATTTCGTGGACTTCCTATTCCCCAAAAAGGTTTCACGTAATGTTTACGCCACCTATAAACCCACTGGCGAAGTGAAACAGCGCATCATTTTCGGTGGTCACACCGACGTGGCGTACGAATGGACATATCAGTGGCTAGGCGGTGCAAAACTCCTTGCCCCTGTTATCGGCGGCGCAGCTGTGTCCATTTTCTACATCCTCACAATCAGCATCATGCGCCTTGTTGCGGGCACTCCCGTCCTCATGGGTTCATGGCATACACTGGGCATCATCGCCCTTTGCACAATCCCCTTTATCATCGCGATTATGTACTTCATCAACTATAAAATCCTCGTTGACGGCGCCAACGACAACCTCTCGGCGAACTATGTCTCCATGGCGGTTATCAAGCATCTGCGGGACAACAATATCCGCTTTGAAAACACAGAAGTTGCGTGTTTGCTCACCGGCTCTGAGGAGGCGGGACTGCGCGGCGCTAAGGCATTTGCCAAAAAGCACAAGGCGGATTTGGAGGCTAACGGCGTTGAAACCATCTTCATCAGCCTTGACACCATGGGTGAAATCGAGGAGTTGATGGTCTGTACCCGTGGCTGCTCGGGCACTGTCGCCAACGACAAAGCCGTTGGGGATCTGCTCATCGAGGCGGGAAAAAACTGCGGCAAGGAGTTGCCGATTGCGGGTTGGTATCCCGGCGCGGTGGATGCGGAGGCGTTCAGTATGTACGGCTTGCGTTCATGCGGCTTCACAGGCGTCAGCCATGAGCCTGTGGCGAAATATTTCTACCACACCCGCAACGATAACGTGGACAGCCTTAACGCGGACTGCCTTGAGTTGACCTTGGATATCTGCATCGAGGCGGCACACATTTTAAACGAAAAAGGCATGGCTCCTTTTGATGCGGCGCGCAAAGGATAGTTTTAGGTACAACTAGGCTGCTAGTGAGAATCCAGGCGAGAGGTTAGAACCTCCCGCCTGGATTGTTGTTCCTTACAACTTAATTGCCCCTAAACGCGTCCCGTCAAAATCAAAGCAGTAAATACTGTTGTTCATAAGAGCGTAAAGCTTGTCGCCCACATAGGTGGCGCGGTCGCCAAAGCCGTTGTAATCAGCGGCGCTGTCACCGTCAAACACTCCCTTTTTCACCAACTTGCCGTTCTTCACGCCGTAGGTGCGCAGACTGAGTTTCACCGTGGTTTTGTGGTTGTAAATCGCCGTCATCGGCGGCACCGCATTTATTTCAGGCTTGTTTGTGGTGTAATCTTCCACGAATTCCCGGGTGTATTTTCTACTTTGCAGGACAATACCTACCATGTCGGGATGACTGAAAAACGCCTTGTGGTCGCTAGTTGCGTCGCTGAAGTACTCGGTTTCGCCGTAGTTGCCCTTAAACTCCACCACATCCGCCTCCTTGGGCTTTTTGGGATTTCTCACATCAAACAGGCTGATTTTCACACCCTGAGTTTCTCCCCAAGCGTTTCCGGGATAACCTACACCGATGAGCCAACCATCCGCGATGGGGTGGAGATATGTGGAAAACCCTGGAATTTTCAGCTCACCGGTCACCTCGGGTTTGGCGGGGTTGGAGAGATCCAAGACAAACAGCGGATCCGTCTGCATAAAGGTGACCATATACCCAGTATTTCCCATAAATCGTACGGATTTAATCTCTTCCGTGGGGGCGATGTTCTCCGCCTTGCCCATTACTTGCAGATTCTCGTTTAAGACGTAAACGCTGTTACTGCGCTTGGTGATTCGCTGCGCCGGACTGCGGTTGTAATTCCAACGCTCATCAAGAGTGGTGGCAATGCGCAGCTTACCCTGAAATTCGTCCATGCTGAACTGGCTGAGGGTATGTCCCGCCACCTTGCCGGAGCCGGTGAAACGGGGTGTTCCGTCCACGGCAAAGCGGTAGATTTCCGTGTTTGTGGTGCTGTCTTCCGTGTCGTTTTCCTGATAATCGTAGACACTGCGGGCAATATACGTGGTATCGCCGGTGCTGTAAAGGGTTTCCCCCGCGCCTAAAACGGCGCAGTGTTCAGGCGACAGCGTTTTCTTGTTCAGATCCAGAGTGGAGACCACAAGGTAGGAGGGTTCAGGAGCAACGACACAGCAGTAAATACGGTCCAAGGGCAATGCCCGGTTTTTGCCGCCGTCAATGCTGATTTCGGGGATGAGCTTCCATGGGCGGATTTCATCGTTTTCGTCCACAGAAAACCCCACCCAAGAGTTAGTCGCCACTATCACACGCCCGTTATAGAGTCTGCTTGAAAGGTGTCTGCCGTCCTGTGAGCTTGTGTGCAGCAGCTTGGGTTTTGCTCCGTCCATGTCGCTGTAGACGCGGATTGTGGTTCGCTGCCCCGTAATGTGATAACTGCTACGATAACTGCTGTGTTCGCTCCCTTCAGTGACCACAATAAGCTTGTTATCGTGGAGGAACAGTCCCACAACCGCTTCACTGAATTTCCCGCCGTCCTCGTTTACGGCGACGGTTACAGGGGTAATCTCGGTCATTTTGCCGTTATTTCCCAAGGCAAAGCGTCGAATTTGGAGTGTAGAGCGGGTCGAGGAGAATTTTGTGTGGGAGATGAACAGGGTCTTTCCGCTGTTTTTGAAGTAATCAATTTCATCCACGCCGGCAACCTGATTGTTGGTAGTTCCCACTTCTCCCCTAGTCTCGTCTGCGGGAGCGGAAGCGGCGGGAGCAGGAGAGGTGGGAGCGGGAGAGGCGGGAGCATCAGGGGGGGCGTTTTGCACCATATCACCAGGGGCTTCACTGGCTAAAACTGTTTGGGTTTCATCTAAGGTAGTGTAGGCGTAGACACCCCAAGAATGTGTCACAGGGCGGTACTTCCCATTGAACACGCCGCCGTATTGTTCACGCAGCTGATGCCAACGCTCTGAAGTACTGCTCGCCCCGCCGCTGAACCACTGAAACAGCGCCGTCAATTCCCCACGGCTCTTGAATTTCGTCATAAGCTCATCCGCCAAGATCGCCTGTGGAGCGACGGTATCTGTGGTGGCGGTGGTGTTGGTTGTGGATTTTTTCGTTGTGTCCGTGGTGGGGTCAATGGCGAAATTTGCGGGGTATTCATCGCCGTTGGTAGTGTACGGCGCGGTGGTGGTTTCTTCTATGGGCAACAGCGGCACGATAAAAAAGCTGCCTGAGGAGTGCATAACTACCCCCAACGCCACGCAAAGGGCAATCACCGCCGCCAGTGACATGACCACAGACTTTTTCACGCGGGCTTTTAGGCGCAAGGGCTTTTTCTTGTCAGCGCAGAGTTTTTCCGCCCGCAAGTCTGCGGGTAGATCGACGTTTTCAAGTGCCGCGTCAAAGCGCGACTTGATTTTGTTCAGTGTTTTTATATCTTGTGTGTTCATGATTATCTCCTTGTTCTGGTATCTGTAGTCGATTGATTTGAAAATCGACCCAGGATTTGCGGGAATACTTTTCGTCTGGCAAGGAAAAAGCTATAGGAAGATTTTCGTATTACGAGCATTTTTGACTAAAGCAGATGGAAAATACACCGCAAAGACCAGTTGATTTTCATTTTAGACGACTATATTACTCGAGCATTTCTCGCAGTTTAGCCAAGGTTCGCGTTCGTTTGGAGCGCAAGGTGCTGTGTTTAATACCCAGAGCGTTGGCGGCTTCTTTGCCGCCAATGCCCGTAAGTACGCACAGTAGGATGATTTCCCGCTCGTCCTGTGCCAAGTGTTCCAAAGCGTCGCGAAGTTCCTGGGAGAGTGCCAGAGTGTCGCTGCCCCTGTCGGGGATGTTCTCTCCCTCAAGGAGACAGACGCGGCGCTCTTTTTTTGCGATGGCGCGGCAACAGTTGGCGAGGATTTTGAAAATCCATCCCTCGAAGCGTTCAACACTGCGCAAGCTATCCAGATTTTGCCACGCGCTGAGTACCGCGTCCTGCACCGCATCCTGTGCCAGTGCGTCGGAACGAAGCACCACACACGCGTAAGCGTATAGCTTTTTCTGGTGCCGCTCGTAAAGTGCGGCAAAGCTTGCGTCTTTTGAAGCGGACATATGCCCTCCTCTTTTTTTAGCGGTCGACTGCTTGCATAGCTGATTAAGCTGAAGACAATGACGTCATTGTTTTTCAAGTTAAGCTACTACATTAATAGAGTAGGTTCGGACTCAAAATGTTGCACACAGTAAGAAGAAATAACGGAAATTCTATAAGTCCTCTAACTTCCAACGCAATTATATCCCAAAAAACAGTGAACTGTCAAGTAAATTTCACACGTCAGATACGCAACTCCGATCAGATCCCAAATTTGCATTCTCCCCCGTAATATAGTATAATATGGTGTCCCCAGACACCGACACACACTTCACTTTTTTCGGAGACCCAATGACACTGACAGGCTTAGAGCTACAGGGCTTCAAATCCTTTCCGGATCGCACTTCACTGCGCTTCGGGGAGGGTATTACTGCTGTTGTGGGACCCAATGGCTCCGGCAAGAGCAACATCGCTGACGCAGTGCGTTGGGTACTCGGTGAGCAGTCCACAAAGTCCCTGCGCGGCGCGAGGATGGAGGACGTTGTGTTCAGCGGTACG
>WRKY01000099.1 GCA_009777895.1 Oscillospiraceae bacterium
ACTGGATGGTCGAAAGCTATCACTGGCACTTGGATGTGACCTTTCGAGAGGACAGCAATCACACGCTTGAAAAACAGGCGGCTTTCAATCTGAATATCATCAGAAAACTCGCACTGAACATTTTGAGGATTTATGACTCTGGCAAGCCTCTGAGCATGAAAAAGAAACGCTTTATGGCTTGTCTCAATCCCGTGAAGCATTTAACGCGTATTCTCCAACTGTGAGGCTAAACTTTTTTGTTGACTTTGCTCGAGCTAGATTTTCGTGCCTTTGGCGGGGGAAAATTCCCACGCCCCCTTGCATTTCCCCCGAAAAAGGCGTATAATATCCACATTAAAAATAATACACTTTACCACACATAAATAAAGGGGCGTATAAAAATGCAGAAAAAAATCATCATCGCGGGGGCAGGACACGGCGGACTTTCCGCAGCGGCGCTTCTTGCGAAAAAGGGATTCGATGTCACTGTATACGAAAAAAACAGCGAGGGCAAGTTAGGTCATGACTGGCTCGATGTGTTCTCCCCAAACGTTTTGGAGATGGCAAAAATTCCTTTCCCTCCCGCTGAAAAGGTGATGTACAAGGACAACATGACCTTCTACAGTCCCAATATGCGCACCGCCATCAAGCAAAATGTCGCCCCTGACCAACTGGAATTGAAGATGGAGCGGCGGGATATTTACGAGATGCTCGTGGACAATTGCATCGCCTGCGGCGTGAATTTTGTCTACAACTGCAAAATCACCGCACCGATTGTTGACGGCGAGCGTGTGACGGGCATTACCACAGATAAAGGCGATTTTTACGGCGATATGGTCATTGATGCGGCGGGGCTGAACTCCCCTGTGCGGCGTAATTTGCCCGCCCAATGCTGTATCGAAAAAGAGGTTGGCGACAACAATCGCCTCTATGTCTACCGTGCTTTTTATGAGACCGCGCAGCCCCTTGAGGAGGAATTTTATCACGTATGTCTTTTGCCCGAGGGCAAGATCGGACTGGCGTGGATTGGCTCTGAAAAGGAATATATTGACTTTTTTATCGGGCGTTTCGAGCCGTTTTCATTGGAGGAGGCGCGGCAGTCTGCACAGTTTTTCAGGGATACAAAAATGCCTTTTGGGAAAGAGGTGAAACGCGGCGGGCAGTTCGTCCAGATACCATTGCGCCACCCCCTCTCTTTAATGGTCTGCGACGGTTATGCCGCAATCGGCGACAGCGCCTTCATGACCGTCCCTGTGACAGGCAACGGCATCGCAAACAGTATAACGGCGGGATCTTTGCTTGCTCAGACGGTGGTACGCGCGGCATTCAAGGGCTTTTGCGCGGCAGATTTGTGGCAGTATCAATACAACTACTACAAGGCACTGGGGGCGGGTACAGCAGCGTTGGCGTGCGTCAAGGGCTTGCTCACCGAAATCGCTCCGGAGGAGTTGGATTACGTCTTTGAGAAAGGCATCTTGACCTCCAACGAGATGACTTTCGGCGCGGACACCACCAGTATTGCGGCAATTTTCAAGCTCTCCCCCTTGGACGCGGCACGGCGCGGCAAACACATCGCCGCCAACGGCGAACTGTTAAAAAAACTCCTGCCTGTGGGGGCGAAAATCGCCAAGGTTACCGCCCTCACCGCGTCAATGCCCAAAACCTGGAATAAAGAGCGAGTTTGCGTCTGGGCGCAGCGGTATTGCAGGGCTTTTAGGTGACGAAAATACGCCGCAAATCTCTCAACTTAAAAAATTTTCAAAAAATCTGCCTCAAACCCTTGCATATTTCCGCGAAATATGTTATATATATAGTAGGCTTGTTGGAAAACATCTTGCTTTTTCAACTGTGCCGCAGTATCTTAGGTTTTAGACGTTAGATTTAGCCACTGAAATTTCGGAACAAAGTGGAAAATACTAGATTCTGTTTGCTCAATCTAGATTAAGTCACTAGTTGTTGGAATTTTGCCCCGGACGCTGAAAACGTCAAAATCTTACAAAGGAGTTGAGTTTTATGGAATTCTGGATTTGGCTGATTATTATTGGCTTGTTTATCCTGGCGGAGGTGGTCACAGATCAGCTGATCTCAATCTGGTTCGCCCTCGGTGCGTTGGCGGCGATGATTGTCAGCGTGATTGTGGATATGCCGGACATGAGCATTTGGCTTGAGCTTACGGCGTTTGTCGTGGTATCTGCCGCAGCGCTCATCGCTACCCGTCCGCTTGTCAAAAAATTCCTACAGAAGAAACAGACACCCACCAACGCCGACCGCGCTATAGGCGAAGTGGTGGTGGTAACCGAAGACATCAACAACCTGTTGGCTAAAGGCGCGGTGACAGTGTTCGGCACGCCTTGGACCGCTCGTTCCGCCAACGAAATGCAGATACCCGCAGGTACGTCGGTGGTTGTCGAGAAAATCGAGGGCGTGAAATTGTTCGTCCGTCCAATCTCAGTAAACAGTAATCAGTGATGAGGGCAAATTTTTAACACGGTGTGTAATCACAGCCCTCACTATTGAATACTAAAAAAAGTACACAATGCACAATAAATAAAAAGGAGAATTATCATGTACACAACACTCACAGCTATGCTAACTTTTCTCGCGGAAACAGGCTCATCCAGCAGCATGGGAGGACTGATTGTCACCCTGTCAATCGTGCTAATCGTCATGCTGCTAATTGTCGCCAACCTGAAGATTGTCCCCCAATCCCAGTCCTACGTCATCGAGCGTTTGGGGACATACTACGCAACCTGGCAGTCGGGCATTCACGTAAAAATCCCATTTATCGACCGTATTGCCAAGCAGATTTCCCTCAAAGAGCAAGTGGCGGACTTCCAACCGCAACCCGTTATCACCCGGGACAATGTCACTATGCAAATTGACTCCATCGTGTTCTATCAAATCACCGACCCCAAGCTTTTCACTTACGGTGTTGAGTACCCCATCAGCGCAATTGAGAACCTCACCGCCACCACATTGCGCAACATCATCGGCGATCTTGAGCTTGACAGCACTTTGACCTCCCGTGACGTAATAAACTCCCAAATGCGTTCTATCCTTGACGAGGCGACGGATCCATGGGGCATCAAAGTGAACCGCGTTGAGCTGCGCAACATTCTTCCGCCCCGTGAGATTCAAAACGCCATGGAGAAGCAGATGAAAGCGGAGCGTGAACGCCGCGAGTCCATTCTCCGTGCCGAGGGCGATAAAGCTAGCCGCATTCTCGTCGCCGAGGGTCTTAAGGAGAGTCAAATCCTTGAGGCGGAGGGTCTTAAGGAAGCCGCTATCCTCAAGGCGGAAGCGTCACGCGAGGCAAAAATCCGCGAAGCCGACGGTGACGCTCAAGCGATTTTGCGCGTCCAAAAAGCCACGGCGGACGCCATTGGGTATATCAACGACTCCAAGCCTGGCGAGGGCTATCTGATGATTCAAAAGCTCTTGGCGATGGAAAAAGTTGCCAACGGGCAAGCCACAAAGGTCATTATCCCCAGTGAACTACAGGGCATTGCGGGTCTTGTATCTGCGGTAAAAGAAGTCCTTTAGAGTAATTTAAGGATACAGAATTGCGCAAAACCGCGATTCTGTATCCTGACCTTAGAGTACTCATAATACGACTGTTGATAGGGATATGTAAAAAGGAAAAGCGCGTTGTGAAAGAATTGCCTGTAAGAAAAAAGATAAGGTTAGAAGGGTATGATTATTCGTCAAGCGGCGCGTATTTTATCACAATATGCGTGAAAGACAGAAACGAAATTTTAGCGCGCATTGTAGGGGACGCACACCTGGGCGTCCCGCATACCGAAATAGGGGATGCACACCCGGGCGTCCCGCATACCGGAATAGGGGACGCACACCCGGGCGTCACGCATACCGGAATAGGGGACGCACACCCGGGCGTCCCGCGTACCGGAATAGGGGATGCACACCTGGGCGTCCCGCGTGCCGAATTAAATGAAATCGGCAAAATGGTAAAACAACATATCGACAATATATCGTCGCACTACGCTACTGTACAGATAGACAAATATGTAATCATGCCAAATCACATACACATGATTGTTGTTATAACCGACGGGACGCCCGGGTGTGCGTCCCCTACAAAATCTACGTTAGCAAAAACAGCCAACGCATTTAAATCATTAACGTCGAGAAGATTCGGTGAATCTATGTGGCAGCGAGGTTACTGGGAACATATAATCCGAAACGACGAAGAATATAGACGAATATGGAAATACATAGACGAAAATCCGATTAAGTGGATGGAGGATTGTTTTTTTGTCAGTTAGGTAAAAATTATATCCTTATCAAAAACCGTATTGTGAGGGCAGGATACAAAATATGAACAAAAACAAACAAAGCAAACCCTATCGCAGACTGAGAGCAGTCACAATTTTTTTGCGGCTGATTGTCGTTTTTTCACTAATTTTGACGCTGTTTCTACTGGGAACAGTGGGTTATGGTCTGTGGCAGGGAGACGGCAAGCTTGATAATATGCGGGTTTTGGGACATCAGGTGATCATCCAGCGGGGCGATGCCATGCTCCCCGAAATCAAGGAGCGGGCATTACTTATCGTCAACACCCAAAGCTTTGAGGTTCAGCGCGATGACATCATCGCCTACGTCTGCACCCCTGGGACAAGCCCCGTCATCAGCCGGGTTTGCAGGATTGATGAGGCATATATTGTCTGTCCGGACAACCGCGCCGCCGACCAACAGCAGGTTGTTTTTGACGAGCAGGTAATGGGCGTTGTCTTGGGATATTTCGATATATTCCCCCGCCCCGTCGGCGTTTGGAACTGGGCATCTCCCATACTCGGCGACATACTTTTAGAGGAAACCGTCATCGACGATGAGGAGAACGTGACCACACTCAGCTCAATCAATATCACCCAAGCTGTAAAGTGGAGCTTGATTTTTGCCGCACCTTTAGCGGCGTTGCTTGTTTTGTGGGCGGTGTTGGAAACCAAACTCTCTCGCAGAAAAAAAGAGGAGCTTGAGCGCATGAATCCCGAGGACTTCTTCTCCGCAACCATGACACCCGCCCTACCCCCGGAGATGATGCCCATTCTCAAGACCGCCCCCGACGGGCAACCTGTCGCTGTGTTTGAGCCGCCCTTGAGCATCAACATCCCCGACAAACTCGGTTTCCCCATGGCACCGTTGAACGAGGGTATACGGCGAAATGTCCCAATCATCGAACCAGAATCGCCGGCTAAGGAAATGAAGCAGACTGAGGAAATGAAAAAGCCTGTGACAATCCCGCCAGTGCCCATCCCAACAGAACAGACGCCCATCACCGGTGAGCTTATGACTGATGATGAATTTGCGCAAATGCTAAGGCAGTTTGAACAGGATTTTTTGAGTTGATGAAGTCGTCATTCCTTACGTAAAATAAAAGCGCTCCTACAAACTTCCCTCACTCCTCAAAACTGCCTCCTGACGACCCTCCAACGCCCGCCGCTCAATAATCCCCAAAAACTCCGCGACAGCTCCTTTGCGGTCGCG
>WRKY01000100.1 GCA_009777895.1 Oscillospiraceae bacterium
GGCGGACTTTTGGGGCTTATGGGGGATAACAGCGAGCTTGTCTGCGCGGCGATGGCTTTGGGCATGAGCGGCGCGGAGTGGTTGTCTATGATAGCGTCTATTGTACTTTACATATATTGGGGCAAAAAGGCGAAAACTCCTAGCTTCCCAGAGGAAAAACCCACCTCACTGTCTGCACTTTCCCGCATTGCCTTGCCCGACGGTTTAGGTGCCGCCGCCCGGAGTGTGCTGTTGACCGCAGAACATCTGCTCATCCCCCGGGGACTGCGCAAAAGCGGCGAAAACAGCCAGACGGCGTTGGCGACCTACGGCACGATCCACGGCATGACCCTCCCCCTCCTGCTCTACCCATCGGCGCTGCTCTCATCGTTAACGGGGCTGATAATCCCCGAGCTTGCACGTCTGCGTACAGAGGGAAAGAACCTGCGAATCGGCGGTGTATCCTCCCGGCTGATACACTGGACACTGGTTTTTGGACTTGGCACAGCGGCGTGTTTTTACGCCTTTGCGCCGCAGCTTTCCGCAGCGATTTACGGCGACTTTATCACCGTGGACTCTATCCGCCTCCTTGCGCCGCTTATCCCCGCAATGTTCCTGGATATGTGCGTGGACGGTATCCTGAAAGGGCTTGATGAACAAAAAAGCGTAATGAGCTACAACGTCCTTGACTCCGCCCTTTGCGTGTTGATGGTACTGTTTTTGCTCCCGCCAATGGGGGTAAAGGGCTACTATCTCATCCTCTATGCGGCGGAACTGCTGAACCTCACCTTGAGTGCGGCGCGGCTGCTCAAGGTAAGCGATGCGAGTGTGAATATATGGGAGAGCGGTGTAAAAAGCCTGCTCTGCGCGGGTGCTGCCTGGGTTATTGTACAGCTGCTGTTCGCCAAAACGGCGGCAGCAATGCCCGCCGTCATGAGTGCGATACTTCTAGTGAGTTTCATGGCACTGATTTATATGGCGCTCATTAACTTTTTCACGCGTAAGGGAGAAAAGTTTGCGGATTTGGTTGGAATTCGTTGAGCGCGGGCGTCTAGACGCTATTCTCTAAAAAATATAATCGATTACCTTGAAAATCGGCTCAGGATTTGCGAGAATATTTTTTTCAAGTTAGGAGACTATACTTCCCCTGCACCCGCGCTAACTTCTTCAGGATTGGGCGGGCGGCAAGGAGGAGAAAAAACACCGTGGCGGCGGCGTGGAGAAGATCGAATGGCAGTCCCTGTACATAGTACGGTATGAGCATTTCCCAGGTGGGCGATGGCTGAAAGGTGAGCATTGACGCGGCGTTCATCAGTCCGCCGTAGACGGCGAAGGTAGATAGGAATCCAAAAACACACAGGGCAAATACACCCCACCGCCCGATTTTTTTGTCCTCTGTTGCGGCTCGCGCCGTCGTCCTGCGCTTGAAAATTACACCCGCCAAAAAGCCGATTAACCCTGCGGCAAACATCTGCCACGGGGTCATTGGACCTTGCCCGAAAAACATATTACTCAGGAACATCGTCATGGCACCAACGAAAAAGCCTGTTTCACTGCCCAATGCCGCTCCCGCGATAATCACCAACGCCAGCACGGGTTTGAACTGGGGCAGCATGAAGAACGCTGCTCGCCCCGCAACACCTATAGCACACAATACCGCGATGATTACTAACTCTCGCGCCTTGGGACGTCTGCCTTCAAAAATCAAAACAAAAGGCAGCATTGCCTGTATGATTACCAGTAAGGATATGAGGTAATATTTGCGGTCGTCAAGGTACTCCATCCCCACAAAAATCGTCAGTGGAATTGTCAGGAAAATTACCGACAACACGCCTACAATTCGTCGGAATTCAGGAGTCAGGAATGAGATTACAGGAGTGAGGATAGAGGGTTTGGGGGCAGAAATTCTAGCCTCTCTCCTGAACCCTCCCTCCTGACAACCTGAATCCTGAACCCTGAATCCTGAATCCTGCAAGCCTGTATCCTGTAAGCCCTCAATTACATCCCCTACCGTCACCGCCTGGGGGAGGTGATGACGCGCCATTCGGTTGGCGGCGGTGGTGTAGAAGCTGTTTCCGCTGAAAAAGGCGCGGGGGGTATTCTCGGTGACGATACCGCCGTCAAAAAACAAGGCGCATCTATCGGCGTATTCGGCGCAAAACTCGATGTCGTGGCTCACCATGATAATCGCTTTGCCCGCCTGTGTCAGTTTAGCCAATATTCCCGCGAACACAGCTTTGAAGTCCGCGTCAATTCCCTTGGTTGGCTCGTCTAAAAGCAAAATCTGCGGCTCCATCAGCAACACCTTTGCCAACGCCGCCCGCTGCTGTTCCCCACCTGAAAGGTCGTAAGGATGGCTATTCAAGAGTGAGGACAGACGGCAGAGTTGGGCGATTTCCGCCACTTTCTGCGCCTTTTCCTCCGCCGTCAAGCCAGTGAGCACCTCTGCCAAGTCTTCTCCCAGTGTGTTTTCCACAAAGAGCGTCTGTGGATTTTGCGGCACTACCCCCAGTAAGCCCTCAAAGGGGCGGGGGATTTTCTCAAGGGGTCTGCCGTCCACGCGCACCTTGCCTCGATGAGGGCGGTTCAAGCCCGCAATCAGCGAGAGCGCCGTGGTTTTGCCTGTGCCGTTACCGCCCAAAAGTGCGGTCAATTCCCCGTAACGCGCCGCGAATGACAATCCGCGAATCACGTCCTCCCCCTCCCGCTCATAGCGAAACGACACTTCCTCCAACTGGGCAGCAAAAGGAATTTTTAGGCGGGTGGATTCAGGCGGGAGGTCTGTACTCGCCGTGCGCCGTGAATTAATCACGTTCCGCTTTTGGTTTTCCGCTACACGCTCTAGCCATTTTCTCCCCTCCGCCACGGTAACAGGACAAACCTCATCTCCTGCATCCTCACTCATCAACCCTTGATAGATGCGCATCGGCACGGGCATGGCGCGGAACATGGGATGCTCCTTGAGTTTTTGTCCCACTTGCGCGGGAGTTCCCTCACAGAGGATTTTCCCGTCATCCATGACAACAGCGCGGTTTGCCAGGGGCAAAGCCTCCTCAAGGCGATGCTCACTCAATAGCACACTCACCCCAAGTTCGCGGTTGATTTTGCCCAGTGCGGCGAGGAATTCCCCCGCGGCGATGGGATCCAACTGGCTTGTTGGCTCGTCCAAAATCAGCAGTGAGGGTTGCAGCACCATCACCGACCCGAGGGCGAGAAGCTGTTTTTGTCCTCCCGAAAGTTCGTCAACGTCCCTGTGAAACCAGTTTTGTATACCCAAAAATGACGCCATTTCCGCAACACGCAGACGAATTGACGATCTGTCCAGTCCCAGTGACTCAAGTCCAAAAGCCAACTCGTGCCAGACTTTGTCGGTGACAATTTGATTTTCGGGGCACTGCATGACAAAGCCGATTTTCTCCGCCCCCTCCCGCTGTGAAAGCTGTGAAAGGGGTTTGTCCTCAAAGAAAATATTGCCGTTTTTTGTGCCTTTGGGAGTAAGGGCGGGCTTCAAGTTGCGCAAAAGGGTGGTCTTTCCGCAGCCTGAAGTGCCGCAGACGACCACAAATTCGCTCTGTTCAATCTGTAGGTTGATGTCATTTAGGACATTTCGTTCACTTTTGGGATAGGCAAAGCTGAAGCTCTCGATAGCGACAATTTTTCCCATTTGAGTTCCTCCAATAAGTTTGTGAGCAATGGTACGGCGCACATCGCCAAGTACAAAACAAACAGTCCACCCTGCCAAAAGTCAAACTTTGCGCCGGAAATCGCGGGTACAAAGGTGAATTTCAGTTTGCCTAAGATAACTCCCGTGAACATCACCGCTCCACAAAGAGCAAGAAAAATCAGGATGATTTTGTCCCGCCTTTCAAAGCGGTAGATTGAAAATCTAGTACGCCCTTTCAGCCCGTAACCCCGCGCTTTCATGCTGTCGGCGGTGTCTATAGCGTTCTCCAATGCCCATGTTATCAGGATTGACATAGTTTTAACTCCCTGCCTTACCCGCGCCGCAAGACCGCCGCCATCACGTCCAAGGCACTTTTGCGCATCACTTATGCGCTTGACCTGCGCCAAAAAGCGCGGCACAAAACTCAGTGACATGGACAAAATCAGAGACAGGGCAGGAAGAAATCTGCCGAAAAGGCAGAGGATTTTGTCACTAGTCATCACGACGTTGAAGCAGGCAAACCACATCAGCCCGGTTATGAGCATACAGGCGGCGAACACGCCGGAAGCTGTCGCCTCCAGTGTTATTGGTCTGCCCCAAAGTCGGAGGAAAACCGTGTCGCCCCTAGAGGAAAACAGGGGATTGATAAGGGCGGTGATGACAATTAGCGGGAGAAAAAAAGCCAGTGTTTTGAAAGCTTTTCGCCCCTTGAGATATATGAAATATCCCAAGGAGCAGATAAGGGACAGTCCGAGACACACAGGGTGGCTCAAAAACATGGCAAAGGAGATCGTCAGCGCGAAAAACAGCAGGTTCACACTGGGATGGTATTGGGCGAATGTGTCTTTGCGGGCGGGATTGTTCATAAACTTTCCTCATTCACTATTCATTGTGGGTAGTTCCGGCATCGCGCTTGTATCCTGAAACCTGTATACTGATTGCCCCCACCATTGACAGCACACAGAGGGCGAGCCACAGGACAATGGAACTGTCATCTGTGTCGGGGAGGGTTCGCGCGGTTGTGGCATTGTCCGCGATGCCGCTCGTATCGTTATTGGCGTGAGGGACGTTTTTCTTAAGGGTAACTGTAGCAGTTGCTTCATTAGAGGGACTTGCTGCCGAGGTGTTTGCGGTGTTTTTCTCCGGCACTTCAGTGGCGGTGCTGCCCACCGTTGTCTCCTGTGAGCTGTTTTTTTGCAGAGTGGAAGATGGTTTTTCTGTAGTTATGGCGGGCGTTTGCAGCATTCTGCCTAGCTTGTCACTATCCCTGCCGAGGGGGTCGTCACTGCGGAAGTGCTCCACCTTGCTCATGCCCTTAATGCCCGTGAGAACGGCGGAATTAACGTAAACAACACCCTCAATTTTCGTGGGGCTTATGTTGCTAGTGTCAACATATTTTGCCCCGCCGATAGCAGTTTTCGCGCCGCAATCCTCTGCGAAAGTGTTGCCTTCAATGACGTTGTAGCGGTTCAGAGATTGCATATAGCCCACAATGCCCCCCATTGTCTTGCCATTTAGTGTGCCGCCAAAGTGATTGTTTTGGATGTAGCCGATGCCGTTGTCCCAGGTTTGAAGGATGGCAGGTTCTGCTCCGAGGATGCCGCCAACTCTGTCGCCCCCTGTGATTTTCCCCGTGACAGAGCAGTTTTTTATGTTTACGGCGGGGGGATTGGGGGATGGCCCAAAACCCCGCAAACCCCCACCCTAGCCCGCGCCGCGGGGTTCCCCCCCCCTTTTTCCCCTTGCCACAAA
>WRKY01000101.1 GCA_009777895.1 Oscillospiraceae bacterium
GGGGTAAATTTCGTTGAGGTCGTTCACATTCAACGTTGTGACTTTGTCTATTTTGGGGTCGAAATCTTCAGCAAAACACCGCCATTTGGGGTTGCGCACCTCAAGCTCGGCGATGACAAGACCGATTTGCAGTCCCCAGTCCCCAAGGTGTACATCGCCGATGACTTTTCGTCCTGTCGCCCGAGCGATGCGCTTGAGGGATTCGCCTATTATCGCTGCCCGCAGATGCCCGATGTGCAGAGGTTTCGCTACATTTGGTCCGCCGTAATCCAACACGATAGTTTCCTCATGTTGGGGGATTCCGCCATGTTTGTCTCCAACGAGTTCCCGCGCTTTTTGGAGGATATACTCGTCCGTAACCGTGAGATTAACAAAGCCGGGCATAGCCACCTCAACCTTTGTAAACACTGGGTTTTTCTCCAGTACAGCCGCCACATCCTTGGCGATTAGGAAGGGGGCTTTTTTGTATTTTTTCGCGCCGTCAAAAGAGCCGTTGCACTGGAAGTGGCACAAATCCGGGCGGTCGGATTTCAGGACGACCCCCAACGCGGGATCGTATCCGCACTTTTCAAAGGCAGCGGCAACGTAATTGGTAAGTTCTGGCAGTATCATGGTTTCTCCTTGAGTGACAAAATAATCTTATAGCGATGTTGAAAAACAAGCCCAATATATCAGGTTTCGGGTTATTATACCATATTCACAGTTATGAGGGCAAGTTTTTTTGCAAATTACCTCAACCAAATTGACAAACAACCCCAAATAGTGATATAATTAGCGGCATCAAATTCGGCGATATTAATTAAGGAGATAGACGCGGAAAGTGGATTTTAGCTTGTGCACAGCAGGTCTAATATCTAACCTTTTGACTCTAGTATCTGGAAATGATAATAAAAACCATCCCCACAGGGGCGATTCAGGCGAATAGTTACCTTATTTCTAGCGGCGCGGACGCGGTTCTGGTGGACTGCGGCGCGGCGGAAAAACGGCTTCTTGACGCATTGGAGGGACTGAAGCTCCACGCGATTTTGCTCACTCATGGACACTGGGACCATATTCTTGGCGTCGCGGAGCTGAAAAAGCGAACCGGCGCGGCGGTGGTAATCCACCGTCTTGACGCACCGCGCCTTACCGATCCCGCCCTTAGCCGTGCGGGGTCTTACGGCATTGCCCAAGAGAAAGTCAGCGGGGACATCATGCCCAAGGATGGAGAAATTTTGCGCTACGGCAACATTGAGATTCGCGTCATCCACACCCCGGGACACACTCCGGGAGGGCTTTGTTACCGCATTGACCGCTCGATTTTTACAGGCGATACCTTGTTTTTTGAAACCTGCGGGCGCATTGATTTCCCGGGCGGCGACTGGTCCGCCATGCGGGAATCGCTGTTTCGTTTACGCGACCTGGACGGAGATTTTGACATTTACCCGGGTCACGACAGAGCAACCACACTTGCCCACGAGCGTGTTCACAATCGTTATATGCAGGCGACAAACTTTGAGCCTTGAAACTGGAGAGGTTTGTCCCAAGAGGTAAGAGATTACGATTTTACGGAGAAATTCATGGAATATAAAATTTTCAAGACCAAAGAAGAGATTGCCATTTGCGCGGCAGATTTTTTTTGCGATGCGTTGGCGAAAAATCCTAAAACCGTTTTAGGGCTTGCCACAGGCAGTTCGCCTATTCATACATACAAAGAGCTTGCCCGACGAGTTACGGATGACGGGCTAGATTTTAGCGGTGTTAGCACTTTTAATCTTGACGAATATTGCGGATTGGACGGCAGTCATCACCAAAGTTATCGCTATTTTATGGAGGAAAATCTTTTCAAAAAAGTTGGGATATTGCCTGAAAACGTTCATTTTCTTGACGGCAAAGCCAAAAACTTTGATGTTGAATGTACAAGATTTGAGAACGAACTGCGCAGCATAGGTCCTGTGGATTTACAGCTTTTGGGCATCGGGCGCAACGGGCACATCGGCTTCAACGAGCCCGCCGAAAAACTGCACTCAGCCTGCTTCCGCGTTGAGCTTGCGCCGGAAACAATCAAGGCAAATCAGCGCTTTTTTGCGCCGGGAGAAGAGGTCCCCCGCTCGGCGCTTACCATGGGCATGGGGACGATTTTAAGCGCGAAAAAAATCGTCCTAATCGCAACAGGAGAGAGCAAAGCCCAGGCGATTGCCCATATGCTCAAGGGCGAAATCAGCGGGCAATGTCCTGCGTCTTTCCTGCGTACCCACAGGGACGCGATTGCGCTGTTGGATGAGGCGGCGGCGAGAAACCTTATGCAGTAGCGGATAGTCACGTCAAAACAGTGCCCTACTTCCCAACGATTAACCAACAACACCCCTGCGCATTTGCACAGGGGTGTGAAGTTACTTTGTTAAATCATTCGAACCAGTTCAAAAACCATTGCTGCCTTGCGAGCCACGGTTGCTTCATGTCATCCGCTGACTTAATGCTGTCAAGGAAATCTGTATGCTGATAGATGCGTACATAGTCAATGAAATACTCATATGGATTATCTTTCGTTGCGGTAAATACGCCCAAAGGCTCGCCGTAAGGACCCCATTCGCCCCGGCGGATTTCCACCGTAAGGCGCAAGAATTCCTCTACCTGAGCGACACCTCCCGCACCTGTGCGCCAAATTGGCTCGCCGTCTAGGAAGAAAGTGTAGCTCTCCGGCGTCCAAAGCAATCCCCAGACATGATAGTCGTCATAAAGATCCTTTCCGGTGTCAACAACTGTTCCTACGCTTCTGTACCATGGATTGTTGTAGCTGTCCCAATGGACACACATACCCGTTTTGGTGGGATTCGCATAGAATATGGACTCATAAATATCAATCTCCGAGCCGTCCCTGCCGCCGTTGCCGAGTCTGCTCATGGTATTGCTCTGAAGCCACATCGCTGTCCACATTCCGGGAGCCTTGGGATATTTCACCCTTGCCTCGAAGTAGCCGAATGCCTGCTCAAGCTTGCCGCGGGTCTCAATGCCGCTAGTAAAGTCGCCGCTTGCGGGGCACACGTCGCATACGTTGTCGTCAAGAACAGCCGCTGTCACCACGCATTCGCCGTTTTCCACCCTGACCATGTTGTCGCACCAATACTCAGTGTTACGCAGACCGTGGGGTGATTTCATCCACACGTCCTCGTTGAGGGTGTTGCCGTCAAAGTTGTCCTCCAACACGACATACCAACCGCCGCCGGCGGTTTGCGCTGCCTCCTTGGTTGCCGCCGCGATACCGATGTCAGGGATGCTGTATGGCGCAGGCTCTGGTTTAGTATCCCAAACACTGGGAATGAACCAGGCAACACACTGCACGATTGACATGAAGAACGCACCGATAGATTTGAAAATGTTCATGATTGATTTACTCCTTTCGGGTTTAACTAAAGGGGATTGACCAAATTAGACTGTGTGTAACCCCTTTTTACATGAGTATTATACCATGCAAAAACGACGTTGTCAAGTATGATTTTCAATCTTTCAGTTTGTCTTGCGCTGTCGCTTTTTTTGTGATATAATGTGTAGTAACACTCCCCCCAGTTGGCAGTTGGCGGGAATGAGTGTTTATAATTAGCGCAAGAAGGAATATTGTTATGCTTATACCACATTTACATTTTAGGGGTAATTGCGAAGAAGCGATTGCGTTGTATGAGAAAGCGTTTAACACCAAGGTTGACGAAATCGTTTATCATTGCGATTATGACCCCAAAAAATATGCAGGGGATAGACGTATCAGTCACGCCAACATGAAAATTCGAGAACAAATTGTGTTTCTTAATGATAACGACTGTATGTTTGGCAATGAAGATACTTCAATAAATTTTCCCGTTCATTTAATCATTCAATTTCAAACAACCGGGGAACTGTTGGCTTGTTATGATGTATTGAAAGATGAAAGCACGACAAGCAATCCGTTCGTTAAAACTCCTTACAGCGAGTTAGTTGGTAATTTTAAGGATAAATTTGGTATGCTTTGGGGTTTTATGGTTGCGTAGCTAAATAAGCATTTCTGTCCTTGCGCCTATACGTCGTTTTTATACATTATTTCGTACGGTTTACCGAAAATTCCAGTGCCTTTTTTCATACATCTTTCCCGTTTGTTATTACCGCAAAAGTCAACACACTTGCAAAATCCCCTCAAAACTGCTATAATCTACACAACAAAATCTAAAAACAAGGTTGTGATAATATGAAAAACAAAAAGATACCTGATGTACGTCCTGCGCCGAAAAGTGCTAGCACTGTGCCGCTTTCTTTCAAAGAAAAGTTCTTTTTCGGTATAGGTCCCATTGGCAAAAACCTCTCCGCGGGCATTGTTGCGAGCAACTTCTTGACACTCTACTTCATGGGGACGCTAGGGTTATCCCCTGCGTTTTTTGCCGTGCTTTTCTTCGTCGGACGCATTTGGGATGGGGTCAACGACCTGATGATGGGTACAGTCATCGACCACACCAAGAGCAAACTGGGAAAATTCCGCCCCTGGATTATCATAGGCACTCTCACCAACGCCCTCGTCGCCGTGATGATTTACTCCCCGCCCAACACAAGCCAATTCTGGCTTTACTTCTTCGTCACGGTGATGTACATCCTCCACGATGCGAGCTACACCATGGTGGACGTGGGCTATTGGGCGTTAATACCCGCACTGAGCCTGGAAGCCAAGGAGCGCGAACAACTGAGCCTCATCCCCCGCCTCGTGGGGGCGATTGGAGGTCTGATTGGCGGCTATTCCCTCACTTTTGTGAACAAACTAGGTGGAAATGAACGCGGCTTCTTTTGGGTATCATTGATTTTCGCGGGTGTGTATATGTTAACCATGTTATCCACTGGCGCCATGGTAAAGGAGCGTGTCCTCCACGTACAGCCGGTACAGGAAAAATTTTCCCTGATACGCGGGGCAAAAATCCTCTTTGCCAACGATCAAGCTCTCACCATTGTGGTCATCATGACATTTTTCAACGTCGCCTGTACCCTGACAGTTTCGGTGGTCATGTTCTACTTTACCCACGTTTTGGAAAATGACGACGGCTTTGGTCATTACAATATTATAATCGGCGCGGCGCGTGGTTTGGGACTGCTAGGTTTTGCCCCTCTCTCTCGTATGTTCGGACGGGACAGGATATCCAAAATCGCCTACCTGGCCCCCTGTCTTGGCTACGCCCTCTTCATGATTTTCAGCTATACGGGCGTTGAAGGCGCCATGCCCATCTATATTGCGGGGGCGGTGACGTT
>WRKY01000102.1 GCA_009777895.1 Oscillospiraceae bacterium
GACGTCGTCAAAAATGCTCGTAATACGAAAGTATTCCTGCGCTTTTTTCCTTGCCAGACGAAAAATATTCTCGCAAATCCTCAGCCGATTTTCAAGTTAATCGACTATAACACGTGAAAAAGGGGATATATCGCGCCGATATTGCCCTTAGCAGGATGCATACTGGGCAATATCGTGTGATATTCAATCAAAAAACAGGAGGATTTACTATGAGTAAACCAAAAATTGCTGTGTTTGCAGGACACGGCGGCACGGACCCGGGGGCTGTGAGCGGCAAACTGTTGGAGAAGGACTATAACCTCAGGATTGCCACTGCCCTGGTGAAGCAGCTGACAACCATGGGCTACCAGACGGTGCAGAACCGCACCACGGACGTGAACAGCGCCATAAATACCAAATGCGCATTGGCGAACAGTTTCCAGGCGGATGCGGTGTGCGAGATTCACCTCAACGCAGGAGGCGGTACCGGCACAGAGGTTTGGTATTGCGACGGAAAGGCAAAAAGTCTTGAGTTGGCGCAAAAAATCCTGCCAAAGCTTGCGGCTTTGGGCTACAAAAACAGGGGAGTGAAGAACGACAAAACCTCCCGATTCGGCTCCTTTGGCATATTGCGCGGGACGATCGCCCCCGCTGTACTTTGTGAGATTTGTTTTTTGGACAGCAAAGAGGACATGGCGCGTCTGGACGTCAACAAAGCGGCGGCGGCGTTGGCACAGGGTATTGCGGAGTTTCTGCCGCTACCCAAGACCGATAGCACTAGCTCATCTAGCAGCAAAACTAGCGCGGCGAACACCACCGCAAGCGCAAACGCATCCACTGCAATCAAAGCGGGCGACACTGTCGTCGTCACCGGGGCGTATGCCTCAAGCGCCAGTGCAACATCCGCCAAAAACACCACGGCGGTGGGTTGGACGGTGACAGTGGGCAAATTGTTCAGCGGTTCGCCCTACCCATACAGGTTGGACAACAAAGGTACGCCCATCGGTTTTGCCAATGCGAGCGCGCTGAAAAAGGCGAACAACAGTACAGCTGACGCCAAAACGGTGCAGACAAAAACTCACAAAGTGCTCAAGGGCGACACCCTGTGGTCTATCGCGGTGAAATATTTGGGTAACGGCTCACGCAACGAGGAAATAAAGGTTCTCAACGGGTTGAAGAGCGATTTGCTGACGGTAGGTCAGGTATTGGTTTTGCCGAACTATTAATAGCTTGCCATAATCTTTAAACAAGCCTTTTCAATGCCCTGAATAAACAATCATCCCGTCACAAATAGTGTAAAGCACCTTGCCTTTCAAAGTTAAGCCCTTAAAAGCACTGTTTCGGGATTTGCCGGCAAAATTTTCTGGCTTCACGTCCCATTTCGCCTTTTCGTCGAAAATTACAATGTCCGCAGGCATACTGATTCTCAGAGTACCTGTTGAGGCTTTCAAAATTCTTGAAGGATTCAGGCTCATTTTTGCAATTAGTTCCGGCAAGGTGAGTACACCTGTGTCAACAAGATAGCTAATTCCCGCCGCAAGTGAGGTTTCGAATCCAACAACGCCGTTTGGCGCGGTGAGAAAATTCCTCTTTTCTTGAGGAGTGTGGGGGGCGTGATCCGTGGCGATACAGTCGATTGTGCCGTCCGCCAAGCCCTCGCGGATTGCCGCCACGTCCTCTTTTGTCCGCAACGGCGGATTCATGCGGTAGTCCGCGTCCTGGGTGAGCAGCAACTCATCACACAGGGCGAAATAGTGGGGCGCGGTTTCCGCCGTAACAGCGGCGCCCTCTCTTTTTTCCCTGCGAATAACTTCCACCGCCTCCTTTGTACTGACGTGGCAGATGTGCAGACGCGGGAGTGCTTCACCATGAGGAGCGTTTTTTGCGAACTTTTTGGCGCAATCTATCTCCCGCTGCACGCAAAGCGCCTCTGATTGGTTAGAAATTCCTGCTATACCTAGCTTTCGTGAAACCTCACCCTCGTTGATAATTCCGTCACCCGCCAAGCGCTTGTCCTCACAGTGGGCGAGAAGCGGCAAATCCAACCGCATCGCCGCCTGCAATGCCGCTTCCACGGTGTTTGTGTCAGCAAAGGGGACACCGTCGTCGCTGAATGCCGCGGCGCCGTTTTTTGCCAACGCGTCAAAATCCGCCAATTCCCGTGTGCCCAAACCCCGGGAAACTGCCGCCGCCTGTAACACGCGAATTGCGGCATTTTCGCGGGCTTTCTCCCCGATTTTCAGCGCATCAACGCAGTCGATAACTGGGCTTGTGTTCGCCATGGCGACCACCGTGGTCACTCCACCCGCCGCCGCCGCCGCCGCGCCGCTTGCAATATCCTCCTTGTGGGTCTGCCCGGGATCCCGCAGATGGACGTGTAAATCCACAAGCCCGGGAGCACAAACCAAACCCCGCCCGTCAATCACCGTATCCGCAGCCGTGCTTTCGGGGTTAAGCGCGGCAATCACGCCGTTTTGAACCAACAGCGAACCTAGAAAATCCCAGTCTTGAGCGGGGTCAATTATGCGGGCGTTTTTGATTAGGATAGTCATATTTTGCACCATGTGCGAGAAAATTCGCAGAAAAATGTAAGTGAAAACTTCTGCGCTTGCTCCCGTATCATTTCTTTTTTATGATTATTTAGATTCACATACTATACCAAAAATTGCGGATAACCTCGGGAGTGGCTCCCTCAATTTCCATACGTTCAAGGAAATCCTTTGCGGAATTATAGCCGCCGCGCTTGGCGCGGTTGTTCATCACTGCCGTTTCTATGATAATCGCAAGGTTTCGTCCGGGGGAAATCGGCACAGTGACAATGGGAACCTTGATACCCAAAATATCTGTATACGCCTGAGTATCGCCGATTCGCTCGTACGCTTTACCCTCAACCCATTTTTCCATAGCGAGAACCAGGTCGATGCGTTCCGTATCCTTGACCGCACCCATGCCAAAAAGATAGCGCACATTCAGCAGTCCCACGCCGCGCAGTTCCAGGAAATTGCGGATGTTGTCGGGGGCGGCGCCCACCAGGGTGGTGGCGGACACCTTGCGGATTTCCACTCTGTCATCCGCCACAAGGCGATGCCCACGGCGGATGAGTTCCAAGGCGCATTCGGTCTTGCCGATGCCGCTCTCACCGGTGATGAGCACACCGGATCCCGCCACCTCAACGAGCACTCCGTGTTGGTCAATACGTTCGGCAAGCTGTACCCCGAGGTAGGAGATTATCGCCGCCATGCATTCGGATGTACCGGCGCGTGTACGCAAAATCGGCACGGAATATTGCCGCGCCAGAGCCAGTATGCTATCGCTGATCTGCAGTCCTCGTGCCATGATAATAGCCACAGGGCGCAGGGCGAAAAGTTTCTCCCAACGTGCCGCTGCCGCCTGTCCAAGCCCGCCCAAGTATTCCTGCTCCGCAAAGCCGATAAACTGCAGGCGGGAGGGGTCAAAGTAGTCCACATATCCCGACAACGCAAGAGCGGGGCGGTTGACCTCGGGTGAGGTCAGCGCGATTTCCTCTAAGGGGCGGTGGGTGTAGAGCAGTTCAAAGTCGTGGGTGTTCATTAGTTTTGACAGCGGTACTGAATAGTCCATTTTTAACCTCCTGGGAATACAAAAATATTCCTGCGGTTTTCGCCTCGTTTCGCTCCGTTTTATAGTCGCCTAACTTGAAAATCGGCTCAGGATTTGCGAGAATATTTTTCGTCTGGCAAGGAAAAAAGCGCAGTAATACTTTCGTATTGCGAGCATTTTTGACGACGTCAGATGGAAAATAGACCGCAAAGACCAGTTGATTTTCAAGTTAGGCGACTATATCTCAAAATATCCGGCGTTTTTTTAATTTCAGACAAGCCCTAGTAAAAAAACACGTTTACGGAATCAGCATCTTCAACTGCCCGCCAATTTTGTACTCCAAGCGCAAATTGTTTTTGCGGGGCAAAATAAACTCCTCGCCGTCGTTGTCAAGGTCGGCGTTCCAGTCGGTGTTATCAAACTCCACAACCAACTCGGATATGCTCATACTCCGTATGTAGTCGGAATAGCGCTTCAGGTCGATTTGATTTTTTGTGTAGTCAAGGAAAATCTTGCGGGCGAGGTTGGGATTGAGACGTTCTAAAAGCATCAACTCAAACTTGCCGTCGCTGATATCCGCGTCTTTGTGGATATTCACTCCCGCAAAATTCTTGGAGTTGCTGATTATGACGGTCACGCCGCGAGTGTCGATAGTACGCTCGTCGGCGATAAAGCGAATTGGACGCCTGTGGGGCAGGTTTTTCCACGCGTTGGCAAGAAAATACGCCACATACGCGCTGCGGCCCATGCGCCGCTTGAGGTATGATGGCGTTTTGTGGGGAACATCGGTAACGTATCCGAAACTGGACACATAAAAAATCGGATTGCCGTTGACGGTCATGAAGTCAACGCTCTTTTCCTCACCGCCCAAAATCAGTTCTAGCGACCCCATGGGATCCTTGGGATTCAGTCCCAAATTTATCCCCACATCGTTGGTGGTACCCATGCTCAGGTGGGCATAGCAAGCACTTTGCTTCACGCCGAAAAAGCCGTGCAGTGCCTCACTGACAGTGCCGTCGCCGCCCATGGTGAGGATGAGGTCGCACTTTTCGTTTCGCTCCTTAACTAGGGGGACGACCGCTCCCGCCCTGTTGGATTTCACCACGGTGCAGACAAAATCCTCATCCTTGAGCCGCTCCAAAACAGCAACTAAAAGTTGGTTGTCAAACCGCGAAGCGACAGGGTTATAAATTACAGTACAATGACGCATTTTACTAGATTTCAGATTATAGATTGTAGGTTGTTAGACTTACAAGCATATCCAAAATATTCCTTTCATTTAGTGTTAATGTATATTTCATATTCCACTAAGATTATACCTTAATTTTCGGCTCACGTCAAGTGCAGTTGCTTTTTTTAATAGATTCATGTATACTAATCCATTATACGCAATTTTAAATGACGCCAAAAAAACGCAAAGACACCACGAATGTATTTTTTGAGGAGAGCTAATGAACAACTTCCAACTAAAAGCGGATTTCGTCCCCACAGGGGATCAGCCGCAGGCGATAGACACCTTGGTAAAGTCAATCCAGGCGGGAAACGCCGAACAGACCTTGTTGGGGGTCACAGGCTCTGGTAAGACATTCACCATGGCGAATGTTATCCAAAAACTGGGTCGTCCAACCCTCGTTTTGGCGCACAACAAGACC
>WRKY01000103.1 GCA_009777895.1 Oscillospiraceae bacterium
GTTTGCTCTCTTCGTTTTGGGAATTTACGCCCTGGGCATACGGGTGCAAATCCTGCCATTGACCTCCCTTTGCCTAATAAGCGCGGCAGTGCTGACTGCCCCGTGGGCGTTGCTTCTCAACGGCGCAGGGGTAGTGCTGATGTGCTTTTTGCGCTACAGGCGCGGCGAAAAGCACGACGGCGGCAAGGCGTGGGGGATAGTCCTGCGCAACCGCCCGCTGCGGGGCTTGTTGGAGCGAGACGGCGGCGGCAACCCGTGGATACTGCTAGTAATCCGTCTTGCGCCGATTTTCCCCGTGGGCTCTGTAAGCTCACTTTACGGCGGTCTTAAGTACCCCCTTACCCCGTTCCTCGCCTTGAGTCTTGGGGGACTGCTCCCGCGAATCCTCGCCGCCTGTTTCATCGGCACAAGCGTCTTTGATCCCCTCTCCCCCGCCTTACTCACCCCCCTCATCCTCATCCTCCTGGTCACAGGCTGTGTTTTGCTGTTTTGGAAGTCCCTTATTAATCTCTGCGGAAATAGTAACGGATGCAAAATATAAATAAAGAAAGGAAAACTAGATACTATCTACTGTTAACTGGTATCTAAAAATCTAAAAATGGTAAGTAAAAATCAAGTTCATCAGCGTGTTTCTCCATATGTGAAGCATATTGCAAAAGGAAAGAAGGACAAAAAGCTCCTGAAGCTCTATCCTGAATACGACCTGCCCCGTCAGCAAAAACGCTACTGCGAGTGTGTCAGGAGCCTTTATGAACACTACGGCGACCGTATTCCTGCCTCGGCGGACGTCTGCTTTTTCTCTGCGCCCGGACGTACGGAGATTATCGGCAACCACACCGACCACAACTTGGGCAAGGTACTCGGGGCAAGCGTAAACCTGGACGTTATAGCTGCCGCCGTCCTCATCAGCGACCCTGAAGTGCGGGTGAAGTCCAAAGGTCACGGGGAGATTGTTGTGAACCTCAACGACATGGACTCCTTCATCGCGGGAGACGACATGGGCAGCTCTGTATCGCTTGTGCGGGGGATTTTGGCGGGCTTTCAAAAGCGCGGCTATAAAATACGCGGACAGCAGGGATTTGTGGCTGCCACCATGTCTGACATTCCCACCGGCTCGGGGCTCTCCTCCTCGGCGGCGTTTGAGGTGCTTATTGCAACGATTGTGTCCAGTCTCATGCTGGAAACCCACGTTTCCCCCACAGTCGTCGCCCAAATTGCCCAAGAGGCGGAGGAGCATTTCTACGGCAAACCCTGCGGACTTCTCGACCAGACTACAAGCGCGGTTGGCAGCTGTGTTGCCATTGATTTTCTCAACCCAAAAATCCCGCGCATCAAGCGCGTAAACATGGATCTTGCCAGTTTCGGCACACACGGTTACAGCCTGTGCATCGTTAACACGGGAGGCGACCATGCGGATTTAACTGACGAATATGCGGCAATACGCAAGGAGATGGTGCAGGTCGCCAATGAACAAATTAAAGAAAACCTGACAATTTCTGAGTATTCCGCCGTGAAAAAGCGCGGAGCTTTTGACCCCGATGTACTGCGCTATATGAGCGAATCGGGATTCAGGAAATCCATCCCCAATCTCCACGCCAAGGGGCTTGTTGGAGACAGAGCGATTTTGCGGGCAATTCATTTTTATGAGGAAAACGACCGCGTGGAGCAGCTCATCAAAGCGATTCGCAACGGGGATTTGCAACTGTTTTTGGAAACGATCATCAAAAGCGGGCAATCCAGTTATATGTACAACCAAAACATTTTTCCTCTTGCAAACCCGAATCATCAGCCCGTTGCCCTGGGTCTTGCCATGAGTGAAGAGCTTTTGAGGAACTGCGGCGCGTGGCGGGTTCACGGCGGCGGTTTTGCGGGGACAATACAGGCGTTTGTCCCCACAGAGCGTGTTGCGCCGTTTAAAAAGCGTATGAACGCCACCTTCGGCAAAAACGCAACATACGTTTTGCAGGTGCGTAAATACGGAGGAATAAAACTTTTTTGACTGAAACCCACAGGCGGATAATATCCGCCGATACAGCCTCTCGACTCCCAATAATTACCCGAAAGGAAACAAAATGATTCTAAACCTAATCCGCACGATTTTTAGCGGCGGGAGCATCGACAGTGCCTACTTCTTTGATGCGGTGATTCAGCTGATTGCCCTGCTTTTTGTTCTGTTTTGCTGCCTGCCGATACACGAATACGCCCACGCCTGGGCGGCGACTAAATTGGGCGACCAGACAGCGCAGCTCAAGGGGCGCTTGACGCTCAATCCATTTGCGCACCTGGATTTGTGGGGTTCGTTGATGATGCTCTTTGTGGGTATCGGCTACGCAAAACCCGTCCCCGTCAACCCGTACAATATGCGTTGCGGCAGCAAAAAAGGCTACGCCCTTACCTCTCTTGCCGGTCCTGTCTCCAACCTCATTTTGGCGTTTATCTTCAGCCTTTGCGCCGGTATTTGTAAGCTCTTTGACGCGGATCTCAGCAATATGCTTAACGTTTTTTTCAATTTCGCATCAAGCGTCAACATCATGTTGGCGGTATTCAATCTCCTGCCAATCCCGCCGTTGGACGGTTTCAACATCATCCAAGCGTTCTTGCCCGACAAAGTCATGCACTTCGTGTCCCAATACCATGTCTACATCCGCTATGCCCTGCTTTTCGCCGTGTTCTTTGGCTTCCTGACCCGCCCCATCGGCGTCATCAGCGCTGTGATTGCTGCTGTGATTAATTTCCTCGCGGCTCTGCCAATCGCTCTGTTTCAAATGCTAGTGTGAGGTGAGGGATGAGTCAGCTTAGCTATAAACTCAAGGATTTTGAGGGTCCCCTGGATCTTTTGCTCCACCTTGTGAGCCGTCATAAGGTGGATATTTTGGACGTGCCGATTTTGGAAATTATTGGGCAGTATTTGCAGTTTATTCGCAGTGTTGCACAGGAGGATTTGGATGCTGCAAGCTCATTTTTAGAGATGGCGGCGCGGCTTGTTTACATGAAATCTCTGTCGCTTTTGCCCCGGCAGGACGAGCTTGAAGACTTGACACAGGAGCTGCGGGAGGAGATTTTGGGCTATCGTGACTGTAAAATGTTGGCAGATATGCTCCGTGAGCAGGCAAAGGGCTTTGACTATTTCACACGCGGCGGGCAGGAGAGCTACGTCGCCGACATGACCTATCAGCGGCTACACGAACCCAGTGAATTGGTGGGTTGGTATCTTGCCGCTGTTGGACGAAAAAAGCGCAAGTTACCGCCCTCTGCGGGGGCATTCAGCGGGATAATCGCCCACAAAATCGTGTCCGTCAGCGGGCGGGTTAAGTCGCTGCTAGACTACCTTATCCAAAAGGGCAGCGAGCTTTTGGACAAGCTTTTGCGCAGTTC
This sequence comes from Oscillospiraceae bacterium, assembly GCA_009777895.1. GTDB lineage: Bacteria > Bacillota > Clostridia > Oscillospirales > Acutalibacteraceae > WRKY01. Next base: position 3,376 of record WRKY01000103.1, read on the forward strand.
AAAAAGCCGTTCAGAGCTTGTCGCCACGTTTTTGGCGATTCTTGCGCTGACAAAATCCCGCAACCTTGTCCTTGAACAGCACGACGGAAAGATTACCGCAAAACTCCTCAAGAGTGAGTGGGTGGATGACGGAGCGGTTTATAATTAATGCGGAAATTATAGTCGATTAACTTGAAAATCGGCTCAGGATTTGGGAGAATATTTTTCGTCTGGCAAGGAAAAAAGCGCAGGAATACTTTCGTATTACGAGCATTTTTGACGAAGTCAGATGGAAAATACACCGCAAAGACGAGTTGATTTTCATGTTAGGAGACTATATAAGCGCGAACATTTCAACCGTAAGGGTTGAATTTCCAGACCGCACTCCTCTACCCTCATCCCACTCCGGCTCTTACAGCAGCCTTGCGCGTGGGCACTTTGCGCAGTTGGCGATATGGGCGCGGGTCGCTATCAAGCTCAAATTTCGGCAAATCTATGTTGTTTTTCCGTATTTCCTGCTTTATCAAGGCGTTGATTTTTCGCGGCTGCAACTGCATTGGGCAGGAATAAAGCTCGCAAATACCGCACTCACAGCACAGAACAGCGCACTGGAGTATTTTGTCATGGGCGAGATTTGCCCGCCAGTTTTTGTTGCAGGAGATTTTGCGCATTATCCTGTGGGGTTCAAGGGGGTGTCCCAACAAATAGCGCGGACACAGCTGCGTACAAAAACTGCACTGAATGCAGGCAGCGCGGGCGCGGCGCAGAGTTTGCTCCTCGTCAAGGCGGGCATAGCGGACAACTTTCGTGTGGGCGGGCAAGACCAAAAAGCCCGATGTAGTTTTCGTTACACTCAGCTCCTCCCCCTCCCGTAAGGAGTGGACTTTACCCATCATCGGTCCCCCTGACACTATCACATAGTCCGCAATTTTACTTCCTCCCGCCAACTCAAGGCACTGCCCAAAGCTAGTTCCCACAGGCACTTTAATCACCTTTGGATCATTTACCTCACCCCCTATTGTGAGGTATTTTTCCGTAAACGCAATGCCCTGCATGGCGTCGTGGACGGCAAGAAGTGTCGCCGCGTTGGACACCACACAGCCCACATCCCGGGGCAATCCCCTCGGCGGAACGACTCGCCCCGTCACCTCAAAGACCATGATTTGTTCGTCCCCCGCAGGGTAAAAAGAAGTCATCAAATGCAGACGCATATTAGGATATTCCGGCAAAACGGCGTTGAGTGCGGCGATTTCCGCTGTGTACGTTTCCTTTGTTGCCACGACGCATTGATTCGCTCCCAAGTGGCGTCGAACCTCCTGGGCGGCAGCGCAAATTTGTGCGGCTTTTTCCCGCAAAAGGTAGCGGTCAGTGGCGAGCAGCGGCTCGCATTCCGCAGCGTTGACGATGAAAATCTCCGCCGTGGTGTTGAACTTTATGTGTGCGGGAAATCCCGCCCCGCCGCATCCCACAACTCCCGCCCGCTCAATTAATTCCAAAAAGTTTGACATATCAGCCCCCCTAAACTTAAAGTGTATTTTACAGCATTTTGGGAGGAAAGTCAAATTTTTTCCGCTCTAAGGCTTGACATCTTCTCGAAGATGTGTTATACTTTGGCACATTACTCCAAAGGAGAGCGACAATGAACGCAAAGACAACCGTAATGAACGCCGTCAACCGCAACGATCTTGCGGCGTCTTTTGTCATGCTCGCCCTCTTTATTAGCCTCATTATTATCCGTTTCGGCGGGTTGTT
>WRKY01000104.1 GCA_009777895.1 Oscillospiraceae bacterium
ACGATAAAGATGGTCGAAGTCCTCCAAAAGAGCAAAATCCAACGCCGCCTTAACGTAGGGATCAGGCTCATTTTGTGCCAACCAGGCGGTCAAATCCACGGCGACGTGTTCAAAGCCGATGGTGGTTTCCAACTGGGTTTCGTCCAGTGGCTTAAGCCAGTTGACGTGCTTTTGCTGCAGCTGCTCACAGCGGCGCATCATCGCTAATTCCCGCCGCAGGTCGTTGTCTGTGCAGTGCCGGTGAAATTGGTGGGAGAACGCCGCCGCCTCGCACTCAATGCCGTTCATCAAAATGATGCGGATTTTCGTGTAGGGATCCGCGTCCGCCTTGGAATATGGCTTGGGATATACTGTTTTCCAGTCCATGATAGTGTCCATACACTTCATGGGCTTTTGCTCAAAGGGTTTGAACATTGTGTTCCTCCTAATAGTTGATTATTTCTAGTTTGGGGAGGGACAGGGGTAATTATACCGCTTGCTTTTTTCCGCACATTTTGCTATAATGTTTACAGTAGATTTTCGCGAAGCGAAGAAAAAATGGCAAATTTGCCAGTAAAAGGAGTTTTCTATGAACAATCAAAATCAACAGCCGCAAGCCACGGACTTCAAAAAACACCTGCCGAACATCGTCAGTATCACTCGCTTGCTAGGCACATTTTCCCTCCCGTTCCTAGTGGATTTTCAGCGGGATGTGGACACCCCATTCGGAGGCTTTGAGCTAGTGCCGTGGGTTTGGGTAACGGTCTACACAATTCTGATGTGTACGGATTTCCTCGACGGACAACTTGCACGGCGTCTGAACGCATTCAGCGATCTTGGCGCCATGTTGGACGCCGCAAGCGACCTTTTGCTCCTGTTTATGGGAGTTGTGACGGTTTTTGTCAAGTTTGTCAGCCTTGGCGACCGCACCGCACCGTACGTGGCAATGTTGGTAACCTGCACGGTTTTGCGCATCTGTATGCTCCCGCTTTCCAAAAAATTCCACGGCAAAGCGGATATGCTCCACTCCTTACCCCAAAAGGCTTTCGCCGCCGCCACATACGTCACCGTGCCAATTTGGGCGTTCCTGCGGGATATCCCACCCTGGACCATCTACCTGCTTTTCGCTATGGGAATTTACGGCGCAATCGACGAGATTGTCTACATCGTCCGCACCAAGGAATACAACGTGGACTACAAAGGACACGGCTTTGAGCAGTACGAGAAGCGTCAGGCTTCTTAATATAGTCCCCTAACTTAAAAATCAACTGGTATTTGCGGTCTATTTTCCATCTGACTTCGTCAAAAATGCTCGTAATACGAAAGTATTCCTGCGCTTTTTTCCTTGCCAGACGAAAAATATTCCCAAAATCCTGAGCCGATTTTCAAGTTAATCGACTATATAAGGATTTGGCTTGCTCGATTTTTGATTTTGTGGAAGTTTGGTAATATGCGCGAAATATCCATACCCATATTTTTCAAAACGCTCTGTAATCCTTCAACAGCTCACTGACCTCCACCCCTAAAATCTCACCGAAAGAGGCAAGCTCATAGTCGGTGACAATGCGTTCGTTACGCTCAATTCGGCTAATCATCTGTTGGTCGATGTTGATATTGAGCAACTGCATTTTAGACGCCAACTCCCCTTGGGTCAAGCGCGATTTTTTGCGCAAAAGGCGCAACTGCTTGTGAATAATATTTTTGTTCTCATAGAATTGGATTTTTTTCATATGGACTGCCCCCCAAGAAAAAATTTCTCTTGACAATACCATATTTCCTGTAGTATAATACGTCACATAAACGTGTTTTGCGATTGGGGCGTTGTTTGTATGCTACTGCAAAAGGAAATTGAAAAAATCTTTCCCCAACTGGAAACGATTTTTTCAGAGACCGCACTGAATAGTTTCGCGGAAACTGACTCTAGCAAGTTATGTCAGTTCCACTTTAGCATTGGACTGTGGATTAGGAACAACCTCTTGCGCGGCGAGGAAAACTCGTTGAGAGCCGCTTTCGCCCGCTACGATGTTTCGGACGACGACGAGATGTCATATGTTGTTCTAAAGCAGTTTCATGACTATCTGAACAGCAAATATACTCTCCTAACTTGAAAATCAACTGGTCTTTGCGTTCGATTTTCCATCTGACTTCGTCAAAAATGCTCGTAATACGAAAGTATTCCTGCGCTTTTTTCCTTGCAAGACGAAAAATATTCTCGCAAATCCTCAGCCGATTTTCAAGTTAATCGACTATAAAAACAAAAAGCCCCCCGCAGAGGGAGCTTTTTATTTCTAACCTCAATACTGTGGTATTTACTAGTACATTCCGCCGCCGGCGCCTGCCATTGCCGCAGCCGCAGCTGCGTCAGCCGCAGGATCTGGCTTGTCGGTTACCAACGTTTCTGTGGTCAGAACCATGCCTGCAACAGACGCGCTGTTTTGCAAGGCGGAACGTGCGACCTTTGTGGGGTCAACAATTCCCGCATTCGCCATGTCAACATAAGCGTCCTTGGCAAAGTCATAGCCCCAACCAATTTTGCCGCTCTCAAGGATGTTGTTGAGGATTACAGAACCCTCAAGCCCGGCATTAGCCGCGATTTGGCGCACCGGCTCCTCCAACGCCTTCAGGACGATTGCCATGCCCGTTTTCTCATCGGCGTCCTCAGCGGATGCCAAAAGCTCAGATACAGCGGGGATAGTGTTGAGCAAGGCAACGCCGCCGCCTGCTACGCAACCCTCTTCATAAGCCGCTTTTGCCGCCGCCAAAGCATCTTCCACACGGAGCTTTTTCTCTTTGGTTTCAGTTTCAGTTGTTGCGCCGACCTTGATTACGGCCACTCCGCCGGAAAGCTTCGCCAGACGCTCCTGGAGTTTTTCTTTATCGAAATCACTTGTGGAGTCCTCAATCTGGACGCGGATTTGCGCTACACGCTCAGCGATGTTCTGCTTGTCGCCCTCACCGTCAACGATGATGGTGTTCTCTTTTTGCACCTTGATCTGACGCGCCTTACCTAACTGATGCAGTTGGGTATCCTTAAGCTCCAGACCCAGTTCGCTTGTGATGACCTCGCCCCCTGTGAGGATTGCGATGTCCCGGAGCATCTCCTTGCGGCGGTCGCCGAAACCGGGCGCTTTTACGCATACGCAGACAAAAGTACCGCGCAGCTTGTTCAGCAGAATAGTGGACAGAGCCTCGCCTTCAACGTCCTCGGCGATGATGATTAGCTTCTTACCGCTTTGGATGACTTTTTCAAGGAGGGGAAGAACCTCTTGGATGTTGCCGATTTTCTTGTCGGTGATAAGAATCAGCGGCTCGTCAATGACTGCCTCCATCTTGTCCGTATCGGTAACCATATAGGGCGAGATATAGCCGCGGTCGAACTGCATACCCTCAACCACGTCCACCTGAGTTGAGCCGGTTTGGTTCTCCTCAACGGTGATAACGCCGTCTGCGCTGACCTTCGCCATTGCTTCGGCGATGATTTCGCCCAATTCCGCATCGCTACTAGAAATGGTGGCGATACGTGCGATGTCCTCTGTAGAGCTGACAGGCTTGCTGATTTCTGCAAGCTTGGCTACCGCCGCGTCAACAGCCTTTTGGATGCCGCGCTTGACGCTCATGGGGTTTGCGCCGCTAGTGACGTTTTTCATGCCCTCGCGGACGAGCGCCTGCGCCAACAGGGTTGCGGTGGTTGTGCCGTCGCCTGCAACGTCGTTAGTCTTAGTCGCCACTTCACGGATGAGCTGTGCGCCCATGTTCTCAAAGGCGTCCTCAAGCTCAATCTCTTTGGCGATGGTAACGCCGTCATTGGTGATTAGGGGTGCGCCGTATTTTTTGTCCAATACCACATTGCGCCCCTTGGGACCCAGTGTGATGATAACAGTTTTCGCGAGCTTATCAATGCCCTCCTGAAGTGATTTACGGGCGTCCTCGCCGAACTTAATTTGCTTAGCCATGGTAATATACCTCCTTATTCTACTACTGCCAGAATGTCGCTTTGCCTGACGATGGTGAATTCCTCACCGTCTAGCTTGACCTCGGTGCCTGAATACTTGCTCGTGATGACCTTTTGCCCCGGTGTGACGCACATTGTCACGTCCTTGCCGTCAACAAGCCCCCCCGGACCGACCGATATAATTTCCGCCACTTGGGGCTTTTCTTGTGCGGATGCGGTGAGAATGATGCCGCTCGCGGTGGTTTCCTCCACTTCAACAAGCTTTACCACAACACGATCCGCTAATGGTTTGAGTGTCATTATGAACCTCCTAAATTATTTTTTGGCACTCGCGTCTATTGAGTGCTAATCATATTATAGCACGGATTGGAAAAAAAATCAAGCCCCTTCGCTTCCGCTCTACGCCAATATAGTTTTGTGAAGAAAGTTGGAATTTGCGAATAAAGTTGACGTCGAGTAGTGCCGAAAATATGAGTTTTGAAAAGGTTTGCTTAGATTTTGTCTTGGTTTTGCAGTGATTGAGTGTATTCAACGCCATTTTTCGCAAAATATTGAGCGTTTGCTGAACGTTTTTGTCCCGAATCATACAAAAATCCTCGCGGAAATGCACATCCAAAAGCCAATGCATGGTTTCAAGCGACCAATCGGTGCGGGCGTGATAAAGCAATTCTTGCGCACTCAAATGGCGGGTAGAAATGTAGTAATGCCACTCATTTGAAGTGCCGTTTTTTGTAGTAAATTGCGTGTTTATCGCCCCGAAACACGCTAAATCTGCCCAATCCTTTTTGTCTTCAAACCAGTCGATATTATCGGTCACAAAAGCTTCGCGGCGTTCAAATCTACTAGCGTTTTTCTCTGTCGTGACAGCATTGTTACAGGTTTTTCGCAGCGTATCATTCTCAAAATACATTTCGATTTCCTCCGCCATTGTTTGGTGATTATCCTTCACGCTCAGCAGATGTATTGGGAATCGTCAAGAAAAACACACAGAAAATCGAACGCAAGCATTTGACCTTTCGCACACGCCTAAAACGTCTCGCACGCAAGACGTTTTGCTATTAAAAAACTCTGGTATGCACATTTTATAGTCGATTAAATTGAAAATCGGCTCAGGATTTGCGAGAAAATTTTTCGTCTGGCAAGGAAAAAAGCGCAGTAATACTTTCGTATTGCG
>WRKY01000105.1 GCA_009777895.1 Oscillospiraceae bacterium
CACAACGACTTTGTGTTCGCAGTGATTACAGAGGAAATCGGTTTTATCGGCGCGGCGGTGATTTTGGTGCTGTTTATGCTGTTAATTTATCGCGGTTTTGTCATCGCCCAAAATCAGCGCGGCGCGGAAGATCGCCACAACCAATTGCTGCGCCACAACCAACTGCTGTGCATGGGCATATGCTTCCAAGTTGGCTTGCAAACGGCGTTGAACATCGCTGTTGTCACCGACACTATCCCCAACACTGGCATAGGCTTGCCTTTCTTCAGTTTCGGCGGCACCTCGCTGATAATTTTGCTTGTGCAGATGGGCATGGTACTTTCCTGCTCACGATATATGGTTAAACGACGATAAGTAATGAGAATTTTCCCCCCAACACAGCGTGACAAAACAACAAAAAAGTTTACAAAAATTACTTGACTTCACCCTGCCAAATATGCTATAATTACCCCAACGCAGTTCAACGCACTACTAAAACGCGATTTTCTATTGGTGTTGGCGCGTGTTTGTATTGGCGTTTTCCGCTTTAAATGAACGCGGTTTCGATATTATCTTGTCAATATCTTTTCGCAAAAAAACTTTCTTTCGCCGGGCTTAACCCGGTGAAAAATAATTGTGTGTTGTTAGTCTGCCGGCTAATAACATCGCGTTAGCGTCAATTCGATTATAACAGTTCATCTGTTAGAATAATTTTAATCAAAAGGAGAAATTACATGGGTAGACGAGCATTAGGCAGGATTCCCACAGAGTCATTGGAGGACATCATCAAAGAAAATCCGCAGATTATCGACGCGAGTATCCAGGGCAAAAAACAACTGGACGCATTGGTAAAGGACGCGCCGCCCACGGTCAGCACTACCAGTACTGACCCCGCCACTACACCAAAACGCCGCGGCAGACCTCCCAAAAAAAAGGTTGAAGAGCCAGTAGTGAGTATTGAGGGAGCGAGCGAAAAGCCTGGCGCAAAAGCCAAAGCGTCTGAGGAGACTCGGGCGGAAAAAGCGGCTACAACCAACGCGGCAGAGGAACAAGAAAGCCAAAACATTCCGTCAGGAGTGAAAATTTCCTTTCTCGGCGGTCTTGGAGAAGTGGGTAAAAACCTGACAGTTTACGAGTACGGCGACGACATCGTCATCGTGGACTGCGGACTTGCCTTTCCCGACCAGGATATGCCGGGGGTGGATTTGGTTATCCCCGATTTTTCCTACATAGTCAATAACGCCGAAAAAGTCCGCGGTATCGTCATCACCCACGGACACGAGGATCACATCGGCGCCTTGCCTTACCTGCTGAAAGACAATATGTTCCCCATCTTTGCCACCCGCCTTACTTTGGGGCTTATCACAGGCAAATTACGCGAACACGGTCTGAGCTACAACGCGGATCTCAACGAGATTCGTCCGGGTGAAACCACCTATCTCGGCGAGTTCCAGGTGGAGGCTATCCACGTTAACCACTCGATCCCCGACGCCGTCGCCTTTGCCATCCACACCCCTGAGGGCGTGATTATCCAAACGGGTGACTTCAAAATCGACAGCACCCCCATAGACGGCGGCATGATTGACCTTGCCCGCTTTGCGGAGCTTGGCAAAAAGGGCGTGCTTGCCCTCCTTTCGGACTCCACCAACGCCGAGCGCGCGGGCTACACCCAAAGCGAGAGCATTGTGGGCGACACTTTCGGAACTCTTTTCCGAAACGCTGAAGGGCGGCGCATTATCGTCGCTAGCTTTGCCTCCAACATCCACCGCGTACAGCAGATTATCGACGTCGCCCAAAAGTTGGGGCGTAAGGTCGCCCTGAGCGGACGGAGCATGGAAAACGTGGTCAACATCAGCGCGAAATTGGGCTATCTCAAAATGCCGCCCAACACCCTCATCACCCTTGATTCCGCCAACGATTGCCCCGACGATAAATTGGTAATCGTCACCACTGGTTCGCAAGGTGAGCCAATGAGTGCCTTGGCGCGCATGGCGTTCAGTGAACACCGCAAAATTGAGATTCGCCCAACGGACTGCGTGATTATCTCGGCGACACCCATCCCCGGCAACGAAAAAATCGTTGGGAGGGTTATCAACGAACTGATGAAAAAGGGCGCACAGGTGGTCTATGAGCGGATGTATGACGTTCACGTTTCGGGACACGCTTGTCAGGAAGAACTCAAGCTGATGTTGGGTCTTACTAAGCCTAAATACTTCCTGCCTGTCCACGGCGAGCTGAAGCATCTGCGCAAACACGCCGCTATGGCGTACGCCATGGGCATAGAGAAAAGCCGCGTTTTGATTGCAGAAAACGGTATGCAGATTTATATTAACAGCAAGAGCTTTGGACTTGCCACCATTGTACCTGCGGGACACGTCTTTGTTGACGGCTTTGGCGTGGGCGACGTGGGAAGTATCGTTCTGCGCGACCGCAAGCTGTTGGCTCAAGACGGCATTATGGTGCTATCCATGACCGTCCATTCCGCCAGTCACCGCCTTTTGACTAACCCCGAAATTTTCACCCGCGGCTTTGTCTATGTCAAGGAGGCTGAGGAAATCCTTGAGGCGGCGCGCCGCACGGTGATTCAGGTTTACAATATGTGTGTGAGCAACGGTATTGTTGAACCCAAGGCAATCAAGAACAAACTGCGCGACCGCGTGGGTGCGTTGCTCTTTGAACGCACCAAACGCTCGCCCATGATCTTGCCTGTGATTATGGAAGTCTGAATGTAGGAGTGAAAATGCAGGTTTGGGTACATTCCCATGTAAAGACATAAAAAAGTTTGCCAAAAAGCAGTTGTTGCAGATGTAGTTTTTGCAATAGCTGCTTTATTGCTAGGGCAGGTATAGTCGCCCAACATGAAAAGCGGCTATAATTTGCTGTAGATGAAGAAAATGAGTGGTTTTTCTAAAAAAACGAGCCATGTTTCATGCTCTCAAATACATTAAAAGCTTAAAATTTATTCAAAAAAGTCTTCATGCGTTTGCTGTGTCTCGTTTTTCATCACAATTGACGTCAGTGTGTTTTTATGGTATAATGTAGACGGATTATCTGACGCTCTTCGATTCATGTGTTTATTTTAAGCAACAGGAGATGTTCAGAGTAAAAATACTCAAGAAAGGATAGGTGAGAAATTGGAACGCACAAAATTTCATGTTGTGTTATACGTAATTTCTCTCGTGTGGTTTGTTTTATGAGTGAAAAATATTTGATAGCGATTGATGGAGGGACTCAGAGTACCAAGGTGTTCATATTTGACACAAAAGGCAATGTAATCAGTGAAGGGCGTCAAACGCTGCGCCCGATGCAGGCGCCGCAGGTCGGTTGGGCGGAGCATCCGGATGACGATTTATGGGATTCGCTGATTTGCGCATGTAAGGAAGCCTTGTCAAAATTCTCTGGGAATGTCCAGGATATTATAGGTGTAGGTCTGTGTACAATCCGGTGCTGCCGCGCCTTTCTGAGAAAAGACGGCTCTCTTGCCTATCCGGTAATTGATTGGATGGATCCGCGTGCGTATGGTCCGTTTGTTTTCCCCGAAGGCGTTGATGATATTGCGTATGCCACCACTACCACCGGCTACATGACCCACAAGCTCACCGGCGAATTCAAAGATACTGCCGGCAACTGCATCTATTACCAATGGCCGACAAGTCCCGCTACATGGGAATGGAGTGACGACGACGCATTTGCACATTATAATCTCTCCCGCTCACAGATGCTTGAGTTGAAAATGCCCGGTGATATCTTGGGTCACGTCACAAAAAAAGCCGCCGCCGCTACAGGGATACCGGAAGGAATTCCGGTGGTTGCCACGTCAAACGACAAGGCGGTAGAAGCGCTAGGCACAGGCTTGATGGTGGGCAATGGGGGGCTGCTGTCCCTTGGAACATATACAACCGCCATGGTAAAGGATACCGGACTGATTAAAAATATGGCTAACCTTGAGGCAAATGCGCCGCAGCATTACTATCCGAATTTCGGATGTGTTCCTAATGTTTATTTGTTTGAGATTTGCAAAGGTATACATCGCGGTATGTGGACAATAAGTTGGATGAGTGAACTGCTTGGCGGCGGCATAGCGATGGAGGCGGCAAAGCGCGGCATTTCTCCCATACAGCTGCTTGGGGATGAGGCCGGTCAGGTTCCGGCAGGGAGCGAGGGTTTGATTACAGTTCCCGATTGGTTGGTGACATACGCCGATTTTAAAAAAGGTATCATGATCGGTTTCGATGTACGGCATGGGCGCGCTCATATGTTCCGTTCGCTGATGGAGGGCATAGTTCTAAGGCTTTACAACGGCTTCAGTGATATGTGCGGCGAAACAGGTGTTGCGCCGGACAGATTAATCGCGTCAGGCGGCGGCTCAAAGGGCGGCACGTTTGTACAGATTATTGCGGATGTTTTCGGACTTCCTGTTGAGCGCAACACAGTTGAGGATGCCGCCGGTGTGGGGGCGGCAATCTGCGCCGCAGTTGGAACAGGGATATATCACGATTTTGAAGCGGCAACAAACGCTATGGTACATATCCGGGATGTACATCAGCCAAACATGGAAAACCATGCCTTGTATATGCGGATGAACGACGATGTGTTTAGGCATATCACACAGGTAACGGATCCGCTCCTGGAAAAGGCGTTTCCTATTTTTAACTAAAGTGTAATATGATATTATTCCGCAAAATTTAATTTGCGATTTAATAACGGGCTTGTTGAAAAACTATCTTTCGTTTTTCAACATCGCCGTAACAATTTTCAGGAGGTAAATATTATGAGTATGATTCTTTCAGCACCAAGAAAATTCATTATCGGCAATGGTGAGATAAGCAAATTGGCAAAGCACGCTTCTCTCTATGGGTCTCCGATTCTGATGGTTGCACACAAAGATGATGCCGGGCGCGTTAAGTCTTCCCTTGACCGGGTCAAAGAGGACGGAATTGACATTGTCCCCATTGATTTCAGCGGCGAAGCGACAAGAGCGGAAGCGGACCGCGCAAGCGCTTTGTG
>WRKY01000106.1 GCA_009777895.1 Oscillospiraceae bacterium
TAACCAGACGCTCTCCCCGCGCCCTTTTGCGCCGATCTCGTCGAAGCTGTCGTTCCAGTCTCCCGTACCATAAAGGGGGATGGACCGCTCTCCTGTCCGTCCCATGCAGTATTGCGCCGCCCGCTGGGCGTGGTGGTAGACGCTCTCCTTAATCGCTGACTGGCAGGGATGAAAATACCGCTCCTCCTCATGTTCGCCAAGGGGTTCGCCGTCCAAATACGGTATCTCAAGGCGCAGGATGCTTTCGTCACCTGTTTCCTGTATATAGTGGGCGAGGGCATAGGGCAACCACAACATATCGTCTGAACAGCGGGTGCGCACGCCGCGCAATCCACCCGCGCTTTTTGGCAAATTATGCCACCAGTGCAATACATCTCCCTGTATGAACTGGACGGCACAGCAGCGCAAAATCTGACGTTTCAGCAGAGCAGGGCGTTCCCAGACCACACCGCAGCAGTCCTGCAATTGGTCGCGGAAGCCGTAAGCCCCCGAGGACTGGTGGAAGCCCGTACGCCCGAAAAGACGGGAAGAGAGCACCTGATGACGCAAAAAAGGTGCGATTGTGTCTTTCTCTGTGTTGTGCGGTGAACTGTTCAGTGCAGACAGATCGTTGGGTAGAATGTCCTCCCCATTGTCAGGAATTTCAGGGTATCCTGCAAAGTTTCCGCTCTTGCTCCAAGACAGGGAAAAATCCAGTATTTCCTCGCCGCAGACTGTAAATGACCGCCCCACAGCGGCACAGCTATCCCCTAATGGCAGGAGTGTCCCCGTGTGCCACTGCCCCGCCCAAAAGGCTGTACGGTCAAAGACGAGGATGCTCGCGCCACCCTTGAGCCTGAGTTGACTATAGCCGGGCACGCCGCCCCCGTTGTTCCAGAGCGTCGCCCCGTCATCCATAGGTTTGCCTAGAATAAACCGTCCCACGGTGCGGTTTACTCCCAGAACCGGCTCGGTGTAATAGACCGCACTCATGCGCTTTTTTTCAGCACACTTGAGGGTTAGGCGAATGTTTTTCACCATCCCCTTTTTCGGCACGCTCACGGTAACACAATATTCCACATCCCCCGCCTTGCCCCGCCAAATTGCCTGTTGCGCAGAAAAAGTCACCGCCGCACCGTTTAGCAGGTCATAGACCTTGCCGTCAATTTTTGCTAGCAGTCTCTCCCCCCGGTTGTCGGTACAAGGGTCGTTTTCCCATGGGGTAAGGCGGTTTTCACGGCAGTTGATTGCCCAGGTATAACCCAGAGATTTCTCGCTCAAAAGTGTGCCGAAAGAGGGATTAGCCAACACCCAACACCAGGGGCGTTTCTGCTCCTTATTCAAAACACTGAACGTTTCCGCGTAAAAATATCCCCCGTGAACCTTTTTTGCACTTTTGGGAATTTCCTCTAAAATCGGCGCGACCTTGTGGAGAGTGAACGGCAAATCCAATTTCTGTGTTTTCTCCTGTTCTTCTTGCTCACCGCTTACCACATATACCGCCGCCGCTTTGAGGGAATTTTGCTCACATTCTGTCAGGCGGCAGAGGTTGACGCTGTAGATAAAACTTGCGTTTTCCAGCCCCTCATTAGCAATTTTTTCCTGCAACGCCGAATGCATTGGGGCAAGATAGTCCCCGCTCTCCCGCCAGGCAAGAACCAAATCGCAGTGAATACCTGCATTGTTCAGACGCGCGGCAATGCGCAAGTAGGGCGGCAGCTCGTTGGGATTTTCGGCGGGAAGGTAGATTATCGGGCGGTCGCCGGAAATTCCCAAGCTCCAAAGAGTTCCTCGTCCGCGTAGCTTGTTTTGAGTTATCGCCTTTTGCAGCTCTGGACAGTTTTTCCCTTGAGAGTAAAACAGATGGGGCAAAATCCGCCCCGCCAAAACGTCCTCGGCTCCGCCGAACAAAAACAGCGAGCCGCCGTAACGTGTCTGCCCTTCTTCACCGCGTACCTTAAAAAGCCCTCGCAGAGCCTCTTTTTTGTCCGCGGCAACGGAAACAATCAGGTTGAGGGTTTTACTGGATTTTGGTGGAATTCTCACGGGAACGGCGAGAAAGGCGCAGGTATCGGGGTTGCCCCGTCCTTGGGAGGGTTTTGCGTTGACAAGGTCGGCGAAACCCTTGCTGTCAACGAGCTGTGAGCGCTCAAAGGAGTGGGAAAAAGCCGTATCTTCACCCAACCCCACCGCAAGGCTGAAGCCTGCCTCCTTGCACCTTGGGTTGCGGGTGAAAACCAACGCGTCGCCCTTGATCTCATCGGTGACAAATAGCTTGGCAAAGGCAGGATGCTCGTCCTCGCGAGCTTGTTGTATCAGGGACGGCTCAAAGTAAATGCGCAGCTCTCCGCGCAGCTCCCGCCCCCCTGTATTCTTGATTTTGTAGCCCCGCAGTTCTACAGGCGCACGCGGATGAACGCGGCAGGAACAACTGAGCTTCAGATCCCTGTTTTGAGCGATATATACCACTGAATCCCGTTGGAATTTACACCGAAAACGGGCGTTGCTCTCCCCCAAAAAGCGGGCAAAGGGCAGGCTTTTTTCGCCGTACACAAAGCGGGAGAAAATCCCGCAGGGTCTCCCAAGCAAGTCTGCACTGTGACGGGTGACGTTGACGCCGCCGTAAAGCGCCGTTCCTCCACCCACGTCCGACAGCACGGCAGTGTATTCACCGTTGGTCAGCACCTGGACATGGGGAGCGGTGACTTTCGGCTCGCTATAGCGCTTTATATCCGTCTGCACCCGCTCCCGCGTGGTAGGAATTTCAGGCTGTGCCGCGTCCTTGAACAGCGGCGCGTCTTGTGGCACTGCCTCCTGTAAAAGACTCCTTGCGCCGCCCATTTCTGAACAGCGCAGAAAGCGTTTTTGCAGAATGTTGTCCTGCAGAGCGTTCAGGCACGCCAAAAAGCTCATGCCCACATGATGCGCCATATAGCTTCGCACCACGGCATAGTCCTGACCCCCTGTACGCGATGGGGTGAAATCGGCGGCTTCATAAAATCCACATGAGCCGCAAAGCCCCATTTTATCAAGCTTTCCAAGGTTTTCTAAGGCATCCCTAGGCGCATACGGCAGTACTAAAAAAGAGGAGTAAGGTGACACAACCAACTCGCGGTCAAGACCGCGCTTCAGTCCCAGTTTTTGTACGCCGTGAGCTTTGTATTGATAGTTCAGCGCCTTATCGAATGCGAAAAATCCGCTCTCGGAAATGCCCCAAGGGTAGCGCTTTACGCGCTTTTTGTGCTGTGCAAGACAGAACGCCAAGCAGGCGCGGGTGAAGCTCCCTGAAGGGGCGGGGAGAAACAGTTGGGGCATGAAATACTCGAACATGGTTCCTGTCCAAGATAAAGCTCCCGTGCGACCCCCGCTGCGAGCCAAAAGCCGCCCCAACGCCGCCCAGTGTTTGCGCGGAGCAATGCTCTTTGCCACGGCGTAATAGGCGGTCATCCGCGCTTCGCTCATGAAAAGATCGTAATATGACGAGGAAAACTCAAGCTTTTCAATATCGTATCCGATAGAAAACAGGCGGCGGCGTGGGTTATAGAGAAAACCCAGATCGCACTCGTCAGTGAGTGCCTGCAGGCGGGTTATAATCCCGCTGAATTCCGCGTTTTTATACTCACTCAAGCCCTCACAGAGTGCAGCGGCGCAACACAGAAAATTTCCGCTGTCCACAGTGGAAACATAACGAGGATAAAGGGGCTTGAGGGTTTTTGTGTCGTACCAATTGAGGAAATGTCCACGATAACGCTCCAGTCTCTCAAGACTGGTTATTGCCCTGTCTAGACGTGTGTAAAGCTCGGCGTTGTCAATAAGCTCCAAATCTCTCGCCCCAAGACAGGAGAGCAAATAAAGACCGATATTGGTGGGGCTGCTGCGCTGTGCCACAGTGAAAACAGGGGTTTCCTGGACATTGTCGGGGGGCAAAAAGTTGTTGTCCTCGTTGGCGTATTCCTCAAAATACCGCCAGGCGGCGGCGGCATGGTTCTCCACAATATCTCGCTGAGGGGCGGACAAAATTGTGCTTTTCCCCCTGTCCTCCTGTACGGAAAAAAGCACCAACAGCGGGTAGATTAAGAAACACAGTCCAACAAGCCGCTCCTCAACGGCGCCCCAGGTTATCAGAGGCAGGGCGAGGAGGAGAGAGGGGACAATCTGTATGAGAAAATTCACGCTAATGCGGTCGCTTTGGGCAGCAGTTTGCCACTCCAACAACCCCTTTTTGCTCACGAGCATTCGCCAGGAGGCACGGCATATCGACGACAGACATACCCACGCCGTCTGCGGCAGCATGACGACGGACAAGCCCGCCCGTCCCAGGCTCTCTAGAGCGGGGGGACCCGTGCTGTGACCGCTGACGAACGCCAAAAGGCTGCGCCACAGAGATGAAAATACGCTGAAAAGCTCTCCGAAACACACTCCAAGCAAGCCCAAAAGTATCAGTAAAAATGTGCTTTGTCCCGGGAGAAGAGCTGCTAACAGACAGCCCATTGCGGCAATTGGCGTGACAGCGCGGCGAATGTTGTCCACTAGCTGCCATTTTGTAAGAGCGGGGAGCTTTTCGTTGCCCAATTGAGCGAGATTTTGTACGTCTCCGCGCACCCAACGAGAGAGTCGCGCAAGGTATGCGCTAGGACTTTTTGGGAAGCCGTCCGCCGCGGACACCGCCGTCACCCCAGCGGTGCGCAGTATGCCGCCCTCCAGAATGTCGTGGCTGAGTATCCTCTCCTTGGGGAACACGTCGCACAGATGGGCGGCTTTGAGGTCAATCAGACCCTTGCCCGCAAAGACGCAACTGCCGAAAACATCCTGATAGAACTCACTGCCCAGAGAGTCGTAACTGCTAAATCCCCCCGTCCCACCCAAGGCGCGGGCAAAGGGGGTGCTTCCCCGCTTGCACAAAACCCTTGGGGCAAGT
>WRKY01000107.1 GCA_009777895.1 Oscillospiraceae bacterium
AAAAAAAAACACCTTTTAATTAAAAACACACCTCTTTTTTTTTTTTTTTTGTTTTTTGTGGAGATTTGATCATCAACGCAAAATGTTCACACCGTTTCCCACTCACCCAATTGACAATCCCGCCTTAAATCTGATATAATATTATAATACAGAAAATCGCACAGCTTTCTATGCTTATTCACAAAGAAAATCATCTGGAGGTACATACATGAAAGAGTTCAAGGTGGGAATTATTGGCGCGACAGGCATGGTGGGGCAACGCTTTGCCGCTCTTTTGGCGGAGCACCCCTGGTTTAAGGTCACCCTTTTAGCGGCGAGTCCCCGCTCCAAAGGCAAAACATATCGCGATGCGGTAGGCGGTCGTTGGGCGCTGACCACCCCTATGCCGGAAACCTTGGCGGATATGGTCTGCTTGGACGCGACAGCGGATATGGAAGAAATCGCCAAATCTGTAGACTTCGTTTTCTGCGCTGTGGATATGCCAAAGGCGCAGATTAAGGAGCTTGAAACTGCCTACGCCAAACTTGAATGCCCCGTGGTAAGCAACAACAGCGCCCACCGCAACACGGCGGACGTCCCTATGATTATCCCGGAATTGAACCCACAGCACAGCGATGTCATACCTGCACAGCGTCAGCGGCTTGGCACAAAGCGCGGTTTTGTGGCGGTGAAGTCCAACTGCTCACTTCAAAGTTACGTACCGGCTCTGTTCCCTCTCCATGACGAATTTGGTGTTGTGGACGTTCTGGTCTGTACCTATCAGGCGATTTCCGGCGCGGGCAAGACTTTTGATACCTGGGCGGAAATGAATGACAACGTCATCCCCTTTATTGGCGGCGAGGAGGAGAAAAGCGAGCTTGAGCCGCTGAAAATCTGGGGCAATGTGAAAAACGGCGAAATTGTCTCTGCGAACGCGCCGAGATTCACCGCACAGTGCATCCGTGTTCCTGTCAGTGACGGGCACCTTGCGGCGGTATTTGCGCGGTTCAAGAAGAAGCCCTCTAAAGAGCAGATTTTGGAGTGCTGGAAGAGCTTTTCCGCCATTCCACAGGAGGCAAATCTGCCATCCGCACCTAAGCAGTTTTTGCACTACTTTGAAGAAGATAATATGCCACAAACCAAGCTGCAGCGCGACCTTGAGGGCGGTATGGCGGTGAGCGTGGGGCGTCTGCGGGAGGACACGCAATACGACTACAAATTCATCTGTCTGAGCCACAATACCCTGCGCGGCGCGGCAGGGGGCGCGGTACTGATGGCGGAATTGCTTGCCTATCAGGGATACTTAGAACCTGTATCAGTAGCTTAAAACGATCTCTTTTTGGCGCTTTATCCGCCAAATTTCGTTAAAAACACTCGAAATGAACAAATCTATCCTGCGTTTTTTGCCTCGTCTGGCAAATAAATCGCTCAAAAATAGTCTGTTCAGACAGTCCCGAATCTATTGAATACAGCTTCTTAAAAAACACATAGTTAATATGCACAAGCATATAACTGAATAAGAATAGGTACGAATATCTATGAAGCATATATTAAGGGCTTGTTGAAAATCTATCTTTCATTTTTCTTATCGGATATTTTCCCGTCATATTTCACAAAAAACTCATCAATACACAAAGTATTTCTTGCGTTTTTTGTTTAATCTGACGAAAAAATCTCTCGATAATAAAAACAAAATCTAGTTTTTCAACATCGCCATTAAGGAGAAACCAATGAGCAAACAACCAATCTTCACAGGCGCGGGCGTCGCCATTGTTACGCCCTTTGACGAAAACAACAAAATCAACTACGGGGTCTTTGCCAAGCTAATTGATTATCAAATCGACAACGGCACTGACGCTATCATTGTCTGCGGCACAACAGGGGAGAGTCCCGCCCTCAGCCACGAGGAACACGCTGAAATTGTTGATTACTGCGTGCAGTACGTCAACAAACGCGTGCCTGTCATTGCGGGGACGGGCAGTAACGACACCGCCTACTGCCTGAAGCTCTCCAACGAGGCAGAGAAAAGCGGCGTTGATGCCCTGCTCATGGTCACCCCATACTACAACAAAACTAGCCAAGAGGGGCTTGTTAAGCACTTCACATACCTCGCCGACAGGGTAAGTACCCCCATTATTCTTTATAACGTGCCGGGGCGTACGGGTTTGGACATCAAGCCCGCCACCTATAAAGCCTTGAGCGAACATAAGATGATTAACGCCACCAAGGAAGCCAACGGTGACATCTCCGCGCTGGCACAGACGGCGGCGCTGTGCGGCGAGGAACTGGTTTTGTATTCAGGCAACGACGACTTTGTGTTCCCACTCATGGCATATGGCGGCAAGGGTGTTATCTCCGTGCTGTCCAACATCTGCCCTCGGGAAACCCACGAGATGGCTGCCGCCTGCCTTGAGGGCGACTTTGTCAGAGGTAGAGAACTCCAACTGAAATATTTCGATCTGTGCAACGACCTGTTTTCCGACGTGAACCCCATCCCCGTCAAGGAGGCGATGAACCTCATGGGCTTCGCTGTGGGTCCTTGTCGTCTGCCTCTTGTTCCAATCAATGCCGCGGCGAAAGAAAAACTGGTACGGGCGATGAAAAATCACGGTTTAGTTTAGGTTTTTTTGGGGATTAAATCTTCTTCAGAAAAAAGAGATTAAATCCCCAAAAACAAAAAAGAAGGAAACCAAAATGCTGAATGTATTGCTTTCGGGCTGTTTGGGACACATGGGGCGGGTGGTTGCCAATTTGGCGGCTAGCCGCGCCGATCTGCGCATTGCGGTGGGGGTCGACGTAAAAGCGGGCATAAGCGACGACGCACGTGGGCGGTACTACCCGAATTTTCGCTCCGTGCCGACAACCCTGATCCCGAGAGCGGATGTCATCATCGACTTTTCCCACCCAAACTGCCTTGAGGAACTGCTTGAATACGCGGTGATAAACACTGTCCCCACGGTGATTTGCACTACGGGGCTGAGTGAGGAGCAAGTGAGGTCGATTCACCGCGCGTCGGAGAAAATCCCCGTGTTTTTCAGTGCGAACATGAGTCTTGGAGTGAATTTATTGCGGGTTTTGGCGCAAAAAGCCGCTCAGGTTTTAGGCAGTAGCTTCGACGTGGAAATTATCGAGGCGCATCACAATCAGAAAATCGACGCGCCAAGCGGTACGGCGCTGATGCTTGCCGACGCCATACGCCAAGTTTTGCCGGATACCCACTATGTTTACGACCGCTCTGCAAGCCGCGAAAAGCGTGATAAACACGAAATTGGTCTCTCGGCGATTCGCGGCGGGACAATTGTCGGTGAGCATGAAATTATTTTTGCGGGACACAGCGAGGTGCTGAAACTGTCCCATTCAGCACAGAGCAAGGAGCTTTTTGCCGCCGGCGCGTTGAACGCCGCTATGTTTTTGGCACAGCAAACTCCGGGGCTGTATGATATGGGTGCGATGCTCGGGTGAGCCGCGCTCCACTCTCAACGCCCCTCAACGCGCAAAACATCCATCTCCCCGCACAAGCGATACTCCCCGCTATTGCCTGGGACGAACACGCAACTGCCTTTGTGCAGATCCAAAAACTCGTCTGCCTGCTCCAGGTTTCCCGCGCCCTCTAAAATCAGCAATGCGCAGAAGCTCTCGCCGCTTTGGATGACGGCGGGGGCTGTTAGTCGTTCTGCGCGGAAAAATTCGCAGTCACACAGCACCCCAACGCCGCCGCTAGAGTCAAGGGTATTGGCACGAAAATCAAGGCACGCTAAGGCCTCCTCAATGTGCAGTTCGCGCTCCTTGCCGTCTAAGCCAAGGCGTTTGTAGTCGTAAAGACGGAAGGTGGTGTTGCTGCTCTGCTGTACCTCTGCAAGGAAAATGCCCTTGCCGATGGCATGGAGCGTACCCGACGGGATAAAGAAAAAATCCCCCTTTTTCACAGGCACAAAGTTGATAATCTCCATAATGGAGCCGTCCGCCAGTGCTTGGCGAACCTCATCACAGGTCACGTCCCTATTGAAGCCCATGGCGAGCTGCGCATTCTCGTCGCAGTCCAAAATCAGCCAGCACTCTGTCTTACTGGCGCACCCCTCATTGACGGCGCAGTAGGCGGCGGTTGGGTGCACCTGCACGGAGAGATCGTCACGGGCGTCGATGAGTTTGATAAGTATAGGGAAATTTTCGGCGTCTGCCTCGCCGAGATAATCGCGAAAATTCCCACCGTTCTCCAACCGCGATGACTGCCCCGCCAAGGCAGACAGCACCCACGCCTCCGCGGCGTTTTTCTTGTCCGTGGAGAATCCCCACTCATCAATTAATTTTCGTCCGCCCCAAACCGCCGATGCGATATACGGCTCTAATGTAAACGCTTTCATTGCACTCTCCAAAGTCATAATGCATATATTTTACACTAAAACGACGAAAATGTCCAGTTGCCAATAATCGCGTTTTATGTTATAATTTTACCATTACATTAGACTTCCTCGGAAGGAGTGGACAAATAGCGCAGAGTATGATATAATATAAACATGAAAAAAACAACGATAAACGAGGCGCGCCGCTGCCCTGAATGCGGCAAGGCGGAAAATCAGGTGAATGCGGGAAAAAATCGCTCGGGAACACAGCGCTGTTTTTGCAATGACTGCAAAAAATACTACACGCTTGACCCCAAAACGCACGAAATCCCCAAAGAAACCAAAAAACAGGCTGTCAAAATGTATTTGACAGGCGTCTCAGCGCGAAAAGTCGGTAAGATTTTGGGTTTCAGCAAGGCGAATGTGTTAAATTGGATTAAAAAAAACGACGAAAATCCTTGAACCTGATTCCCATATATTCACAAAACTTGAGCTTGACGAGCTGTAT
>WRKY01000108.1 GCA_009777895.1 Oscillospiraceae bacterium
AGAAAAAGAGATGGTAGAGGAGCATCCTAACACGAACTTTCCTGATGGCTTTAACACAAAATATGCCGCTGTCTACGCCCAAAATCCCGATACAGCGGGATGGATAAAAATCCCAAACAGCAATATTGACTACCCTGTTATGTTGGTTAACGACGATAAACGTAACGGTAACGCCTATTATCTCACCAAGGGATTCAACGGCGAGGACACAAAATACGGTACTCCGTTTTTCGACACGAAAACCCGCCTTGAGCCGGGGAATATGAGCAAAAACCTTGTCATTTACGGTCACAACAGCCGCTATTCTCAAGTGCTTTTCAACCACCTGGTTAGGTACGAAAATCAGAGCCGTTGGCAACAGCAACCCATCATCGAGATGGACACAATTTACGGCAACTATCTCTGGCTGATTTACGGCGTTTTCTACACCAACGGGGAAAAGCACAAGGACGACAGCTACATTTTCCCCTATTACTGGACGGACATGGAGGACGGGGCAAAGTTCTTGAACTACATCGCCGAGGTAGACAGACGCAGACTCTATGACACAGGCGTTGACATCCGCGCCGACGATACCCTGTTGACCCTTTCCACCTGCGCTTACAACTTCCCCGGTTCCCGTTTTGTAGTTGTCGCCCGCAAGGTACGCCCGGGTGAGGATCCCAACATCGATGTGAGCCGCGTCCTCAAACGCCGCGGCCCTCAATTCCCCGATATCTACTACAAGAGAAAACGCGAAAATAATAATTACGCCCATATGCCTAAGTATCAGCTTTATGCGTGAGATTAGCCGCAAGCATCCATGGTTGGGCATGAAGATGGGGAACGGATAAATCCGTTCCCTATGACGTTAAACCAAGAAAGGAAAAAACATGACAAATCAACTATTAACTGAAAGTATCCGGACATTAGAACCGCGTAAGCTCAACTGGGAGTTGCTCATTTACAACTCCGCAAAAGGGCGTGACGGGGTTTCTTTTATGTTTGGCAAGTGCGAAATGGAAAATATCGGTACATGGGTCACTACAGTGTTGGAGGCGATACTCGATACCAACCTCCAAAAGCAGACAGTGGCAAAATATTCATCATTCCTGCCGCGTGAGGAAATAGGCGCGGTTGCTGCTGAATCCCCGCTGATGAACGAACCGCTGAGTGAAGCACTTAACGGCGCCAAGTCCGCTCTGCCATATAACCCTGAAGATTTTCTCTCGGGAATGTTCCCAAAAATCAGCGGTTACGCATTTCACGCCACCGACGAAAACGGCAAGGACATACTCCTCATGCGCCGCGCAAACCCCTTTGTTTTCGGCAATAGAATGTTGGGATGCATCTGCGGCGAGGATGACGGCGTCATAAAGGAAAGCCGTACACCTATACTCAAATTTTCCGCAAAAGCGGATTTTCTCTTGTTGGACAACGTGTGCTACTTTTTCAGCGGCGCGGCGCAGCGTGATTTCGCCCTAGAGGATCGCGCCGCCGCCCTTTGTGCGCAAGCGTTGAGCCTAATCGGCGAGTGCGATATGGTCAGCGACTTTGCCCGCCTTGAGGAAGCGGCGAAAAAACAGTCACGGAAGTTCGAGGATTTCAGCGAGGAACTGATGGAAAACATAGGGCGCATGAGCCTGCAGGCGCGGGACGAGTACGTGTCCACATACGGCGTATCCGTCGGCGCGGACGGGCGAATCCTCACCAACACCGCTGAAGAAGCGGGCTTGCTAATCGACTTTTTGTGTAGCCGCAGTTGCCTTGATATTTACGGACGATTGGCGGTGGGGAGTAAGATTGTTCCGCGAGAGTGATGGAGATACGGGAAGTTGAAAGTGACAACTGCCTGAATTTGTGCTATAATATACCCACCCCATCTAAGGAGCCGCCATGAATCCCCTGACAAGTTTTTACCGCACATTTTCCTCCCAGCGTTTCCCCCACGCAGTTTTGCTTGAGGGCGCAACGAGGGAGTTGGCGGCAAGCTTCATCGCCGCATGGCTCTGTGAGAATATGGCGCAAGAGCCTTGCGGAGTGTGTAGTCACTGCCAAAAAGCGGCAAATTGGGGACACGTGGACGTAACTGTCCTTACCAACGTGGAGGACAAGCAAATCCCTGTGGACGACGTGCGCGCATTAGTGGCGCAAAGTTATGTTAAACCCAACGAGGCAGCGCGGCGTGTATTTGTCATCGAAAACGCACACAAACTAAACCTGCATGGACAAAATGCCCTGCTTAAGTGCATAGAGGAGCCTCCTCCTAGTGTCTGCTTTTTGCTCCTCACGCCCAACAAAAAAGAGCTTTTGCCCACCATCCTCTCACGTGTCACTCTCTACAGCCTCCCCGGTGCCGCCGCTGAATTTTCTGAAGAAGCACTGGATGCGGCGGAGAAAATCGCCCATGCACTTGCACAAAACGACGAATGGGCGGTATTGTCCGCCACCGCGCCTTTCGACAAAGCAAAGCCCCTCATGCTCGAGAGCCTAACCGCCCTGAAAGACCATTTACGCGCGGCGTTGTTGATTGCCGGCGGTGCGGGTGAGTTAGCAGAAAATACCAACGCTTATCAACTTGCGCAGTTGGGTTCGGCGCGATTATCACGCTTGGCGGAGCGGGTACAGGAATTGGAGAGGGACGCTGAGCGCAACGCCAATCAGGCACTTTTGCGGGCGAGGATTTCGGCTACGTTTTTTTCATGAGCGGGCTTATTGAAAATCTATCTTTCAACATCGCCTGAGTACAAATTGCAACTTAATTATTAGAACAGGAGAAAACATGGACAACACAGTAGAGATTGTCGGCGCGCGTTTTGACGGCGGCGGACGGGTATATTCTTTTGATCCCAACGGGGTGCAGTGCGAACCGGGGGATAGCGTTATCTTGGAGTCGGAACACAACATCGATGTGGCGAAAATTGTTTTCGGACGGCGCCTTGTTGAGAAAAGCAGCCTGCAAAAACCTCTCAAGCGCATTATCCGCAAGGTCATCCCCGCTGACATGGAGCTGCTTGCCAAATACGCCCAAAGCGAAAAGGACGCGTTTAAGGTCTTCGAGCAAAAGGTTAAGGAGCACGGACTGCCTATGACTCCCGTCAAGGCGCGGTCCACTTTCGACGGAAAAAAGATGGTATTTTACTTCCTTTCGGAAAACCGTGTGGACTTTCGGGAACTTGTCAAGGACATGGCGGCACATTTTCGTTTCCGGGTAGAATTGCTGCAAATAAACGCCCGCAACGAGGCGCAGATGTTCGGCGGTTTGGGACTTTGCGGTCGTCCCTTTTGTTGCTCCACCTATATGGGTCAGTTCCCCAAAATCACCTTGAAACTCGCCAAGGGGCAAAATCTCTCACTGAATTCAGAGAAAATCAGCGGTGCTTGCGGGCGCTTGATGTGCTGTCTGAGCTATGAAGAGGATGCTTACCAACACTTACGCCGGGTCACACCGCAGCCTGGAGAGCAGGTGAAAACTGCCCAGGGGCGCGGTACGGTCACGGAAAATAATATGATGTCGGGGATGATTAAGGTGGCTCTGGAGCGAAATCCTGCCGCGCCGCAACCTTTTCACAGGCGCGAGGTGGAGCGTTTGCAGATCCCCCGGCAAAACGCCCCCGCCCCAAAAAATTAGCACAAACGCCAAAAGCCCGCCCTTAAAGGGCGGACTTTTTTGAGTACTTTTTTCTTCATGAAGACGTCAAGAGGGACGGATTTTTTATTTCTTCACAAAGATGTCGACACCGAAGATGCTCTTGGAGAACAACTGGCGCATGAAGCAGAAGAAGCGCACGAAGACGTTGGCGCCGTCGCTCTCATGCTCTGCACAGCACTTCAGGAACGACCATTGGAAATTTGTGGGTTGTTCGCACACATCGCAGATGCCGTCGGCATCCTCATCACGATGACCCAAGGCGGCGATTTTGCCCTCGTCGCGATACTGACAAACACTGCAGAAACGCTCTCTGCTGCCAGTGGTGGTACAAGCGGCGTTTAAGGTTGTCGTCCAACTGCCATAAGTGTGGTTCGCCAACGACGCATCGACGGTTTCAGTGCTGTCGCAGGTTGAACAGCTTCGTGTTTGCTTGCCTGCCACAGTACAAGTCGACGCCACAGTCACTGTCCATCCGGACCATTTGTGGTCTTTCTTGGTAATGGGGCGAAAATCTTTCTTGCCGCAACGGCTGCACTCACGGGTCTGTTCGCCCGCTTCTTTACAGGTGGCGGCTCTGGTTGTACACCATAGTCCCCATCTGTGGGTAAGACTGGGAGATTGGCGCTCTTCTTGGATGTGACAGCGGTTACATCTGCGCTTCTGCGTTCCGTACATCTCACAATCAGAGGGCACATCGGTTGTCCAAACGGTAAAACTGTGTCCAAATTTCTTGATGACGCGGGTCTGGTACTCTTCACAGACGTTGCACAAACGCCGTGATTCGCCTTCTTCGGTACAGGTCGCCGCCTTGTAGACGTACCATGCACCGTAGCGGTGTGTATGGGCGAAAGCACCCACGGGCAACACCGCGAAGATCGTGATAATCGTCGCCAAAACCAACAGTATACTTGTAATTCTCTTTCTCATTTTTTCCTCCTTGTAGATTTATGGAGCCATTCCGAGGAACAACTTCTCGTGTGTATTCTACCACTATTAGGCTTAAAAGTCAATAGCTTTTTAGAAATTTGTGAAGTTTTTCTTCGGAGGGGTGG
>WRKY01000109.1 GCA_009777895.1 Oscillospiraceae bacterium
TTCAAGCCAGTGAACATATGCTCTAAGAGTTATACCGCTTGACAACATCATCAATCGTTCCCGCGTTCAAAAACATACCCTCGGGGATCTCGTCGTGCTTGCCCTCGATAATCTCCTTGAAGCCTTGCACAGTGTCCTTGACAGGCACATAGCGCCCGGGAATTCCCGTGAATTTTTCGCCCACGTAAAATGGCTGTGACAAAAATCTCTGCACTTTTCTGGCTCTGTTCACCGTCAGCTTGTCGTTTTCAGGTAGCTCATCCATGCCCAAAATGGCGATGATGTCCTGCAAATCTTTGTAACGCTGCAAAATGCTCTGGACCGCGCGGGCGGTGTTGTAGTGCTCACTGCCCACGGTATCCTTGTCCAGTATGCGGGAAGTGGATTCAAGGGGAGAGATTGCGGGATAAATGCCCAGTTCCACAAGCTCGCGAGACAGCACTGTGGTGGCGTCCAGATGGGCGAATGTCGTGGCAGTGGCGGGGTCGGTGAAGTCGTCGGCAGGTACATAAATCGCCTGCACAGAGGTGATGGAGCCCGTCTTTGTTGAGGTGATTCGCTCCTGCAGACTGCCGATTTCGTTGGCTAAGGTGGGCTGATATCCCACCGCACTGGGAACACGTCCCAAAAGTGCGGAAACTTCCGATCCTGCCTGCACGAAACGGTAGATATTGTCAACAAACAGCAAAACATCCTGTTGGTCGACATCGCGGAAATATTCGGCAATAGTCAGCCCCGTCAGCCCCACACGCATCCTCGCCCCGGGAGGTTCGTTCATCTGCCCGAAAACCAAGGTGGTCTTGTCGATAACCCCCGAACGACTCATGTCGTTGTAGAGGTCATTGCCCTCACGGGTGCGCTCGCCCACTCCCGCGAAAACGGAATACCCTCCGTGCTCATGGGCGATATTGCGTATCAGTTCCATAATCAGCACGGTTTTACCCACGCCCGCGCCGCCGAAAAGTCCTATTTTACCGCCCTTTGAGTAGGGACACAGCAGGTCGATTGCCTTGATGCCTGTTTCCAACATCTCGGTGATTGCCGCCTGGTCCGATACCCCGGGGACGGGGCGGTGAATCGCCCAATGCTCAAGACTTTTAGGCTCTTCCTTGCCGTCGATAGCCTTGCCCAACACGTTGAGCATACGCCCTAGCGTCTTTTCCCCTACAGGGACGGAGATTGGCGCGCCTGTGTCCCGCGCCTCAATGCCTCTGTAAAGCCCGTCGGTAGGGTGCATGGAGATACAGCGCACAACGTTTTCTCCCAAATGTTGGGTGACCTCCAACACAACAATTGCGCCCTCGTTCTCAATCTCAATGGCGTTATAAAGAGCGGGGCAATCCGCCTCGAACTGCACGTCAAGCACCGCGCCGATGATTTGTAGTACCTTACCTTTGTTTTTTGCTGCCATTGTTTTCTCCATTCTTACAAGCTGCATTCAGTAGAACGATACCGTTTCAAGATACTGAACACAGATTCTTGATTCCTGCTAACTTTACTATCCTCAATCTTGACTTGCTCCCACAACCTCACTAATCTCCTGGGTGATGGCGTTTTGGCGGATGCGGTTGTAGGTGCGCGTGAGGGTGGTGGTTATCTCGTCGGCGTTGGTGCTGGAGGTGTCCATGCTCACCATTCGCGCAGCCTGCTCGCAGGTGGATGCCTCTAACAACGCGGTATACACCGTGGCACTGAGAAAAAACGGCACAGCCTGCTCTAAATATTCCGGCAAATTTGGCTCATACTTCATGGATGCTGTGACGACGGACGGTGGCGTTGGTACGTACGGCTCCGGTTTGCACTTAGTTTCAAGCGGATTTTCCATCTGTTCAGTGATAGGCAAAAGCGTGCTGATTCGCGGCACATAGGTAATCGCCGTGACAAAATCGGTGTAAACGATGTAGACCTCGTCCGCTTCGCCCTTGCTGTACATCTGCACCAAATCCGCCGCGATTAACTGGGCCTCCTCAAAGAAAACTGTGTTAATAACGTCGTCATATTTGCGAAGAATATTCTTACCCTTGCGCTTGAAAAGCTCGTAACCCCGCTGCCCAATCATGAGGATTTTTTCGTTTTTCCCCTCCATATGCTCAATAGCGGCATTGGCGAGATTGGTGTTGTAGCTGCCGCAAAGCCCGCGATCGGCGGCGATTATGAGATACGCGCTGTTTTTTACTTTGCGCTGAGTCAAAAAGGGACTATCGCTGTCATTGATACTCCGCAACGGCTCGATTATCCGCAAAGCCGCCGAGAAAAACGGGCACGTAGCCTCGAGCCGCGCCTTATCCTTCTGGAGTTTGGACGCCGCCACCATGTTCATCGCCTTCATGATTTTCTTGGTACTGGCGACGCTTGCCAAACGCCGCTTGATGTTCTTCATCGATGGCACGCTCAAGCCTCCTTTGTGGGTGCGAGTGGATATATTATAGCATATTTTGGGGAGGTTGTGCAAATTCGGGAAGCATAATGCTCGGTTCACTCTTGCTAAATTCCGTGAAATATGATAAAATACCCGCAGACTTAACAAGAGGTGAAAAATGTTGAAAACTGGTCGATATGGAGTTCACGGCGGACAGTATATACCCGAAACGCTGATGAACGCCGTCCATGAACTGGAGCGTGCCTATCTGCACTACAAGAACGATGCGGCATTTCGCCGGGAGTTAGCGGATCTGCTAGCGCAGTATGCGGGCAGACCATCCCTGCTTTACTATGCCGAAAAGATGACCCGCGATTTGGGGGGCGCGAAAATCTACCTCAAGCGCGAGGACTTGAATCACACGGGGTCACACAAAATCAACAACGTTTTAGGTCAGGTTTTGCTCGCCAAAAAGATGGGAAAAACCCGCGTAATCGCCGAAACGGGGGCGGGGCAGCACGGCGTCGCCACCGCCACTGCCGCCGCGCTGATGGACATGGAATGCGAGATTTTCATGGGCAAGGAGGACACCGAACGCCAAGCGCTGAACGTCTTTCGTATGGAGCTTCTGGGGGCAAAGGTCAACGCCGTCACTAGCGGCACCCAGACTCTCAAGGATGCGGTGAACGAAACAATGCGCGAGTGGGTTTCCCGCATTGACGACACCCACTATGTCCTGGGCTCTGTTATGGGTCCCCACCCATTTCCTCTGATTGTACGGGATTTTCAGAAGATTATCAGCGAGGAAATACGTCAGCAAATCATGGCGGCAGAGGGACGGCTACCCGACGCTGTAGTCGCCTGTGTGGGTGGCGGAAGTAACGCAATCGGCGCGTTTTTCGACTTCATCGGCGACCAGAATGTACGGCTTATCGGCTGTGAGGCGGCGGGATTGGGCGTGGATACCCCCAAAAACGCGGCGACAATCGCCAAGGGCACACTGGGTATTTTCCACGGAATGAAGTCCTATTTTTGTCAGGACGAGTACGGGCAAATCGCCCCTGTTTATTCCATTTCCGCCGGACTTGATTACCCCGGTATCGGTCCTGAACACGCGAATTTACACGACAAGGGACGCGCCGAATATGTCCCTGTCACTGATGCGCAAGCGGTTGAGGGCTTTGAGTACCTGTCGCGAACCGAGGGTATCATCCCCGCCATTGAGAGCGCCCACGCCATATATTACGCCCAAAAATTGGCAAAACAGATGGGCAAGGACAAAATCATTGTGGTCAATGTTTCAGGTCGCGGCGACAAGGATGTGGCGGCAATCGCGCGGTATATGGGGGTGAAAATCGAGGAGTGAGCAGTGTAAAAAAACACACAACAAAATGCACTCGCCCAGGGTGGGGGAGTGCATTTTTAAGTGCGTACTATAGTCGATTAACTTGAAAATCGGCTCAGGATTTGCGAGAATATTTTTCGTCTGGCAAGGAAAAAAGCGCAGGAATACTTTTGTATTACGAGTATTTTTGACGACGTCAGATGGAAAATAGACCGCAAAGATCAGTTGATTTTTAAGTTAGGCGACTATATATCTTATAACATCGACTTAGCTTGTTCGGTGAGGTTGGCAAAGCCTTCGGCATCGTTTATAGCGATTTCCGAGAGCATCTTGCGGTTTAGGTTGATGCCGGCCTTTTTCAAGCCATTCATGAAAGTGGAATAGTTCATTCCGTTGATTTTGCAGGCGGCGGAAATGCGCGTAATCCACAGACGGCGGAAGTTGCGCTTTTTCTGCTTGCGTCCGATGTAGGCGTAATTACCGCTCTTCATGACCGCCTGTTTGGCTGTCTTGAAAAGCTTACTTTTCGCGCCGTAATAGCCTTTTGCGGCCTTCAAAACTTTATTTCTGCGCTTGCGTGTCGCCACCGCGCCTTTGATTCTTGCCATTTTTTGTTATCTCCTTTGTGATGGATTTTGGTGCAGCCACATTAAAGTGAAAGGTTATTTTCGGGCAGCCCCATTTTTCGCTCTAGTTGTAGGGCAACAGGCGGTGAATTTGACGTTGATTGCTGTCGTCGGCAACAGAAACCTTGCGCAGATTGCGTTTGCGCTTTGTGGATTTTTTGTTGAGAATGTGGGATTTGTAGGCGTGGGCACGCATCGCCTTGCCCTTTTTGGACATCTTGAAGCGTTTTTTCGCGCCGCTGTGAGTTGTTAGCTTTGGCGTGATTTCCTCCAATTTTTTTGGGCGAGCCCCATGTGGTTTATCTTTTTTATTAT
>WRKY01000110.1 GCA_009777895.1 Oscillospiraceae bacterium
TGAATTGTCAAGGCATTTTCACTGGTAAAATCAAAGGTTACATCACTGCGATACAGCTCATAATTGGCGAAGTAATCCTTGATTACCTGTTGCATATAGCCCGCGCATATGATAAACTCGTTGTGTCCATGGGCGGAGTAGATTTTCATGATGTGCCACAAAATTGGGTGCGCGCCAACGGCCACCATGGGCTTGGGCAGGCGCGGAAAATCCTGGGCAATGCGCATCCCGTAACCTCCCGCCAGTATGACGGTCTTCATAAAATCACTCCTTTTATTTATGTTTTGTTACGCGGTCATGTTTTATTGGGATAAGTAGCTTTTTGAAAACGCGCGAACCTAATACGGGCGGGCAAGCCTCGCCGCTGCAGTGTCATATAATTTCTTCTATCTTGTAAAAAGCCTTGCTCGTGAAGCGTCCCAACTGGACAATTGAGTGGAAATACTTCTGCGGTGTGGCGATGTCCTCCGGTTTGACGCCGTCTCCAAGAGAAAAGCGCAGTTTCACCCTGCGTTTCTCCAACGGGATAGGCTCGCCATCGTAAATGGCGTTGAAATAGGCGGGAAAGTCGTAGTCAAACTCAAGTACTTTTTCAGTGGAGTTGGGTAACATAATGCTCTCTCGCTGATAATGAATCAGCTGCTCAAGCAAATGCGGGTCAATCTCAAACTCTCCCAAAAACGCCTTCACCTCGGCGTAAAATTTGTCAAGCTCCATGATTGCGCGGCATATATAATATTGCTCTTCTACCATACGTCCAAAGCTAAAGCCTTCTATTTGCAGGGGGTGTGCCTCTTTTCCATCTCGAATTTCCCCAAGATAATCTATAATACGGCTTTGAATATCACCAAGAAGGAGACTTTGCTTACCATAGTCAATGAGTTTCAAATAAAATTGCCCATAGGAAATAAATTTCTGAGTGTGACAAAAAATAGCGATTAAGCGCAACAACCCAAAGCTATGAGCGCCATGGACAATTTGCATGAAAAATATGACTGTAAGTATTTCTGCTCGAGACATTGTGGACGTTGAATCTATTACGTCAACATATTCATCAACAAGGTCGGGGGTTGCCTGCATAGTGGTTTTAAACACCATATTCCGCGTGGTAATATTATGTTTTTTTATGAACTCATCTTTTGCCATCGGCGCATTTGGAATGAGATTACAGGGGAAAAAGCGTATCCCCTCATGCTGTCCCAAGGCTAGAAGTTTCTCAATACCCGCACAAAAACTCTCGAGGGTTTCCCCTGGAAGTCCGATAATCAGATCAGTATGACTCCTAACCCCCGCCTGACGGCAACGTTTTATCCAATTTGCGATGACCTCATCGCCAATATTTACTCGCCCAATATTTTTCAGAACCTCTGAGGAAAGACTTTGCAGTGACAGACTCGCGCCTATTTTGTCCATGTCGCTTTTATAGAGCTTTTCAGCGATGCGGAAGGTGCGTTCGTTGAAGATTTTCGTGGTGTTAACGTCAAACATACGCGGCAGACCCGTACGTTTTTTGTTCTCTATCATCACGTCAAGCAGTTCCTCGTCACGGGAGAAAATACCAAAGTTCGCGTCCGCGCCGTAAACAAAACCCACATTATGGGAATTCATCCACTCAATCTCCGCCAATAGCCGCTCCCTGGAAAATAGCCGCACTTTCGCCCTTTTTTGTCCCCAGTCGCAGTAGGCACAGTGGTGAGGGCAACCCCGGTTGGTCTCCCACACCGCACTCCATTGGATGTAGTCGTACTTATTGATGATGTCATCAAACAAACCCTCAAGGTATGGTGATGGAAAATCCTCGACACTGTCGGCAACGGCAACGGGGTTGGTTTTGTTCCCCTGAGGAGTTCTGTAGGAAAGACCAGGCACGTCAGTAAAATCAGGATCATCCTGAGCCAATTGGGTCAGCAATGCCTGAAATGGTATTTCACCCTCATCGTGGATGAGAAAATCCACATAGGGCAACTCCTCTAGCATCTGTTCGGCAGGCGGGACATTGTGACCTCCGAAAAGAATGTAGCAGTGGGGATATGCCTTTTTTACAGCCTGCGCCAAAACCTTGTTGTATTCCGTACTCCAAACATAACAAGAAAAGCCCACTAAAAATGGTTCGTCCATGCGGGCAACAACCTCGTTGACGTTGTCGCGCATAAAGAACATATCTTCCAAGCTGAAGTTTTCGTTTACCGTCGCCGATTGTTTGGCGTACGCCCAAAGCGCCCCAACGGAGTAGGGGAGGTAGACGGTATAGTGTGTGGGCAGTTTTCGCAGCGCGTCCACCTGAACAAGGTAGATTGGCTTTTGTTTCATGCTGTGCGCTCCTGTATTTGGTTTGCGGTAGGTCAATCTGCGCCTACAATTATAGCACATACGGGGAGAGATTACAAGAGTTTGGTGTGATTTTTATCAGCACCCATTTTTAAAACTTGCCAAAAAATGGTAAACGCGATAAAGTATGCTGCATAATGAAAGTGTGGAGGAAATTGAAAATAGAGCGCTTACGCAAAAAGTTCAGTGAAATAGAGGATGTGCGACATTCTAGCTATGTTGGAGTTTATGGTATAATATAGTCTCCTAACTTGAAAATCAACTGGTCTTTGCGGTCTATTTTCCATCTGACTTCGTCAAAAATGCTCGTAATACGAAAGTATTACTGCGCTTTTTCCTTGCCAGACGAAAAATATTCTCGCAAATCCTGAGCCGATTTTCAAGTTAATCGACTATACAATTATAAATACCTCTAAACCCTCCGCCCCAAGCTTTCCTCAACACTCCTCTTGAACACGCCAAAACGGCCCATCTCAATGTGCTCGCGGATTTTCGCCATAAAATGGTTGTAAAAATACATATTGTGGCTCACGGCAAGGCGCATCCCCAACATTTCTCCCGCTTTCAACAGGTGGCGGATATAGCCCCGGGAATAGCCCGCGGCGCAAGCAACGCAGGCACAACCCTCCTCAATGGGTGACGAATCCCGCTGATATTTAGCGTTGTTCAGATTGCGAATCCCCTCCCAAGTGAACACATGACCGTGCCGCGCGTTGCGGCTAGGCATCACGCAGTCGAAAATATCCACACCCAAACTCACCGCTTCTAGGATGTTCACAGGTGTTCCCACACCCATCAAATAGCGCACTTTTTCCCAGGGCATATGAGGCTCAACCGCGCTGATGATGCGGTACATCTCCTGGGCGGGTTCACCAACCGCAAGCCCGCCAATGGCGTAGCCGTCCAAGTCCAACTGAGCTATTTCCCGCATATGTTCCACCCGCAAATCCTCGAATGTACAGCCCTGATTTATGCCGAAAAGCAGCTGTTTTTTGTTCAGTGTATCAGGCAGAGCGTTGAGCCGCACCATCTCGTTTTTGGAGCGGATAAGCCAACGGGTGGTGCGTTCGCACGATAGCCGCGCGTAGTCGTATGAGGCGGGATTTTCCACGCACTCGTCGAACGCCATGGCGATGGTTGAGCCGAGTGCGGACTGAATTTGCATACTCTCTTCCGCGCCCATAAAAAGCCGCCTCCCGTCGATATGGGAACGAAAATCCACTCCACGTTCATTGATTTTCCGCAGTGCTGACAGGGAAAAAACTTGGAATCCCCCCGAATCGGTGAGGGTAACCCCCCGCCAACGGGTAAAACCCTCCAATCCTCCCATTTCCCGTACAACACTTTCACCGGGGCGCAGATGGAGGTGGTAGGTATTGCAGAGCATAATTTGGCAACCTGCCGCTGCCAAATCCTCAGCGCCAAGTCCGCCGCGAATCGCCGCCGCCGTCGCCACATTCATGAAGGCGGGAGTCTGTATAATTCCATGGTGAGTGGCAAGCTCTCCCCGTCTCGCATGGTTCTCTTTTCTTATTAGTGTGTAGTTGCTCAATTATGTTCCCTCTAGTGTCTTGTTTATGTATATTATACCATATTGGGATTTTACCCGCAATGATAGGGCGAGGTGTGAGGTTGCGCACGATGTTCCAATTATACAGCGGCTTCCAGCATTTAATTCTCGCGCCATAAAGTAACCAATCCCCTCGTGGGACATATAATGTACCAAGCAACGACGTTGCAATTAGACGGTGGGTTTTCCACGAACCAAAGTGTGGTGATAGGTATGGTGCGGGTTTGCGCTTGCAACGCGGCGGTACAGGTAGGCGCGGTAGCCTTTGGCGCTGGGGTCGTGCTTGCGGCTTGTCTGCCACGAACGGCTCTTGTGATAATTGCGGCGGCGTTGCTCATTGTGTGCGGCGTGGTGTTTTACAAAAGCAAAGCCCAAGATTGCCGCTTTTTGCGAACATAGGCATTTCAATAGCGTCAACAATATTAGTAAAGGTGGTTTTTTCAGATGAAAGTAGTCGTTTTCAAGAGTCCCAAAATGCTGCGCGGCTTGCTGCGGATTTTGTTTCGCATGAGCAAGACCAGTGAAGAGTGAACTTTGAGGATACGTAAGGGCGGCAAGCCTCGCTTGCCGCCCGTTGTTTCACTTTATAGTCTCCTAACTTGAAAATCAACTGGTCTTTGCGGTCTATTTTCCATCTGACTTCGTCAAAAATACTCGCAATACGAAAGTATTACTGCGCTTTTTTCCTTGCCAGACG
>WRKY01000111.1 GCA_009777895.1 Oscillospiraceae bacterium
CTCAAATTCCAACGTCAAATACTTTTACCGCCGCCCCCGTATGCCACGCTCGGAAATCGAGAGCCTGCGGGAGGGGCTGATTTTGGGTACTGCCTGTGAGGCGGGGGAGCTATATCAAGGAATATTGGCGGGAAAATCTCACGAAGAATTGCTTAAGATTGCGAGTTTTTATGACTACATCGAGATTATGCCCACCGCCCTAAACGCCTTTTTGACCCGCCCACACGCTCCCTCTAAAAAGAAAGTCCGCAAAGCTGAAGCACACGACTTCACCTTTGACACCATGAATAACGGCGACGAGCAAGAGGATACAACCATTCAGCTTGACGAAAACGGTATGCTCCCACCCCGCGTTGACGGGCAGGAGGGTTTGCGGGAGATTAACCGCACCCTTGCTAAGATTGCGCGAGATTTGGACAAGCCCCTTATTGCAACAGGAGATGTGCATTTCCTTGAGGAAAAGGACGCCATCTATCGCGAGATTTTGCAGGTGGGTCAAAGCTATGACGACGCGGGAGATGGTGCGCCGCTTTACTTGCGCAGTACCCAAGAGATGCTCGATGAGTTTGCCTATTTGGGAGAGGAGACGGCATATGAAGCGGTGGTGAAAAATCCTCAGGCGATTGCCGATATGTGTGAAGAGCTTATTCCCATTCCCAAAGGCTCCTTTCCTCCTGAGATAGAGGGAGCAAAGGAGGAGTTACGGGAAAGCTGCTACAAAAAAGCCCGCTCTCTTTACGGCGACCCCTTGCCGGAAATCGTGGCAACCCGTCTTGAGCGGGAACTTGTGCCAATTATTGATAACGGTTTCGCGGTGATGTATGTGAGCTCCCAAAAACTGGTAGAATACTCCAATTCGCTAGGATATGAGGTGGGCTCCCGCGGCTCTGTAGGCAGCTCTGTCGTGGCGAGTTTTGCGGGAATATCCGAGGTGAATCCCCTGCCTCCCCACTATCTGTGCGGGAAGTGCCGGTACAGCGAGTTCATACAGGACGGCACAGTGGAATCGGGCTTCGACCTGCCCCGGAAGTCTTGCCCAAAATGCGGCGCGGACTTAGGGCGTGACGGACACGACATCCCCTTTGAAACATTTTTGGGTTTTAAAGCGGAGAAACAGCCCGACATCGACCTGAACTTTTCCGGCGACATCCAAAACGACGTACACACCTATACAGAACAGATTTTCGGCAAGGAGAACTGCTTTAAGGCGGGGACAATACAGCAGCTTCAGGACAAAACCGCCTTTGGGTTTGCTAAAAAATACCTTGACCGCAAGGTTCAGGCGCGGGCGTTGGAGCAGGGTTTTTCGGGTACTACCCAGGAGTTGTGGGCGATCAAGGACAACACCACCCGCCCTGCGGAGGTGATGCGGCTCGCCAACGGCTGTGTGGGCGTAAAACGCACCACAGGACAGCACCCAGGGGGAATGGTGGTTGTGCCGTCCAACATGGAAATCGAGGACTTCAGCCCTGTGCAATATCCCGCCGACAAGACCGAGCGGGACATGACCACAACTCAATTTGACTTCAAGTCCATGCTCCACGACACCCTTTTGAAACTGGACATTTTGGGTCACGATGTGCCGACCATGTACAAGCACCTTGAAGACTTGACGGGGATTCCCGTCACCAAGGCGGACGTCACAGACCCCAGGCTCTATGAGTTGTTCCAATCTCCTGAACCATTGGGAATTTCTGCTGAAGAACTGGGCGTTCCCACGGGGACATTGTCCATCCCGGAGATGGGCACGCGAAACACCATACAGATGCTCGTTGACGCAAAGCCCAAAACCTTTGCGGATTTGCTCCAGATTTCGGGACTTTCCCACGGCACGGACGTGTGGCACGGCAATGCCAAGGAGTTGATTGTCAGCGGTGAATGTACCATTTCCGACGTTATCGGACTGCGGGACAACATCATGCTCACCCTCATGCACAAGGGGATGGACTCGGGAATGGCGTTCCAAATTACAGAAATTGTCCGTAAAGGGACAGCGAAATATAAGCTCACACGGGAGCATATTGACGCTATGAACGCCCTCGATTTGCCCCATTGGTATGTGGATTCCTGCATGAAAATCAAGTATATGTTCCCCAAGGCGCACGCGGCTGCGTACGTGTTGGGTGCGATGCGCCTTGCCTGGTACAAACTTTATCATCCCACGGAATATTACGCAGTTTTCTTGACGGTGAAAGGCGGCGCGTTGGAGGCGGGAACTATCCTCAAGGGGCAAAAAGCGGTGGCACGGCGGGTGCGGGAGCTAGCAGCGCTCCTACTGCAAAAAAATGCGTCTCCAAAAGAGATTGTCAGTCATGACATTTTGGAGATTGTCAACGAGATGCTTTTGCGAGGCATCGCCCTGCTGCCCGTGTCCCTGTATTACTCCACAGCGAATGTGTACACCATAGAGGACGGCAAAATCCGCTTGCCTTTTTCCGCTCTGGGCGGTATTGGCGACAAAGCGGCGGTGGACTGCGCCGAAGCGCGCAACAAAGTCAAGGGCAAGTTCAACTCCATTGAGGACTTTCAGCATATATCTGAAGTCAGCAGCACAGTGATGGACGCTCTTCGAGAGGCGGGATGCTTTGCCGGCATGGATGAGGCGGCGCAGTTGAGTTTGTTTTAAATGGGCTCGTTGAAGTAGCCGATTTTCAAATTAACCGGCTATATTTTTGTCTCGCTTACACTGCGGAATTGGGAAACAAGCGTTCCAAATTATAATGCTCCCGCTCCTCCTTGCCGAAAATGTGCACAAGGACACTGGCATAATCAAGCACAACCCAACCCGATGCACGACCTTCCACGCAGCGGGGGAGCACGGCGTGTTCCTTGGCGAGCTTTTCCTGCACAGCGTCACTCAGGGCGTTGATGTGGGTGTTGCTGGTGCCTGTGACAATCACGAAATAATCCGCCACAATGGTCATATCTCCCACGGCGAGGGCGGCAATATCTACACCTTTTTTTTCGTCGAGAATCCCTGTAATTAAATTTGTTAGTGTTTTTGGTTCCATAATCAGACCTTTCAGATATTGGGGGCTGTCTGAAAAAATAACTTGTCTATTTTGGCTAAAACGGGCTGCAACATCGTTGAAGCTTCTCGGAATACGAAAGTATTCCTGCGGTTTTCTCCTCGTTTCGCTCAGTTTTACCTCAAAATATCCGGTGTTTTTTAATTTTCAGACAAGCCCTGGATTCATATGTCTATATCTTTCCCTTAAATACCCCTAATACTTCATCCGCACATCTTCAGCAAAGCAAAACAAATTCTTGATCTCCAGTGTCCTGCCGTCGTCAAGGATGCATTTACCGGTAAAGTTGCCGAAAACCTGATGTCCATCGGTGCAAAGTACTCCTACGTCAACCTTGGTGAAGTGGTCGAACACGGGTATGAAATTCCCGTCAAAGCGACCGTCGGATGATTCCCATTTCCATGGCTTCATGTAGTCATTTTTGTCGAAACGAAAGAGAATATCGTTAAATTTGTGACCTTTACCGTCGAAGAAAATGATGTTCTCACTGGCGGCGGCAGTGTCGCCGAATCCGTATCCCAGGTTGAAGCCAAAGGGCTTGCCCTGCACAACGCCGTTGCCCGAGCCCCATTTCCACCGGTTGTCGTATGTCCATACGCCCCGCCCCCAGTCCAGTGTGCCGAAGTCGGTTGTTGGGTCGAACTCGCGGCGAATACCGCCAAGCTCAAACCACCCCGATGCGGGCATACAGTTGATTTTGCGGTTGTAGTAAAACGCCAACTTGTCCTCCTGCCACGGCGTGGCAATGGTCAGTGAGTCCATGTCAGGCTCCTGTAGGAGGATGTCGCATAAAAAGTCCTGTTCTTTGTGGAACTTTTTATAAAAACAGACTAGATGCCGCTGCCCTTCTTTAACTTCAAAGCTCATTTGGAGTTTTTTACCGCCAATGCGGACGATGCTAGGCGACGCGCTGTCCGCAGGCATTTTGTATTTGCCCATGGGAAAGAGGGTAGGGATTGATTTGTCGATGGAACTCGCCGCACCAAAGTCCATCAGAGAGACGGAGTTCAGTCCCATGTAGCCGTTGTCGGCGATGGTCAAGGCGATGCCGTAACCCTGTCCGACCACGAGATAGTAATCCCACTCCTTCAGGCGGATGTGCGGGGCTTTGACGCCCGCACGGCTGTATATTTGCACAGGACGGCGGGACCAACCTGGTTCGCGCAGTGTGCCGTCGCTGTTGTGCAGCGGCAGTTTTTGGGTTACTTCGTGACTTCTCATTGTTTTACCGCCTTAGTTTATTTTTTTAGCAAGCTTCGCAGTTCTTGCAGCGACTTTTGCCTGTTGGGAATATTATACACTATTTTCCCGTTCAACGCAAATTCGTGTTGGGGGGCGGCTCTTTTCTTCTTAGGGTGAAAAAGATATAATTGACAGTGAGGTGAGATGAGAGATGAGTCAGTTTGCAAATTTTGAGGAAATGTTCGCTCAAA
The DNA here is from genome assembly GCA_009777895.1 of Oscillospiraceae bacterium. GTDB lineage: Bacteria > Bacillota > Clostridia > Oscillospirales > Acutalibacteraceae > WRKY01. Next base: position 4,463 of record WRKY01000111.1, read on the forward strand.
GCATCGGTCTT
>WRKY01000112.1 GCA_009777895.1 Oscillospiraceae bacterium
GCACAGCGGTGGGGCATTTTTATCCGTGAAACTCTCTCCTCTCCCGCAAAATCCTCCTGTGTTTTTTCGCTCTTTACCAATTTTTGGGGATTAAAACTAAGCTCTTCACCTTTTAGGTAAGCACATACCATGTCAACTGCTTTTTTTGCCTCGCCGATGGCGGTTATGGCGATATCCGCACCGTGGTTAGTTGCGTCACCGATAGCAAAAACCCCCTCAAGGTTTGTCAAAAAACTCTCATCGTCGGCGATAATCGTACCCCAACGGGTCTTCGCGACCTCCTCAAGCCCATCGCCCTGAAGTTTTTGCCCGATTGCGGCGATTACGGTATCCACCTCAAGGGTTTCCTCTTTGCCCGCAACAGGCACAGGCGCACGGCGACCGCTATCGTCAGGCTCACCCAGTTCCATAATCTGTAGCCGAATGGCTGTGACTTTGCCGTTTTCTCCCAAAATTTCAAGTGGATTGGTGAGGTTCTTGAAAACCACACCCTCCTCCTGAGCCTCGATAATCTCAATTTCCTCAGCGGGCATCTCGTTGATTGTACGGCGATAGATGTTGTAAACCTTATCCGCGCCAAGGCGAACGGCGGTGCGGCAAGCATCCATGGCGGTGTTGCCGCCGCCAACAACAGCGACGGATTTTCCGCCGAAATGCTTGCCAAGAGCTGTATCCCGCAGAAAATTGATACCTCCAAGTACGCCATCGAGTTCCTCACCAACACAGCGCAAAGGACTGCTCGACCACGCGCCGACGGCGAGAATCACTGCATCATAGTTTTCCCGCAATTCTCCAAGGCTCAAATCAGCCCCAAGGCGCCGGTTGTTCACCAACTCCACCCCAAGCCCGGCGATGTGGTCAATCTCCGCTTGCAGCACATTTTTGGGCAGTCTGTATTCAGGAATGCCGTATCGGAGCATACCGCCCATTTGGGGCATGGCGTCAAAAATCGTCACGGCGTGTCCCGCCAAGCGCAGGAAATAGCCTGCGGAAAGTCCTCCAGGACCTCCGCCGACTATTGCAATAGAACACCCCGTATCCTCTACCCTGTCTGCTGCATCCTCCATGCTACCTACTGCATCCGCAGCAAAGCGTTTCAAGTCAGCTATGGCTATGGGATTTTCTACCAATTTGCGGCGGCAGGCGTCCTCACAGGGGTGGGGACATATCCGCCCGATAGAGGCGGGCAGTGGAATCTTTTCCATAATCAAGCGCCGCGCCTGGGTGTACTCCCCGTTCGCAATCAGCCCAACATAGCCCTGACAGTCTGTTTGGGCGGGGCACGCTAGGGTGCAGGGGGGGCGGCAGTCGCCTGTGTGGTCGCTTAAAAGCAGCTCAAGTGCTTGACGGCGATTTGCGCGCACACGTGGGGTGTCCGTAAAAATTACCATACCCTCACTCACCGGCATAGCGCAGGCGCGAATGAGTTTTGGGTTGCCCTGCGCCTCGACGACGCAGATTCCACAGGCACCGTATGGGGGCAAGTGGGGATGCTCGCAGAGAGTGGGGATGTCAAGCCCGACCTGACGGGCGGTCTGCAAGATTGTTTTTCCCTCGTCTACGGCGATGGATTTATTGTTTATTGTCAGATTTACCATAACGCCTTTCTCTTTCCGGATGCTCAGCTTTTTCCCGCCTTTTTCTGTTCTTTTTCCGCGATGCGTTGGAGGCGAAGACGCTCGGTCTCGGCGCGTTTTCTCTCAAGTTCCAGACGCGCTGTTTCTGCCGCAAGACGCTCGTTCTCTTCCGCCTGCCGCCGCGCATCCTCATAACCCTCAAAAATCGCATCCCAATGCTCTTGATTTTCACACTCCGCCAACAGTCGCTTGGCATCAAGCCAGGGCTTCGCCGAGTCAATAAATCGGCTGCGCTCGTTCTCCATCGCCCTGATGGCGGCGGTTTTTGCCCGCGCCTGCTCCGTTGTTTCTTCGGGGGAATCGTAAAGCGCCTCCATAGCAGCGGGGTCGGGGGCGATGATGTTGCGCTCGGGGTATTTCTTGGTGATATGCTTTGCCGCTAGTTTCAGTTCTTTATTATATTCTTTGACGATTTTTGCCATCTTAGGCTCTTCAGGGAGAGCGATAGGACTATAGTTATAAAGCCCATCAAAGCCCGCATCAACAATCTTTTTAGAGATATTCATCCTGAGTTTATACTCTGGTGTATCGAATTTTTTCAGCTCGTCAATGACATAATGGCACACGCTTATGTCCTCGTTGCGGATTCGCGCCTCGTAACGCTCCTTGCGTGTCATATTCTTGGTGATTTCAACAGGCTGAGCCGTCTGGTCAGCGCGTGCTTGGCGGACAATATCCACACCCTCGGAAATTTGCTCGGGGGTGGCAAGCCCATTGCTGTAATCCTCTAACATGGCGCGGATCTTCAGCACACGGCTCATACCGCGCTGTTTTTGCTCGGTGAGGTCATAGAAGAACATGGGGATGACGTTGGCGGTCGCGCCGATAACCGATGCGATTATCATGGTGCGGCACATTTTATCAAAAGTCGCAACGTCACGCAATGCCCACCAAATATTGGGGTTGCCGTAGTTATCAACGGCGCCGTTATCGCTGTGTATACCCGCTTTGCGTTGCAGGGCGGGGAGGACAAAGCCCGTTCCCATACTGATGAGGGTGGAGGAATATCCCGCAAGCCCAAACATTCCGTCGATGCGTTCACCCGTGCGATAGTGCTGTTCGTCACGGATATCCGCGTCAATTGCGGGGCGGATTGTGTCCTGTAAAATCCCCATAAAGAAGTTGACAAAGCGGAATACGGAGAGCATAAAGATGATGTTGTAGGTGTTGTAGGTCAGGGCAAGCATGGCGATTTGCAGTACGTTGCTCCAAATCATGATGCGGCGTTTGCCGATGTATTTTGTCAGCAGCGGCGCAAAGAGAATCGCCCAAAGCCCCGCGTTGCCGATGATTGCGTCAACGACCGCTTTTGTTTCCCAGGGCATACTTTCTTGATATGTGAAAGACCAGTCGAAAATCTGACCGGAGGCACTTTCCAAAAAACCTACCCAACCGGCTAATAGCAGTACCCAGAAGTTTTTGTTGCGGATAATCTCGCGAAAAGCGCGTGAGAGGCTGATTTTGTTGATGTGTGCGCGGCTTTGGATAATACGCTCTTTTGTGGCATAAAACGCCACGTAGCTCAACGCCAGTCCAACTATGCAAATTGGGAAAAATGCCCAACGATATAATTCAAGATCCGCAGATCGGTTGGGCAGTTTGTCTGAAATAGCGGTCAAAATCGGGTTGTAGATTGTAGGCGCAAGGCTCATTGCCACTGAAACGACAGAATAGACCGCTGTTCTCTCCTGAGAATTAGGAGAAATTACCATTACTAAATTGCCGAATCCCGCGTCATAAAAGGGCATACAGAACTGAATACCCAGGAAAAACAGGAGGACGATAACGCATTTCATTAAGTAGCCCGTGCCGGTAAGTCCGCCGTCGGGCAGGCGGTCGTAGGGAAACCAGACCAGGGCGAAAGCGAGCAGGACGGTGGGGATGCCGTAACGCTTGATGAAGGGACGAAAACGCCCTTCGCGGTTGCGGGAGTTGTCGATGACGTTGGAGCGGTACATGGTGAACCAGAAGCAGATAAAGGTGTTGATAACGTTCATTATCATGATGTGGTTGGGTTCAACACCCAGTGTTTGCCCGATGACCACGTTGGCAGTGTCTAGGGCGAACTTGCCTACGAGAGCTTTGGCGAGCCACTGCCCGAAATTGCCGATTGAGTAGCCCGCAATTTCTTTGTAGCTGACATAATTTCCTTTAGCGGGTGTCTTCCAGTGCAAGATAAAATCAGTGCTAAAATCCTTGACGGTGTTTAGTAGGTTGTTTGCGGTGTTTGCAGGGGACATTAGTATTAACTCCTTTTTGCAACTTAAGCTTAGGCGAGGCTGCCTCTTCCTTGCCCATTTGCATTTTCCATAAGGGATTATAACATATTTTGCGGTTATTATCAAGTGGAGAATGATACAATGACAAGAATTTCAAGAAAAAGGATTGTGTTAACAATGTTTCCCGGCAAATTTGGGGAAATATTGTTAGCGTCTTCTTGACAATCGCCGCCGCTTTCTATATACTATAGTTAGACTTGCCAAAAGGAGCGAAATCATGGGTAACACAAAAATCGCGGGAGTTGGACATCTGCTAATCGGCGGTCTGTGGACTGGCATTTGCCTGCTCGCCTGTATGTTGCGGGTGCGAGTGCTAGACAGATAGATATTAGGTCGAGCTAAATTTTCCCATTTCCAAACATAGTTTATGAAATTACTAAACATTTTAATGACTTTCGGTATGCCTTTTCTGTTTAGAGGAGCGGCGCGTTGGATTGCCAAACGGCGCGGGCTTGATGTCCCAACGGGACGCCGGGACAGTTCTTTCGGCGGCAATACCCAAGAGACAGGTACAGCGTTCACCAGCAAA
>WRKY01000113.1 GCA_009777895.1 Oscillospiraceae bacterium
GAGGTTGGTTGGGGAGATAGGCTTTGCAGCAGCTAGCGAACCGCGCTCCTACAGCCTATAGTCCCTGCTTTTCTGCTAATTTTTCACTCTCAACTCTTCCGTTCATCTCACTTTCAAACGCCTCAATCAGCTTAATATACTCCGCCAAAATCTCCTTTGACATACTTTCCTTAAGTTTGCCTGTGGCGGAGTCGGTACTGAAAAAGCGTTTGGGGAGTTTTCCCATAGACTTCCAATCAAAGTTGAGTTTCTTTTTAATCTGCAGTTTGGTGTAGTAGTTTAGGCGGGCGATGTCGGTCAGGTCATCATTGGTGTAATACCGGGTTATGTCGTTGCCCTCGCTGTCAATTTCCTTGTGTTTTATAGCGTTGAGCGCCTTGAGGATTGTGGGGCGGTCGTAGACTTTGCGGGCAAAAAGGCACATCACAAGGGCGTTGAGCATACAACGCTCCACTTCCTCGTTAAAAATCTGCTGCGCCATTTCCTTTGGATCCACGTTTTCGGCGGTTTTTCCCTCGGAAAGTCCTGCCTGGTCTTGGGAATATCCGCCGTTACACAGGTGAGAGTGCCTCGCCCCGACGGCACAGCCCATAAGAGAACCATAGCCTGTGTGGTAGCCGGCCATCTCGTTGCCGCCGATGTGACAGGCAAAATCCTCACCGCCGTATTTCGCGCTTGCGGCACGGACACCATCCGCCAAGGCGCTGTAAAAATCATTTTTCCGCTCGGCGATATAGTGTACAGCCATACGGTATGGGTCAAGCTTGCCGAATTCCAACTCCAGTCCCAGAGTTTCTTCCAGGGTCACATTGTCCAGTTTCTCCAGAGCTTCTGTCGCCCAACCCAAAACCACGCCCACGCTCATTGCGTCGTGACCGCAGACCTCCACCTCGTGTATCAATTGAAGTATTTCCTGTGGGTCACCAATCCCCAAAAACGTGCCCAGGGCGTAAATCAGTTCATAGTCATAGCCTACTGAAACAGCTTCGTATTCATAGCCGTGCTCGGCAAACTCCCGCCTGAACTGTCCGATGTGGATACAGCCCACAGGGCAACCTGTACACGCCATCTTCCGTACGAGCAACTCTCGCGCAAAAGTTTCGCCGCCAACCGCCTGGGCGTGTTCAAATGTCCCCGCCTGGAGGTTACGGGTGGGCAATCCGCCCATTGCGCTGAGGGGCTCTATGTTTATGGGCGTTCCCACATCGTGGTATTTGCTCATCGCCCCGCCGTGTTCTGTGCATTTCTTTTCAATCTCACGGTATACGGCAAAATAATCCTTGAAGTTCTCGATGGGAACAGAGCGATCCCCCACAATATTCACCGCTTTCAGGTGCTTTGAGCCGAAAACAGCCCCTAGCCCTAAGCGTCCAAAATGCCTGTAGCGGTCAACGTTCACACAAGCATAGGACACCATATTTTCGCCTGCCGTGCCAATGCGGATGATTGAACGCTTGCCGCCGTGTCCTTGTTCGTAATCGCGGATAATCTGTCCCGCGTTGTCCTTGCCGGTGTGCCACAGGGCGTTTGCGTCCCGGAAAAGTACGTCGTTTTCATGGATAGTCAAGTATATGGGCTTTTTTGAATAGCCCGTGATGACGATTGCGTCATAGCCCGCCTGAAACATGGCAAGCCCCAAGCGTCCTCCCGCATAGGACTCGCCCAGTTCTCCGGTGAGGGGGGAGATAAACATTGCCGCGACTTTCGTTACCACGGGATAAATGGACTCCAACGCACCGATTGCCAACACGATTGGCTGGTCAGGATGGAGAGGGGATTCATCGATTTTCATGTGCCTCTCAAGGAGTTTTGCGCCAATCCCCACGCCTCCCAAATAGGGCATAAGGTCCTTTTCATGCTCAACTCTGACTCTTTTATTTGTCAGGTCGATATATAGCACACGGATGTAGTCCTTGTAAATCACGGCTTTATCTCCTCCGATTCAGTCAACCCCATAATCTGGCGGCTTGCGCCAATTTCCTTTGAGGGTTCTTCCATACTCAAACAGCCGTGGGGACAAAGCCTCACGCAAGCACCGCAGTGGTGACAGATTATGGGCTTTTTCGCGTCTTGGTCAAAGCCGATTGCATGGACGATACAGTGTTTTTCACAGCGACGACAACCCATGCAGTGTTTGGGGTCGAGCTTCACTCCTCCCCCCGGACGAGGTGTCAGCGCACCAAAAGAGCAGACCTCAGCGCATTGCGGATGCTGACATCCCTGACACACCACGGCGACAAAACGCCCCGAAAGTCCGCCGCTTGTGCGAACACGAATACAGCTTTTGTTTATGGAGTGGTCGCGCCTGTTCACGCCCGCACAGACAAACATACAGGTGAAGCACCCGATACACTTGCTCATCTCTTCCGCTCTTAGAACTTTTGGCATTTTGTACCTCCTTGAATATTTTGGGGAAGTGGAAATTTAACGGAAAAATATCCGATAAGAAAAATGAAAAATAGTTTTTCAAGAAGCCTTCATTATTATTTGCAGCGATTGCCTTATCAACGTATCAACGGCTTGATTGGCGTCAAGAGTTGCCAGAACTTGCGCCGACTGGGCGCGGGAATAGCCCAAAGCGCAAAGGGCTTCCAGTGCCTCACCGGAGTTCGAGGAGCTTATCTGCCCCATGGCGTTGGCAACATCCGCCGCAGTGCCGCCGAAATCCTCCAGTTTGCCCTTTAGCTCCAAGACAATCCGTTGTGCCAATTTTGCGCCGACACCCGGACTTGCCTGTATACTCTTTGCGTCCGAGGCGGCGACAGACAGCGCCAATTTGTCCCCTCCCAGTTCCGAAAGTATCGCCAAGGCGACTTTCGCGCCAACGCCTGTGACACCCAATAGCTTGCGGAATGTTTCCAACTCATGGAGATCGGAAAATCCGCATAGCTCCAATGCGTCATCCCGTACCAACATATGGGTATAGAGCGTCGCTTTTTCCCCAACAGACAAAGCGTTCAGCACGCCGCGCGGAGCTAAAACCTTAAAAGCGACTCCGCCGACATCCAATGCCAAAAAAGCCGCATCTATGTGTGCTGTTGTACCAGTTATGCTGTAGAACACGCAAATTCCCTCATGAGTACTCAGGATAGAGGATACAGGAGTGAGGGAGGAAAAGCAATATTCCCATTCCTATATTTTCAACCCTCAATACCGATTCATATCACATTCTCTCGCGCAAGCCAGGTTCTTCCGACGTCCATTGCGTCGTAAAGCCCACGACGTATAGTGTTTTGGACAATCTGTTCCTCTGTGGACGCGTCGGCATCAGTGGTGACCAACTGAACAACGACCTTATCGGCGATTTCTCGTCCGCTCACATTGCGGTTGTTGAGAACTTGCATGAACACAACATAAGGGTCGCTCATGTTGCCGTAATATAGCTGATTTCCGCTGCGCACAAAGGGTTTGCCCTTATATAAAAGAAATTCGCTTTTTTTCTTTTCCGCCATCTTTTACTCCTTATGATTGAGATATACTTGCAGCATCGCCTTGAGCAACTCGTCGCGGTCTAGCTTTTGAGCTAAAGCGCGGGCGCCGCCGTGGGTGGTGATATATGTGGGGTCTTCGCTGAGGACATAGCCCGCAATTTGCCCCAACGGGTCGTAACCGCGTTCTTTCAAGGCACGATAAATCCCCGACAGCGTTTCTTGCATGAATTCGCTATTATTATTGCCGATATTCACGATTTTTGTCGTTTGCCTCATTGTAACACCCCTTTGACAAGCAGTATACCTACATTATAACACAAATTTGAGGGAATGGCAAGTTTTGAGGAGAAATAAGAGCCTGCGTTCATTATCCTGAAACCGTTTCTAGGCGAAGCCTCAATCTAGAATCAATCCCGCGAATTCCTCCGCTCCCAACATCAAGTTCATGCACTGCACCGCCGCGCCGGAGGCGCCTTTGCCCAGGTTATCAAGCCGCGCGGTAAGTATCGCCCGTTGGTCATTGCCCGCTACCACAATCTCCAGGCAATCCATCCCGACAAGGTTGTTGCAGGACATAAATCCCGTGGGGGCGGCGCTGTTGCCTGTCCGTCCTCGTCGGTGACAATCTCCCCAACGGCGGTGCCACAGGTGAGCAGTTGATCAAAGTAGCTGGCGACAAACGCCGACAGTCCAATTTGGTGACCACTCACAGGCACACAGCGGGCAAAGCGTTCAATGGCGCGTTGGGCATTTTTGTCGCTGCAGCAGACGGTGAAATCTCCCGTGAGCCGCACGAGTTTGCTGATTGCCGCGTCCAGAACCGGAACATTTT
>WRKY01000114.1 GCA_009777895.1 Oscillospiraceae bacterium
CTTGAAACTTTAGAGGCCGTTTTAGACATTTTCGTCGAAGCGTACAACGCTTTCGGCGCATGGAAGCTCAAATATCGACGACCCACGAACCATCGCTCGCCTGACGGCGCACAAAAACACCTTCATCATTTCAAAGATCCCTCTTGCTCTATTTTCGATTTTGTGGAGATTTGATCATCAACGCAAAATGTTCACACCGCGAAAATTCAGAGGCTTGACAATCCCGCCCTAATATGTTATACTATGCCTAGACAATTGAATAGACTTAGAAATGCGACGACGAAGACCGAGTGTTGGAGAACATCTTCCAAGAGAGCTTGCGGTTGGTGAAATGCAAGCGTTGATGCCAAGACTTTATCACTTCCGAGCAGGAGAGCCGAAGAATTAGAGGAGAAATCAGGTGTGAGATTCACTCAATTAACCTGTCCGATCCCCAAAAGGTTTGTGTAGGCGATTCCGTTTAGCCGGCGTTACTTGGCTGACCGTTCCAGTGAGCATTAATGACTTGAGAACACAAGGCGGAGGGTATCACCTTCAACTTAAGTATCGTCATCATCACTCAATTGCGACGGCATGAGGGTGCTTTTGCACTGAACATGGGTGGTACCGCGGATTCTGTTGGAATCTCGCCCCGTGACCTTAGTAATAGGGTCGCGGGGTTTTTAGTTTTCCAGTGGAAATACCCGCTGAATGGTAGAAGTTAGGCGATAGGCGTTCGAGCGTCTGGAACCTAATGTCTAATAGACCTAATTAGAATTTCTGATGCGGTCGAATAAATAAATCCAATTTGAAAGGGGCTAAAGTCCAAATGAACGTCAAACAAAAAGAAGTAAATCTAAGAGAGGTGGCGCAGCGTATTTTAGCACTGCGTGAGAGTGCGGGCTTTACGCCCGAAGAGGTCGCTAAAGCGGCAAAAGTCAGCGAGGAGCAGTACCTTGCGGCAGAGAGCGGCGGTACGGATTTCACCTTCGCTTTCCTATCCAACGTGGCGAAAAAACTGGATGTCGACCTTGCGGATTTGCTCAAGGGTACAAGCTCGAAACTCTCCGTACTGTCCGTTGTAAAAAGCGGTGAGGGGTTCCCGCTCAAGCGGCACATGGGTATGCAGTACAGCTACCTGGGCGCAGGAATGAAAAACCGCCTGTGCGAGCCGTTTTTGGTCACTGTACCGTACAGCAAAGAGGACGAACATCTCCCTCTTTCCTGTGTGAGTCACGAGGGACAAGAGCTAGATTATGTCCTATCCGGCACACTGAAGCTTGAGGTGGACGGTCACACCCGCATCCTCCATCCAGGGGACACAGCGTTTTTTGACAGTGCAAAACCCCACGGCATGGTCGCCGTTGAGGGTGAGGATGTGGTACTTCTCGCCGCAGTCATGAAACCATGCGATAAGGAACGCGCCACAGAAATGGTGGAGATCCCGCGCCTTGCGGCTCAACCCGCAAACGCCGCAAAGCTCCACAAAAAATATGTTGAAGAAACCTTTGACGACAGGGGCATCGTTACCAATTACTCTTTCCGCAACTATGAGGATTTCAATTTTGCCTATGACTGTGTGGACAAAATCGCCGAAAGCGAGCCAAACCGCCGTGCTTTGGTGTGGTGCAATGAAAGTGGCGGCGAGCGCGAGTTTTCTTACGGCGACCTCAAGCGCGAAAGTGACAAAGCAGCCAACGCTCTTAGCAAATTGGGTGTAAAAAAAGGTGACAGAGTTATGGTCATCCTCAAGCGGCACTACCAATTCTGGTTCACCATACTCGCGCTGCACAAACTCGGCGCGGTCATCATCCCCGCCACGTTCCTGTTAAAAAGTCACGATGTAGTTTATCGTGTCAACGCCGCCGGCGTCAGTATGGTCATCTGCACTGGTGAGGGCACAGTCGCGAACGCGGTTGACGAGGCTTTGCCCGAATGCCCGTCACTCAAGACTCTCTTGATGGTCAACGGCGGACAAGGTGCGCAGGAAAACGTACAAAAGGGTTGGCTAGATTACGATGCACTCTGCGCCGAAGCCTCGGCGGAATTTGAACGCTTGCCCACAAAGGCTTGCGAACCTATGCTTATCTATTTCTCTAGCGGCACCACGGGCAATCCCAAGATGGCGCTCCACGACCACACCTATGCCCTCGCCCACCTCTCCACAGCTAAATATTGGCACAACGCCGACCCATCGGGGCTGCACTTTACAATCGCCGACACGGGATGGGGAAAGGCTGTTTGGGGATCACTATATGGACAAATGCTGTTGGAATCAGGCGTTTTTGTGTATGATTTCGATCGTTTTGACCCCAATGACATCCTGAGCAAGATGGAAAAATACGGCGTTACTAGCTTCTGTTGTCCGCCAACAATGTACCGTATGCTTCTGACCGCCGACCTTAGTTCATTTGACCTGAGTGCGCTGAAATACTGCACCACCGCAGGTGAAGCAATGCCGCCCGATGTGTTCAACACCTGGCGGGAGGAAACCGGAATGTCCATCATGGATGGCTTTGGACAGACGGAAACAACCCTGACCATCTGCAACATGGTGGGGACGCAGCCTAAGCCGGGTTCCATGGGCAAGCCTGTTCCTCACTATCCTGTGGATATTGTGGACGAAAACGGCGAGAGCTGTCCTCAAGGGACGACAGGGGAAATCGTCATCCGTACTGATAAGAGTGTAGCGTTGGGACTGTTCAAGGAATACTATCGCGACGAAAAACGCACTAAGGACGTGTGGTACGGCGGAATGTACCACACAGGCGACACGGCGTGGATGGACGAGGACGGTTATTACTGGTACGTGGGTCGCAACGACGACATAATCAAGTCCTCAGGCTATCGCATCGGACCCTTTGAAATCGAGAGCGTATTGGCGGAGCATCCCGCTGTTATGGAGGCGGCTGTCACCGGTGTTCCTGACGAGATGCGTGGCAGTTTGGTAAAGGCGACAGTGGTGCTGCGTGCCGGATTTGAGGGTACTGACGAGCTGAAAAAAGAGTTGCAGACTTTCGTCAAGGAACAGACTGCGCCATACAAATATCCGCGCCTTATCGATTTTGTGGACGCTTTGCCCAAGACCGTCAACGGAAAAATCAGACGTACAGAGATCCGGAATAGGGATAGTAAGTGAGGGATTTAGGTTATATAGTCTCCTAGCTTGAAAATCAACTGGTCTTTGCGGTGCTTTTTCCATCTGACTTCGTCAAAAATGTTCGTAATACGAAAGTATTCCTGTGCTTTTTCCTTGCAAGACGAAAAATACTCTCGCAAATTCTGAGCCGATTTTCAAGTTAATCGACTATAGTTTCAAGGCACTTCCTGAACTAGGCAGTGCCTTGGGCTTTTTTTATCACGTCTTAAAAAGCCAAATCAAGCGCCATCATCATAACAAAACCCACCAACACACTGAATGTGCCAAGGCTGTATCTCCCGCCTTGGACGCGAGGAATAAGTTCGTTTATCACAACGTAGAGCATGGCACCCGCCGAAATAGCCAGTAACCACGGCATTAATTGGGCGAAAAAGCCCGCTGCAAGGTAGACAAAAAGACCGAAAATTGGCTCAACCGCACCGCTGATACAGCCCGCGCCGAAGGCTTTCCATGGGTTATAGCCCGCCTGCCGCAGGGGCAGTGACACCGACGCGCCTTCCGGGAAATTTTGGATGCCAATGCCCGTAGCTATAGCGATTGCCGACGGCATGAGAGCGGGATTTTCCGCCGCCATGGCGAATGACAGGCCCACAACTAAGCCCTCGGGGACGTTGTGGAGGGTTATGGCGGTGAACAAGAGCCATGAGTTGCCGCGTTTTTGTGACGACAAGCGTGTGACGCCTTTGTCCATTACATACAAAAAAAGCGCGCCGAAAAGCAGTCCTAGCGCGGCGATTAGCCAACCGATTTTCCCTTGCTCAGTGCTTACTTCAACGGCGGGGATGAGCATACTCCACACCGCCGCCGCAATCATTACTCCCGCCGCAAAGCCCATGAAAATTTTTTCCGCACCGCCCTTGCGCCCTAAGAAAAAAACCGTCGCCGACCCCAAACAGGTCATCAAAAAAATAAAACCCAACCCCGCGTATTGCATTCCCCGCTCCTTAATATCTAGCCTGTACTTTTAGGATATTGCGCAAAGGGAAAAAGGGTGAATGGGAAGCCCCCCCTCCCAAACGCCCCGGTCCGTAACAGATAAAATGGAGAAAAAGGGAGAAAAGGGGTTGACAATTGTTCTTCATACGTGTATAATATTCAAGCACTTCAGTTGA
>WRKY01000115.1 GCA_009777895.1 Oscillospiraceae bacterium
TTTGCCGCATTTGTGGCATTTGTACCGTTGTGAACCCGAACCAGTAAATCCCTGTTTCGTTTGCTCTGTCTTGTCCCCGCAATAAGGACACTGTCTATCTTCACTTATTGTTTTCTTTTTCATGTTTATATTATATCACAAACTCCTTTTTATTGTCCTCACTCTGCCGCTTGCCTCATGGCTTCCGCAATCTCCGGATAGACCCATTGCAGCTTATGCCTGTCCAACAGAGCAAAGGTGGGCGGTACATCTTCATTATCCTCAAGGAAATAACCGTTGTCCCACCAGGCACAGGCAATGCCATAGCGTTTCGCTTCGGTTATGTAGTGTGCGGCGTATTTTACCCGCTCGTTCGCATTGTCTTTTGTCGACGCACCGAATTCTCCCATGAATACGGGAATCCCTTTGGCAATGAAGGTTCTGTAGACCTGTCCTAGCATCTTGTCAACACTCTTGCGAACCTTTTCGGTGAAAACCCTATCCTCAAGATCATTGTCAAATGCAAAGCCCCTTGGGTAATAAGCATGAACCGATACAATCAGCCGATCGTCATCAGGCAACTTCAGTGATCGCATTGGAACGGGCTCGTATGACGCGCCATAGGTATTTATTACTAGCCAACGTTGGGCGTTGTTTCCGCCGCTTTTACGCACGGTATCCACGAACTTTGCGCTCAGTCTGTTCACAACTGCCCGTTCGCTGATTGTGCCGCCGCCCCATTCGAGGAAACTGCCGACCACTCTGGGCTCGTTGGCTGACTCGAACAAAAGCCGCTCTCCGTAATCACTGAAACGCTCGCTCACCTGCTCCCACAGTGCAACAAACTGTGCCGCGGCGGCTTCCTCGTGTTTCTTGTTAGGGATAAACCAATATTGGTCGTCATGGTGCAAATTGATCACGACGTACATACCGGTACTATAGCCGTAATCCACAATCTCCTGCACACGGTCAAGCCAGGCAGAATCGATGGTGTAATCCGGAGCGTCCCCCATATGGCTCGCCCAGGTGACGGGTATGCGCAGTGTCTTGAAGCCCGCCGCTTTCACGGTATTGATGATCTCTTGGGTGGTGACAGGATTGCCCCAGGATGTTTCGCTTTCAAGACCATCAATGCCATCAACGTGTGCCTCTAGCGTATTGCCCAGATTCCAACCCAGTTGCATATCTTTCACCATTTCAAAGCCCGGGGTTTCAGGAATTGTTGGGTTCTCCACCCTGCCCGGCAGCCATAGACCCAACCGCCAGACGACGACAGCGCCGATGACAATCATCAGGGAAAGCAAAGTGATTAGCACGCTTTTTAATATTTTTTTCATTTTACAGCCTCCTGCACAAAATTATTTAAATTCAAAACATCATCATTTAGCGAAAACATTTCGCGGGTATTCACACTTCGGGGCGTTACCTTAATATTCTCAAGCGTAAGCCCGTCAATATGCCTTGCCCAAAGTCCATATGCCGGCACGTCCAAAAAGCGCCAGTTTTCAGGGTAGTCCCGTGCCAACTCGGGGATTTCATCTCGAAGCTCAATGTATTCTTGATTATCCCTGTAGATAATGTCAAAGTTCGAGAGATTGACATTTTTCACGTACTGGGTTTTGCCCTTGCTTGTTACGCCGGAGATTAACATGGGCAGTTCCGCGTCAACCGCGCTCACGTTTTTCACGGTGATATTCTCAAGACGCCCCATGCCCTTTTGGTCACGCCAACGGTTTCTATCGCCAAGACGGACAAACAGCGGGCAAGTCACTCCCTCCATGTAAAAGCCGTCGATGGTGATATCGTGCACATACGCCCCGTCCATGGAGATGATGGACATACCGCTCACCGAGCCGGGATACAGTCCCGGCAGTGACGCCCTGATGTTCTCCACTCTGACATCGCTGATTTCCGTATAGGTTTCCGTGCCGATTTTAAAGGCGTTCACACAGGTTTGAATCTCGCAGTCACGGATAAGTACGTTTTTAACGGGCTTGGGATTCTTCTCTTTCTTGTTCTTAATCACAATGCCGTCATCCGCTGTGGAAATAAAGCAGTGTTCCACCAAGACGTTCTGTGAGCCGACAATGTCAATACCGTCGGTGTTAGCCACGTGAAGATTGCTGTTTACAACCACATTGCGGACCTCAACATTTTCGCTCAAAACGATTTTCAGTGTCCAGTGCATGGAGTTATAGAGAATGATATTATCCACTAGCAGATTATCACAGTTGCGCAGCCAGACCATGGAGTTCGGTCTGCCCAACCGCCCCATACGAATCCTGGCATAGTATTCGGTAGTCAATCCACGGATATCAGTGACTTCAAAAGGTTCAAGACGCGGCTGCTCTTTAGGGCGTTTGACGAAATATTCACCCTGACCGTTTATAGTACCGCCGCCGGTTATGCGGATATTCTCGCAACCCTCGGCTTTAATAAGTGAGCCGTCGAAGTCCCTGAACTGTGTGCTTGCAATTAATGAAGCATCAGGGGCAATCCACAAGGTGATATTATCTCGCAAATTAACCGTACCGGAAAGAAACTCGCCGCCCTCTAGCAGGACGATGCCGCCGCCGCTAACCCCTGCATACTTAATTGCCTCGTTGATTGCCTTTGTCCAGTCTTTTTGTCCATCAACAGCATAATCATGCACGTTAAAAACCGGTTCGTCTTCAGGTAGTTCTTGGGGTTTTATGTATTTCTCGTAGGGGATATTCTCGTTGAAGTCGCCCTTGTAGATTGGCTGAGGCTGAATCTGCCAGAGGTAAACGCCGCCGAATGCCAAGCCGGCAATCAGCGCAAGGGAAAGAACACACAGAAGTAATTTTTTGAAAATAGGCTTCATTTCTTTTTCAACTCACTTTCACGCAAATGTCTGTTGACTGAAATATTTTTGTTAACATTTGTAAAGGCGATGTTGAAAAACTAGATTTTGTTTTTATTATCGAGAGATTTTCAACAAGCCCGTAAAGGGTTTGAGCCCCTCACTCCACAACAACCCCAACGAGCACATATCGGCGCGGTGTGTTCACCCCCGCGCAGGTGGAAAGGCTCACAAAGCGCGAATTGATATTCACGTCCGCCTCCCGCCAGTGAGTAGCGTTTTTTCGCAGATATTCCAAATATTCCTGTTTGTCCTGCGCGCTTGGAAACATGGTTTCGTAAATAATCTCGTCAGTGTTTTGCACCTCAAACACGGCAAAAAAGTCCAATTTCACGGTGCTTTCCGGGAAATAAATCCAACCTCTTCTGTGGGAGTCAAAAAAACTTTTGCTGCGGTTGAACTTGGAGAGGTCGGAAAACATACTGCCGTCGAGCATATTGTGACCGTAAATAATGCTGTTGAAATCAGAAAAATCGCTGCTGTTTACGCAATCCATGAACAGCGTCCCCGCTGTGAGCGGTTTTTTGTCCAGTGTGTGGCGCAAATAGTCCGTATTGTTGTCCGTCTGGGTAAATGGGTAGCTGATATTGCTGTCCTTGACCCGCAGCCAACCAACCACGTCGGGATATTTTGCCATCAGATCCGCCACCCGGGCATTGTTTTTCGCCAACACAGGGCTTTCGTCCGACGGCTCTTCCGGCTCATATTGAACCAAACGCGCTTTTTCATCCGCCCCCTCACGGTACTCACGCAACCCATCATAAACCTTGCTTGCACTGAAAACAAAAATGCACAGCAACAGGATGAAAATAATAACTTTAACAGGCTTTTTCAATCGCATTTCCCTCCAATATCCCGCCGAAAATGCACGCCATCAAAGCTAATCTTCTCTGCGGCGCTGTAGGCTGTGTTCAGCGCGTCTTTAAGGGTGTCTCCCAAGGCGGTGATACCCAATACACGCCCGCCCTTGGTTACGAACTTTCCGTTTTCACTTTTCGTCCCTGCGTGGAAAATTTCTACGCCATCACGCTGTCCGTCGCCGTCAAGCCCTGTGATGACCTTGCCGTTTTCGTGTTTCACGGGGTATCCGCCGCTAGCTTGAATCACACAGGCAGCGTGGGCACTTTTCCATTTTATATCAATTGCGTCCAATTTATTGTCAATAATCCCCTCCACAATGTCGATAAGCGGCGTTTCCAACAGGGGAAGAACAACTTGGGCTTCCGGGTCGCCAAAGCGTGCGTTGTACTCAATCACCTTTGCACCGTTGGGGGTGAGCATCAGTCCGAAATAGAGGCAGCCGCTGAACGGACAACCCTCTG
>WRKY01000116.1 GCA_009777895.1 Oscillospiraceae bacterium
TTCCTCGCTGTATGCGTTTCTTTTTGGCTCTAAAGTATACGTTTTTTTGCAGTCGCGACAAAGCATCGTCTGGGTTCCTGAGCGGTTTTTTCCGTTTTTCATCTGTCCGTCTTCTGCTTTACAACAATGCTCAACTGTCAATCAGTAATGATCCCCAAGAAAACTTCCCTGAAGATATTGACACTAGGAATTTTCACTGTATTGTCTGCGATGAAAACTATACAGGTGTAAATGATTTTGCTTCACATGGTTGTTTTGATGATGGGCTTGTCTGTGAAAACTGCGGAAGTGGTTACACAAACCCCATAAGCTTTGCTTATCACGGCTGTTTTGACGTGGGGATGCTTGACGAGGAGGAAGAATCTGAGTATGAAGATTACGAGGACTATGAAGACACGGTTTTCAGGGATGAAGACTCCATAAAAAAAATGCCCGCCATTGATGCGGCACTGCTACAGGCTATGAAAATCCCAAAGGCCCCTGAAGAGGATGTGGGAGCACTATATTTCCATGAATTGCGGAAAAAAGAGCTATATGGTACTATGACGGGCGACGACTTCGACGAATACTACAACAACTATTCTCAGCCAAATACAAGTGCGGAAATCACAATCGACCTTACCACGGGCAAAATAACCGCCGCAGATTTAGAAAACCCCAAGCCTAGCATTCTTGACAAAAAAATATACATCAATACTGTGACAATGGGCGAATACGATTACGGTTGGTATGCGGATTTTGTGGGGAAAGGTGAAGACGACGGCGGACGATACGGCTACGACCCCAATGACCTCTTGCCGTTTTTCGCGCGGAAAAACAATCTTACGGGGAAAGTGGACATTCTGCACCGCCGCCCAACGGGCAGTGTATCCCACAACGACAGCTTATATATACTGAGCGATACGGAGATTTTGTTTTTCTATATCCGTCAGCAGGACGATGGCACAATTATCAGCACACTGGAAAAATTCAGCACAAAAACAGGAAACTTCTCCGCATTTTTGACCGAAAAAGCCTCTGTAAAACCCGCAAGTCCCGACATGAACGGCTTTGTTATCAATGCTCTTTGCACTTACGATAACAGGGCATACATCGTCATGCGTTCCCGCGAGAACTGGAATTATACAAGAGAGCTGCGCGCCGTTAACAGCGATGGCAGCCTTTACAAAACCTGGAAAATTGAGGATGATTTCACAGAAACAGGATATAGGCGTGGAGTGGTTTATGATTTGAATGTGCGGGGAAACCTACTTACAAACTCTTTTGGTAGTTTTTCCCTTGAGGGTGACACAGTTAAGCGAATAGGAAAGCCTCCTGAGTATGGTGGCGATGATGTTCCTGGTTCTCGGAACGGAGATTATTACTACCAAGAGGATTACAACGCCATATATATGCATGACGAGAAAACAGGCAAGTTATTGGGGTTGCGAATCCCTATGAAAAAGCCCCTTATGACGCTTTTGAGCGATGACGAGGGCAATGTGCTTTTTGTTGGCGCGACGGAAAAAAAGGGCATGAAAAGCTATGAGGCACTCTACATAACTGCGGCAAATTTGGCAAAGGCGTTCGAGGATGGAATGGTGCTTTATGAGGACTGATGGCTCTATCCTCAACCCTGCATTCCCCAAGCTCATTCCCGTTCCACCACCAACAAAGGCTCAAAATCCAAATAATCCGCTGAAATCAGCTGAAAAGCAACGCCATCCACGGCGTGGTCAATGTGGTCAAAACGCTTTGTGGTGTGGACGTGTCCATAACAACAGCGCTTGATTTTCATGTCTCGCAACACGCCAAACAACTCCTCAATCCTGCTCGTTGCACTGACGGGGGGATAGTGGAGGAAAACAACGGGATCTCCTCCCAATTTTTGGGCGTGCTCAATTGATCGCATAAGCCGCCCCTGCTCGCGCATGACGATTTTTTTGTCCGCATCCTTTTCCGCATCAAAAAACCAACCCCGCGTACCGCATACAGCAATATTTCCCACTCGTTGTGCGTTGTTGTGTATGAAAGACACGGTGCGGATATTATTTTTTGCCAAAAAATTCTCCATTTTGCCCACAGTGGACCACCAATAGTCGTGGTTGCCCTTGAGTAAAATCTTCTTGCCAGGCAGCTCATCCAAAAATTGGAAATCCGGCAACGCCTGCTCCAAGCTCATCGCCCAACAGAAATCCCCGGCGATGACCACTGTGTCCTCCCCGCCCACAAAATCCAACCAGTTTTCCTTGATACGTTGTTGATAAAACTCCCAACCGCGAAAAATCTCCATGGACTTTTTTTCGCCGGTAGAAATGGATAAATGTAAGTCAGAAATTGCAAATAACATCAAAAGCTCCCATGTATTTTATGTGTTCGGCGGTCTATACTAAGGGCGAGATGAAAAATCTCAGCCAAGGCTCGTTGAAAAACAATCTTTCGCTTGTTTTTCAGCACGCCAATCTAGTATAAAGGGTGAAAAACAATGCAAAACAATCAATACGGTCAACAGCCGATTCGTGAGATTACCTGCACGGCGAACCAGTGCCTTTACAACTGTTCGGGGAACAAATGCACCGCAGAGCATATCATCGTCGACGACCCTGCAGCTTGTTGTCCCGATGACACTTGTTGCGCCACTTTCGAGCAACGCTGAGCTTAGGATTGAAACTAGCGGGCAGATACTGTCCGCCCCTACATACGCTCGTTGAGCACGACAGCAAGGATTATCTCAAGTTACTGCTGTGCATTTTTCACTCACTTCACTTCTCTTTTGCGCCAACTCCTCCAACACACGTTCCTTTTTCGCCCCTGTTAGGTCATAGAAGAACATGGGGATTGTGCAGAGTAAAAGGGAAATAGCGGGAATCAAGGACACCAAGGAGAACATACCGGAACGCACCGTGCCAAGGCGTTCCACAGGCACGCTTAGGATATTTGCGCCGCGCTCTTCAGCAAAGCTAGAAACATCCAACTTCACAATGCCGTATGTCAGCACGATTGCCGCCGTGGCGATAGCGTTGGAGAGCTTTTGCACAAAGCTTTGGCACGCCATGCCCATGCCGTTTTCACGCACTCCTGTCGTCAGTTCCATGTAGTCCAAACAGTCTCCCAACATAGCATAGACCACCACATTAATCACGCCGACGGGAATGGAGCATATGAAAATGAGGGGGATAAGGATGTAGATGTTGTTGTAGCCGATGAGGTACATCGCCAACGCCGCGCCGCCGCCCAACAGGCATGAGCCGATGACCAATTGCTTGTAATTAAAACGTTTATAGAGGAACGGCACCACCATCATAGTCAGGAACATACCCGCCGCCATGGAAACCTGAAACACCATCAAGACAAAGGATATGCTGTTCTGTACAGCCACAGTCTGCTCCGTTGCGGGCATAAATCGAATGGCATCGATGTCGCCCTTGAAGAAAGCGTATCTCGCCACGTGGGGCGTCGCCGCCTGGAACATATACCGTCCGCCGGAGAGTATACCCATTGCCGCTGTGAGCATTAGGGGCTTGCACTTGAACACCTGTGCGACGGCTTTTTTGTCCAGTGATTCATTCTTTTGGGGCGGAAGCGGCACCCGTTCGCGCATTTTGAAAGCCGTCTGGAAATATAGCACACCGCCGATTCCCGCAGCGATTAGGGCGGTTATCAGGAACTTGTACTCATCCACCTTAGCGTCGTTTATGGTCACATCTCTATTGGCAAGCATCTTTGCGATCTGCGCCAAAACGGGACCCAATACCATCATCAGTCCCATAGGTATTGCCGACCCCACGCCGTTTGCCGTCCGCGCAAAGGATGCCAATTTCCCCCGCTCTTCAGCGTCGCTTGTCATGGCGTTGGGCGCCGCCCAAAAGGGAATATCTCCCACTGTGTAGAACAGATCCCAAAGGGTGTAAGTCGCCGCTGCATAGATCATCATAAAGCTAGGAGAGAGGTTGGGCTTGACGAATAGCATCACTGTAAACAGGGCTATTGGCAGAGGGAAGTAGAATAGATATGTACGCATTTTGCCGTGTTTTGGGTTGGCTTTGTCCATGATTGTACCCATGATCGGGTCGTTCACCGCATCCCAAAAGCGGGAGATGAGGGTGAGCCAGAACACGAACATTGCACTCAAGCCCATGACGTTCATGTAAAAATCTGAGATGTAGCCTGACATGATTGCGTACATCATGCCCTGTCCCAATGCG
>WRKY01000117.1 GCA_009777895.1 Oscillospiraceae bacterium
GCTTTGCTCCGAGTTCCACGAGTTTTTCCCCAACAACGCTGTGGAATATTTTGTCAGCTATTACGATTACTATCAGCCTGAAGCTTACCTGCCCACAACAGACACATATATAGAGAAAGATTCCTCTATCAACGACGAAATAGAGAAACTGCGCCACTCAGCGACGGCGGCTCTCAGCGAACGGCGGGACGTGATCATCGTCGCATCGGTGAGCTGCATTTACTCACTGGGCGACCCCATCGACTACCGCTCAATGGTCATCTCCCTGCGTACGGGCATGGAGAAAAAACGCGAGGAGCTAATCGCCAAGCTAGTGGATATTCAGTACGAGCGAAACGACATCTCATTCGTCCGCAACACATTCCGGGTGCGGGGTGATATTGTAGAGGTTTTCCCGGTTTATTCCAGTGACACTGCCATTCGCGTTGAGTTTTTCGGCGACGAGGTGGAGCGAATCAGCGAGGTAAATACCCTTACGGGCAACGTGAAAAACGTGATTAGTCACGCGGCGATTTATCCCGCCAGTCACTATGTTGTCGAGCCTGAAAAGCGCGATGCTGCACTGAAAATCATCGGCGCGGAGTGCGTTGACCGCGTCGCCGAGTTCACACAGCAGGGAAAGCTGTTGGAGGCACAGCGCATTCAGCAACGTACCACATACGACATCGAAATGCTCCAGGAAACGGGCTTTTGCAAGGGTATCGAAAACTATTCCCGGGTCATGAGCGGGCGGGCGGCGGGGACTCCCCCTTTCACCTTGTTGGACTATTTCCCCGAGGATTTCCTCCTTTTTGTGGACGAGAGCCACATCACACTGCCCCAGGTACGGGCGATGTACGCCGGGGACAGGGCGCGCAAGGAGAACCTGATTGAGTACGGATTTCGTCTGCCATCCGCCTACGATAACCGCCCCATGAAGTACGAGGAATTCTACGCACGCACACCTCAAAAGGTCTTTGTTTCCGCAACGCCGGGTCAGTTTGAGCGGGAAAACTCAGCTGTGATTGCCGAGCAGATGATACGCCCCACAGGTTTGTTGGATCCTGAAACCTCCGTACGCCCTACCGAGGGGCAGATTGAGGATTTGGTGTCGGAGATCAACATCCGCACGGCGCGGGGTGAGCGGGTTTTGGTAACCACTCTCACCAAGAAAATGGCGGAAGATTTGACGGATTACCTCGAAAATCTTGACATTCGCGTGCGGTATTTACACTATGGAGTGGACACAATCGAGCGTATGGAGATAGTGCGCGACCTGCGTATGGGAGAATTTGACGTTTTGGTGGGCATCAACCTCCTGCGGGAGGGTTTGGATATCCCCGAGGTGAGTCTTGTGATTATCCTCGATGCGGACAAAGAGGGTTTTTTGCGCTCAGAAACCAGTCTGATACAGACTATGGGACGAGCTGCCCGCAACGCCAACGGGCAAGTGATTCTCTATGCGGACAAGGTGACGCCTAGCATGGAGCGGGCACTGACGGAAACGGCGCGGCGGCGGGAAAAACAGATGCAATACAACGACGAAAACGGCATCACCCCCAAGACCATTGTCAAGGGTGTGCATGGTTTGCTTGAGATTTCCATGCAGGATTCCGGCGGCAAACGCCCGGTGAGTAAGGGCAAAAAGCTCACCCGTGCCGAGCGTGAGGCGCAGATTGAAATTCTTACGAAAGAGATGAAAGCCGCCGCCAAGCTGCTTGAGTTTGAACACGCGGCGTTTTTGCGTGATAAGATTGAGCGTTTAAGGAGCGTTTGAGGGGCGCAATTCAAAACCTTGCAACCACCCCCAAAAAATGATATAATTATCACACAATTCCGCGACACAAGCCCCGCAAAAAATCAAACGACAATCCCCAAAAAACAAGGAGCCGCCAATTGGAAAGCTCAGCGCTGAAAAACCTCCTCGGACAACTTTTTTCCCGTCCGCCCCGTGCTTTTGTACGTACATACGGCTGTCAAGGCAACCTCAGCGACAGCGAACGCATCAAGGGCATACTCGCCGCGGCGGGTTTTGATTTTTGCACCTGTACTGAAGAAGCGGATCTCATCATCATGAACACCTGCGCCATCCGTGAACACGCCCAGGAGCGGGTTTTCGGCAACATCGGCGCACTAAAGCCGCTGAAAGAACAACGGCGGGAGATGAAAATCGCCGTCTGCGGCTGTATGCCGCAACAGGGGGGTGTGGGCGAAAAAATTCAACGGCGTTTTCCCTTTGTTGACCTGGTTTTCGGCACTCACGCTCTGCCGCAGCTGCCCCAAATGCTGTTTGAAATCTACAGCGGAACAAAACACCTGCGCCGCGTTGAGGATGAGGAAGGTACAATCAGCGAGAATCTGCCCATAAAGCGCGACAGTTCTTTCAAGGCGTGGCTGCCTATTTCCTATGGCTGTGACAATTTTTGCTCCTATTGCGTTGTGCCCTATGTGCGCGGGCGGGAGCGTTCGCGCGCTTTTGATGTGGTGGTCAAAGAGGCGCGGGAGTTGGCGGCGCAGGGTTATAAGGACATCACTTTGTTGGGACAAAATGTCAACTCCTATCGTGACGGAAACAAAAATTTCCCAAAGCTTGTGAAAGAAATCGACAGTATCGAGGGAGATTTTCGCATCCGTTTTATGACTAGCCATCCCAAAGACTGCTCTGAGGAGTTGTTGCGGACCATGGCACAGTGCCGTAAGGCGGCGCGGCATTTGCATCTGCCCGTACAGAGCGGCAACGATGAGATTTTGTCCGCTATGAACCGAAAATATACCCGTTCCCAGTACCTAGAAACCGTGAACTTGGCAAAATCCCTCATGCCCGATTTGACAATTACAAGCGACATCATCGTGGGTTTTCCCGGTGAGAGTGAAGCGCAATTCCGCGACACGTTGGATCTGGTGCGGCAGGTGGAATACGGGTCCCTCTTCACCTTTATATATTCGCCCCGTGACGGCACTGCCGCCGCCGCTCTTCCCGACCCTGTGAGCCGCCAGGAGAAAGTCGCCCGCCTACAGGAGCTTTGCAGTTTGCAGGAGTCAATCGCCCTTAGAAGGATTTCCCGTTATCAGGGGAAAGTATTGCGTGTCTTGGCGGAGGAAGTGAGAGAATTTCTCCCTGATGGACAAGCTCTGATTTCCGCCCGCATGGAGAGCAACGGCGTGGTGGAGTTTGCGGGGGATGAGGGATTTGTTGGGCAGTTTTTGGATGTTGAGATTACGGACACCAACAGGCTGATTTTGAAAGGGAAATTTTGTGAGTGTCATGGACGGAAAATCACGGGAATAGAGGGCGTAACAGCATGACAAAACTCATCCTTTGGGATTGGAACGGTACGCTGCTCAACGACGTCAGCGCGTCACTGGCGGCGGTAAACGACATGATGGAGCGGCGGGGACGGCGAGACATCACACTGGGGGAATACCGCAGGGCAATCGGTGTGCCGATTCGCAAGTTTTATGAATACCACTTTGACCTTGAGCGGGAAGATTATCCCCAAATATTGACTGAATACGCCCGTGGTTATGAAAAATATCTGCCCGAATGCGCCCTTGCAAAAGGCGCGCGGGAGCTTTTGGCGCGGCTTCAAAAAGACGGCGTGAAACAAGTTGTTTTGAGTTCTGGGGAGCAAAAACGCGTCGAAAACGCCCTACGGGTTTATGGTGTAGCGGAGTATTTTGATACTGTTTTGGGAGCTAGCGACTTTTTTGCGGGCAGCAAACTTGAGCGGGCGCGGGACTTCCTGAACGCCCAAAAAATCTCCCCCTGCGAAATCCTCATGACAGGAGACTTAGTTCACGACTGGGAAACGGCGCGGGAGCTTGGCACACGGTGCGTCTTGGTGAATTGGGGGCACCAGGGATCCGAGCAATTTGCAGGGCTGAACGCGGCAGTGATTTCTGCGTTGGTGGAATTGGAGATTTAGAACCTGTCTTCAGTAGCTTGAAACGGTCTCTTTTTGGCGCTTTATCCGCCAAATTTTGTTAAAAATACCTGAAATGAACAAATTATTCCTGCGTTTTTTACCTGTGTGAGGTCAATTATAGTCGATTAACTTGAAAATCGGCTCAGGATTTGCGAGAATATTTTTCGTCTGGCAAGGAAAAAAGCACAGGAATACTTTCGTATTGCGAGCATTTTCAACTTTCGTCA
>WRKY01000118.1 GCA_009777895.1 Oscillospiraceae bacterium
GATAAGCGTAATTATCATCGGAATAAACAGCTTCAATTTTGATGTTTGCCTCAGCCAGATAGTCAAGGAGTTTCCACAACATTTCGTGACTTCTATCACCCAGAACAAAGGCAACGACATCACCATCATCGTGATTTATGGCGTGCCACAGCCAACAATGCGATTGTTTTGAATAAACCCTGCTCCACATTTCGTCCATTTCCAGACGGATTATGATTCTTCGTCTACTATTACGATATTTTGGATTGATGTAACTCACCCCTCAACAGGCGTTTGGGTCTTAATCTTTTCCCGCAAAATGGTTGATGAAACCTCCTTTGTGTACGGAAAATAAACAATGTCCACCCCGAGAGCGGCAAATTCTTCCTCAAGCTTCGCCCACTTGGACGTGTTCTGCCAGTCGTCGCCCACAAACATCACGTCAAAGCGGTGCTTTTTCCACGCCGCTATCTTGTCCATGTTTTCCTGAGCCACAACCTTGTCCGTATAGCGAATCGCACCAATAATCTCCGCACGCTCCTCAAAGGGGATGACGGGCTTTACCTTTTTATAGCTCGCCGCCTCGTCCGTTGTGACAGCGACAATCAGATGCTCACAATGCTCCTTTGCGCGGCGCAACAAGTTCAAATGTCCCACGTGGAACATATCGTAAACTCCAGCAGTGTATCCAACTTTGTATTTTTTCATCCCTTGCATTACCCGTCTTTCTTAGCGTTTTTGCTGTATTTCTGCCATTTTTTATAAACTTTGGGGTCGATAACCACACGCCCGAAATCGCTGTGACAGTAGCGGTCCTCAATGGGAGGCAGCTCCATGTAGTTTTCGCCAAAGAGGTGGTGGATGTAGCCCTGCCAGTGACCTGGCGCGGGGAAGCTTTCCCCCTCAAAGTCCATGTAGACAGGTTCGCCAAACCACGCCGAGTCCAGACGCCGCCTAATCATGGGCTTATAGTGACTACCAAAGCTACAGTAGTAGTCTTTTGAACCATGGGCGTTGACAAAGCGCAGAAAGCGGTCGCGGAGTTTGTAGGCGTATTTGTGTCCGCGTTTTTTGATGTAGCGGAAAGCGATATGGGCTAGCGGATTGCTCGACTGGCAACGTTTAAATGCGCAGGCTTGATGGAGGGTGTGATAAATTTGGAGATAGAGCTTGCCAAGGAATTCCGATTTTGGGAAATAATCTAAGGGCAGGATATCCACAAAGCAACCGTTGTGCATATTGCGCTCAAGCCACTTATCTTCTGTGATGCGGGTGTTATTTTTCCGTACTTTCGCAAACGGCATAGGAAATTCTGGATCAGTGAAACAGGTCTGGTAGAAATAGTCCTTGCCAAGTTTTTTCTTACAGGCTTTGGCAAAGCGGTCGTATTCGGCGCGGGACATAACCAAATCCACGTCGTCGTCCCAGGGGATGAACCCCTTGTGGCGTATGGCGCCCAGGAGCGTGCCGCCGTACATATAGTAGCGAATGTTTTCCTCGCGGCAAATGCGCTCAATCTCGCGCATAATCTCCACCTCGCAGGTGTGAAGCTCGGCGAGTTTTTCTTGGGCTTTTAGGTCGCCGTCAATGTCCACACCTGTGTAATAAGACCCGCCCACTCTGCTCTTTTTGATAAGCGGCAATTGGTTCTTACTCTTCTTTTTCAGGTTGACCTTGAAGAACGCTTTAACTCCCATGCGGAACGCCGTGTCCACTTTTTTGATGAAGAGGCGGTGTTTGCGGATTTTTGCCGCCTTTTTGAATCCCGCTATAGTGAGGGTGGCAAAGGCGCGAAGTTCCTTAATTTCCTTATCCTCTTCCCCGAAATATTTGATAATCAGCTCCTCATTTTCCCTGATGAACTGGGCAATTTCTTCTAGCGGTTCCCGATAGGCATCGATATCATTTAGGGTGATCGTGTAGCCATGAATATTGATTTTGGAAATGTTGAGAATCACATCGCCAACTAGCTTGCGGATGAGATGGGGAAAACGCCCCACAAGGTCTTTGTAACGCTTGAGGTTGGAGTAGGCAAAGTTCAGGTCGTTTTTGAAGTTGCTGCTAGTCACTATGCTGTTAGGGGCTTTCAGGTAATAATACTTTGCATCGCCGAGCATGACAATCTTTTTTGCTTTATCAAAAACCTCGTGCATCATGTATGTACCCTCAAAGGTTTTGCCATTTGGGAAGCGGATGTTGTCAAAAATTTCATTGCGGAATAGCTTATTCCAAAAAACCGAACGCAATTCAAAGCTGACGACAATCTCCTCGATTGCCTCATCAGCGGTAAAAAGCTTTGTTCTGCCGTCACAGCGAGCGGTAGTTTCCTTGCCTGGAATAACCCTGAAATAGCGGCAGGCGGAAATATCAGCATCATGCTCCTTAAGTCCCTTGAGAAGGTACTCAAACATATCCTCTGTCGCCCAGTCGTCGGAGTCAATGAAAGCGATGTATTCACCACGCGCCATGTCGAGCCCTGTGTTACGGGCATTGCAAAGTCCGCCGTTTTTCTGATGCACAACCTCGATGCGCGAATCGCGCTGCGCCAATTCGTCGCAGATTATGCTGCTCAAGTCCGTTGAACCGTCGTCGATTAGGATAATCTGGATATTTTTGTGAGTCTGGCGCATGACACTCTCTACGCACTTGACCAGGTAGCGTTCCACGTTATAAACAGGGATGATTACGCTGATAAGTTCTTCTCTCATTGATTTACCTTTCATTTAGGAGCTTTATTTCAATATTGTGTCCAAAACGGACAGGCTAAAGGCTGTCGACCCTATATCTGTGCATTCTGCATACCAATTTCTGTTTTCTCTGCGGTTGCGGGGGTTTCCTGCGGCAACGGTACAAAAACGGGCGTATCCGGCTTGGTTTTGAGGAGTTTCCCCTTTAAGAATAAGTACCCTCTTTTTGGCGAAATCGCGGGATCCTTTGTCCAAGAAACGAAGAAGCTGTTCATATGGCGCATGGCGCGGTAAGCGAAATTCAGTTTCAGCCGCAGGTCTTTGTAGCGGGAAAATTCGGCAAGGCGCAGTTTGATGTGGTGGAGATTCGCCGCCCTCAGGGCGTCCTCCAGGGCGTCAAATTGCCCCGTATTTTGGAAGTATTCGTTGCAGCGGCTCAAAGCGTCAAGCATTTGCAGGTTGTTCTGGTCGCCGTCCTTAATGGAGTTCTCCCGAGAGATTAAGTAGTAATAAAGGGGTTTATCCACAATTGTAATTTTTTTTGCTCTGCTCATGAGGGGATATACAGTGGCGATGTCCTCATATACAAGGCTTTCCGGGAAGTAAAAATTGGGAAAACTCTCACGGCGATAGAGCTTGTTCCAAGCGTAAGGAGCGAGAGTCAGCGCCGCTGAATCCTCATCGAGGCTCTTGTTAAAAGGCGCATCCAATTTATGGGGGATTTCCCTAATACTGCCTTGTTTTTCGTTGTAGTGGTAGTAAGCGCAAACGGCGATGTCCGCGTTGTTTTCCACGGCGGCGCGGTGAAGCTGTTCATACATATCCCGAGCGATGAAGTCGTCGGAGTCCACAAAAGCGATGAACTGACCGCGGGCACTGTCTAGCCCCGCGTTCCGCGCTGACGAAAGCCCGCCGTTAGGCTTGTGAATCACCTGAATACGTCCGTCGCGGGCGGCATATTCGTCACAAATTTGTCCGCTTGAGTCCGTTGCGCCGTCGTCGACCAAGATGATTTGCAGATTTTGGTAGCTTTGTTCGACGATGCTGTCCAGACATTTGCCCAGGTAGCTTTCAACGTTATAAACAGGTACAATGACGCTGATTAGACCTTCCATTTTTTCCACTATCGGTATCCTTTGAACAGAATAAAAAGGCGTAGTCGTATAATTAAGGTTTCGCCTGTATCGTCGAGAATTTATCTTAGGGCAAGTTCTAAAAGAGGATGTAAAACGCCCTAAGCCGCGAGAATTATAACACAAAAGCGGGAAAAAAGCAAGTGGGAAATTTTTCGGTCCTGCACCAAAATGATTGATAAGGGAATGAAGAAATGTTGTATAATTATGCCAAGGGGTGATTGTATGGTAATGCAGGCGATAAAATGCATACATTGCGGGAGTGAAAACGTAGTGAAAAACGGTAAACGAAAGACAGGTGTCCAAT
>WRKY01000119.1 GCA_009777895.1 Oscillospiraceae bacterium
CCCGTTTTGTTCCGCGCATATATGATAATGTGGTTGGAGCGGGCTTTTTTCACGTCCACCTTGCATTTTTCGCCGCTCTCGTCAACAAAATCGCGGTCGTCCACGTAATAGCCCTCACAGCCGTATAGTATCTTCACGCCGTGTTTTTTTCCAGCGCTAGCCGCCTCGGGGAACGCCTGTACCACCCCGTGATCGGTGATACCCACAGCCTTGTGTCCCCAAAGCGCCGCCCGCTCAATTAGTCGCGTCGCCGTTGTCATGCCGTCCATTGCGCTGTAGTTGGTGTGCATATGCAGCTCCACGCGTTTTTCAGGCGCGGTGTCAGGGGGCGCAACGCGATCCACAACGGTGATGTCCTCCGGTACAAAGACGTTTTGATTGAGGAATTCGACAAATTCATAGCTCCCGCCGAGAATTACCCATTCGCCGTTTTTGAGGAAGCCCTCAAATTTTTCGCACTGTTTCAGGGTCTTGAAAATACGCACAGGTACACTGTCAGTATAGTCGGTGATGTTGAAGCTGATGATTTTATTTTTCCCTTTCTTGGTTACTCTAGACTCCAGTTTGAAGATTTCACCGCAAAGCACCACCCGCTTACCTGTCTTTTTCAACTGCGAGATAGGCATTGGGGGAGTGCAGATTTGCTTGCCTAAACACACCCGTGGATTTTGCGTATTTTCGGTCAAAACGCTTTTTTCGTCCTCTTTTTTGGGCACCATGAACTCGATTTCCACCCGTGAAAGGTTCAGGCGTTCAATGAGATGCGCCTTTGTCTGAGCGATAATGCCCTCTTTCAAAGGAGCGGAAAACCTGGCTTTTATGTATAGCGCTGCGGCAGCTTTGTTCAGCTTTGCTTCCACGATAACGCCGCCCTCCAACGCCTGTGACAACTCTGGCGTGAGCCATTTGCCCATAGCTTCAAGGATTGGTTTGTTCATATTCACACTGTGTACAAGAGAATTCGCGTACAAAATATCGGGGGCTTGCTGAAAACTTTTGCGCTAGCTCTTGCGTCCTTTCTTTAACGTATAAATTCATACTTCCCGCACTTAAAAAGCGATAGAAATTATACCACAAATGTGGGTGGCGAGACAAGGGGGTTGACCCTTTAAGCAAAAAATGTTATACTTTTGTGCGGGGCATAGCCTCAAAAAACTTTTTTACAAATTGAGATATGGAGGGAATGCCCACTATAGCACCGCAATAAAATGAAAGGAAACGGGACAAAAACACTAACGAGGGCAAAGCGGACAAATAAAAACCCCTCGAAAAGCCAGTGTTTTCGAGGGGATGAGAAAACTGTAGGTTTACGCAAGACAACGTCCCGTTAGAGAGTTGCAACAAGGTAATCGATCTTTCTGCGGCAAAACGCCCTTGGAGCGGGTGAAGGGAATCGAACCCTCGTATTCAGCTTGGGAAGCTGATGTTCTGCCATTAAACTACACCCGCAAAAGAAGCACCCGGAAAAGCGGACAACAGCCGCCTGGCACGCCCAACAGGACTCGAACCTGTGACCCTCTGCTTAGAAGGCAGATGCTCTATCCAACTGAGCTATGGGCGCGTTTTAAGGAGTTAGCACTAAAGCTAATTTGACACCTGTGCGGACAATATCCGCTGGTCCGCCCGGAGGGATTTGAACCCCCGTCCTTCAGAATCGGAATCTGCTGCGATATCCAACTTCGCCACGGGCGGAAATACCCCTGCGATATAGTTTAACACAAAACGAAAAAAATTTCAAGTACCAAAAGGAGAAAAATCACCGTGCCAAACAAAAGAGATTATTACGAGGTATTGGGACTCAATAAAAATGCGTCCGCTGAGGAAATTAAAAAGGCGTACCGTCAAAAAGCAAAGGAGTGCCACCCCGATCTTAACCCCGATGACCCTAACGCTGTACAGAAAATGCAAGAGGTCAATGAGGCGCATGAAATGCTTAGTGACGAGCAGAAAAAAGCGCGTTACGACCGATTTGGTCACGCGGGTGTTGATCCCAATGCGGCAGCCGGTTTTGGCGGCGGATTCGGCGGTTTTGAAGGCGGAGAAATCGATCTTGGTGATATCCTCGGTTCATTCTTTGGCGGATTTGGCGGCGGCGGACGGCAGAGTAACCCCACCGCGCCGCGGCGCGGGGAGGATGTCCAAGTGCGAGTGAGTGTCACTTTCCTTGAAGCAGCAAAGGGCTGCAAGAAAAAAGTAAGCTATCGCCGTGTGGAAACCTGTAATGAATGCGGCGGCACAGGCGCGGCAAAGGGGACAAATGTCAGTGTATGCTCCCGCTGCAACGGGCAGGGGGTTGAGTTCATTTCACGCTCCATGATGGGCATGAATATGCGTTCACAACAGGTCTGCTCTGTCTGTCACGGCAAGGGCAAAACAATACCCACACCCTGCAAAAAATGCGGCGGCAACGGCATAATTCCCAAGAGTGTCACCACGGAAGTGGAGATCCCTGCGGGCATTGACGACAGGCAAATCATGCGGGTACAGGGCGGCGGAAACGCCGGCGCCAACGGAGGTCCCCCCGGGTCACTGAGGGTAGTGGTGTCTGTACAGCCGGATGAGAACAAGTTTTTCGAGCGTGACGGCTACAATATTTGGTGTGATATGCCAATAAGCTACGCCACAGCAGTACTTGGTGGCAAAGTACAGGTGCCGACTATTGACGGCAAGGCAGGCTTTGATATCCCTGCTGGGACACAACCCAGCAAGGTGTTTTCGCTGCGAGGCAAGGGGATACAGGTACTCAACGGACGCGGACGCGGCGACCAGTTTATACGCATTATCATCTCCGTTCCAACGGGCTTGAACAGCAGGCAAAAGGAGCTGCTGAAAACCTATGACGAGAGTATGGGTGGCAGCGCCGGGGGCAAGAGCGGCATTTTCGGGAAGCGCAAGTGAGATAAGTATACGGGAGTAATGCACAGCTTTATTGGCTAGGGGCTGTCTGAAAAATAAAATAACTTGTCTATTTTGGCTAAAACGGACTGCAGCATCGTTGAAAATCCTCGCAATAAGAAGGTATTCCTGCGATTTTCTCCTCGTTTTGCTCCGTTTTTCTCGAAATATCCGACTATAATTTTTAGACAAGCCCTAATTTACCCAATTGCACACAGCGAAAAGTTTTTGGGAATTTTAACGGCAACACTCTAGCTTTTTTTGCTCGTTTGTGTTATAATTACTACGAGTGCGCAGAGTGCGCACGGCACAAAAATCATTTCATATCTTTACAAAAAAATCACAGCCAAAAAACAGGAGGTACGCTAAATGCTAAAAAAAATCAGCACACTGCCTTTCAACAGCACACCTGAGCAAAACGCAAGGTTGGATGCGGTCATCGCCGAAAGCGGCGGCGAAAAAGCCAATCTCATGCACGTCATGCAACAGGCACAGGGGATTTACGGCTACTTACCCTTTGAGGTACAGGCTAAAATCGCCGACGGTATGAACATTCCCCTGGAACACATCTACGGGGTTTCCACTTTCTATGCCCAATTCGCCCTTGCCCCCAAAGGCAAGTACAACGTCATGGTCTGTATGGGTACCGCTTGCTATGTTCGCGGCGCTCAGGAAATCCTTGACAAAGTACAGGCGGAACTTGGCATCGGCAACGATGAGTGCACCGAGGACGGCTTGTTCAGCATTGAACCCTGCCGCTGTATCGGCGCCTGCGGACTTGCACCTGTAATGATGATTAACGACGATGTTTACGGCAATCTTGTTCCGTCGCAAATCCCAGAAATCCTGGCAAAATATAGATCTGAATAAGCCTCTGTAGCAGCTGCTTTTAGTAGCTTTTGCGGAGGTTTTGAGAGTTTTCTCTCTTCCACTAACAGTAAAAGGAGAACATCCATGACAACAATCGCGGAGCTTAATGCGGCGAAAGAAGCCGCAATAGCGAAAATGACCAAAACCGCGCAGGGCGCAGACACCACCCGTGTGGTGGTGGGACTGGCAACCTGCGGAATCGCGGCGGGCGGCAACGCCGTCAAGGCTGCATTCGAGGAAGCCGCTAATGGGTTGCCCCCCCTTGGGGGTTTGGGTGCAGGGGGTGTCGGTG
>WRKY01000120.1 GCA_009777895.1 Oscillospiraceae bacterium
AACTTGAAAATCGGCTCAGGATTTGCGAGAATATTTTTCGTCTGGCAAGGAAAAAAGCACAGGAATACTTTCGTATTGCGAGCATTTTCAACTTTCGTCATCATTCGTCTGGGCGAGCTCGTTTGTGTTGATTGCGCCTTTGTGAATTGCCAAGCGTTGGTAGATGTATTCAACCACCGCGTTACTCATCATGATGCCGATGAGGACGGCGTTTTCCCACAGCTCGTTTTCGATGTTCAGCCACGCCACCAACGCCTGCCCGCCAAATGTTGACAGCGGCACGAAAACGGCGTTATAACATAGAGCCATTAGTAACACACGCTTGTAGTCCACGGTGGATTTGAATGTATAGCGGCGGTTGATGG
This sequence comes from Oscillospiraceae bacterium, assembly GCA_009777895.1. Taxonomy (GTDB): domain Bacteria; phylum Bacillota; class Clostridia; order Oscillospirales; family Acutalibacteraceae; genus WRKY01. The sequence continues at coordinate 366 of WRKY01000120.1, forward strand.
TGTAGTTCCAGATGATGGACACCACAGTGGCGATGAAGTAGCTCCAACCGAAGGGATTTTCGTTGTCTTTGAAGACGAACATCCGCAGGAGGTTGAACAATGCGATTTGGATTATCCCCGCCGTGGACACAAAAAACAGATATTTTACCGTCATCCATATGTTTTCCTTGGCGGTAAATTCGGTTTGCCCTTGGGCTTTTTTTGTTGACATGATAATGTCCTCTCTATTGTATTGACTCTTGGGGAAATTATAGCAAAAAATTTTGGAAAATGCAAATTGGGGCGAATATTTCCCGTTTCCGCGTCTTGACATCAAAGCCCAATTAGCCTATACTATATATATGGACGAGCAGCTGAAAAAATTGAAGAAAAAGGCGGCGCAACTGCCCGCGACCCCTGGGGTTTACCTGATGAAAGACTCCAAGGGGCAGGTGATCTATGTGGGAAAGGCAAAGGCGCTGAAAAATCGCGTGGGGAGTTACTTCAATCTGGCTCACGAGGATGCGAAAACCCTTGCACTGCTTAGTAATATCGCCGATTTTGAGGTGATTTTGACGGACACAGAACAGGAATGTCTGTTGTTGGAGTGTTCTCTGATAAAGCAGCACCACCCCCGCTACAATATCCTGCTCAAGGACGACAAAGGCTTTCACTACCTGCGGGTCACGCCGCCGCCTTGGAGCAATTTTTACGCCGTGAAACAGCTCGCCAACGACGATGCCCAATATTTGGGACCATACACTAGCGCGTATTTGGTGAACCAGGCGGTTGACGGGGTGAAAAAGATTTTTCGCCTGCCGCAATGCGCAAAGGTTTTTCCTCGCGATATCGGCAAAGGGCGACCCTGCCTGAACCACTTCATCAAGCTCTGCCAGGCTCCATGCTCCGGAAAGGTGCTGCAGGAGGACTACGCCCAGTGTGCGGCGGATGCCCTGTCGTTTTTGCGGCAGGGTGAGAGCAAGGCGATGCAGGAGCTTGAGGCGAGGATGAAACAGGCGGCAGAAAACTTGGATTTTGAAACCGCCGCACGCCTGCGAGACAGCCTTAAAGCCATGAAAGCGCTGAAAAACAAGCAAAAGGTCATGAACACCACCCACCCCGAGCAAGACGTTTTCGCCATCGTACGGGAGCGGGGGAAAAGCTGTCTTTGCGTTCTGCGCTTTAAGGACAGCAAGCTTTATGACGTTGAGAACTTTTTATTCCCGACCCCTGCTAATTTACCTGCGGCGTGGCGGGAATTGTTGCTGCAGTATTATACAATACGTGATTTTGTTCCCCGAAGAGTGGTCATTGACGGCACGGCACAGCAAGGGGCGGATCACCATGAAAATTTAGAGGGTATACAGGACGAAAAGAGCTGTAAAGCTCATAACGTTTACAGCGAAGCTGTCGCAGATTTGGAGCTTTTGACGAATTGGATGGCGGAAAAAGCAGGTCATAAAGTGAGTGTGATTTTGCCTGTAAAGGGCGAACCCTTGCGTCTTGTTGAGATGTGCCGAGCCAACGCGGCGCAGCATTTGGCGCAAAATTCAGGGCGTACAGGGAAAGTCACCGCCGCCTTGGACGAACTTGCGGCAGTGCTTGGACTTGACACGCCTCCCGCACGAATCGAAGCCTATGATATATCCCACACAGGGGGTGAAAATGCCGTAGGCGGCATGGTTGTTTTTCTCGATGGTGTACCTCTTAAACGGGCGTACAAGCGTTTTCAAATCCGCCACGCTGCCGCCGGGGACGACTGCGCAGCGATGGCCGAGGTGATAGAACGCCGCTTGAAACGTTACATAGAGGAAAGGGATGAAAACGACGATTTCGGCACATTGCCGGATCTGGTGCTGCTAGACGGAGGGCAAAATCAGGTAAACGCCGTGCTGTCAGTTGTAAAGTCACTAGGCTTTACAGTGCCCGCCTTTGGTATGGTGAAAGACAGTAAACACCGAACGCGAGCGATTGCCGTCGACGGCAAGGAATTGTCGCTGACTGTAAAGCGGCAAGCATTTACACTCATCGGACGGATACAGGAAGAGGTACACCGCTTTGCCATAGCCTATCACCGCCAAAAGCGGGGCAAAAGCAGCCTCGCGGGGACGCTCACCCAGATTGAGGGCATCGGCGAGTCGCGGGCAAAAAAACTGCTGAAACACTTCAAGACCATGAAAGCCATCCGCGAGGCGACATTGGACGAACTCACCGCAGTCGTCGGATCGAAAGCGGCGCAGTCACTTTTCGGGGAATTCAAGAATAAGAATGAGTAAAACAGAAATGCACAAATTCAACACAATCATTATCGGCACAGGGGCGGCTGGGTACGCGGCGGCAGATGCCCTGCGCCGCCACGGCGTGACGGACATTGCCATCGTCACCAACGGCAAAAATTGCGGCACTTCCCGCAACATAGGCAGCGACAAACAGACCTACTACAAGCCATCACAGGACGGACAGACCGAGGACAGCGCGGCGGCGTTGGCATGGGATTACATGGATGGCGGCTGTTGCGACGGGGTTTTGGCATACGTTGAAGGGGCGAATTCCATGCGGTGTTTTTACCGTTTATTGGAGCTTGGAGTGTATTTCCCTCAGGACAAATACGGCGCTTTCCCCTCCTATAAAACTGATCACGACAGGGGCGGGAGAGCCACCTCCATTGGACCGCTGACCTCGAAATCCATGGTGGAGTGCCTTGAAAAGCAGGTTCTAGAAAGGGATAAAACTCCGATTTTTGACGATATGCAGGTAGTGAAAATCCTCCGCAAGAAAGACCGCGTTTACGGCATTGCGGCGCTGTGTAAAGGCAAAACCCTTGTCAGCATTTTCGCCAAGAATGTTATATTCGCCACCGGTGCCCCCGCCAATATTTACGCCCAAAGTGTGTACCCGCAGTCCCAACGAGGGGCAACGGGAGTGCTGATTGATGCGGGCGTGAAGCTAGTGAATTTCTGCGAGTGGCAGTACGGGCTTGCGTCCCTTAAGTTCCGTTGGAATCTTTCTGGAACATATTTGCAGGTTATGCCACACATCTATTCAGAAGATGAGCAGGGGAAAAAGTACGACTTTATTTACGATGCCCTGGGGGCGAACGGCATAGCCGCGGTGTTCCGCAAGGGATCGCAGTGGCCCTTTGACGCAGCGAAAATTGACGGCACGTCCCGCTTGGATATGCTCATTCACGCCGAAACCTCTGCAAAACGGCGCGTATTTTTAGACTATCGCCGCAACCCCACTGGCTATGACTTCAAGGCGCTGCCTAAAGATGTGAGGGATTACCTGCAGGAGCGGGAAAGTGTTTTTGATACCCCCATAGGACGGATGGAGAGACTTAACCCCAAGGCGATTGAGCTTTACATGAGTAAAGGTATTGACCTTTACAGCGAACCCTTGGAGGCGGCAATCTGCGCTCAGCACAATAACGGCGGCGTTTTGGTAGACGAGCACTGCCGAACCAATCTTGAGGGGCTTTACGTCATTGGTGAAGCGGCGGGAATTTTTGGTCTGACGCGCCCTGGGGGCAGCGCGTTGAACAGCACTCAAGTCACCGCATTAAGGGCAGCGCGGGCGATAGCCGGAGACGCCGCAAGCGGCGATGATGACTTACCTACAACCGATGAAGATTTTGCAGACGTGATAAAAGAATTGCAAACCCAAATAAGCACTGTAAAGATCGAT
>WRKY01000121.1 GCA_009777895.1 Oscillospiraceae bacterium
ATTTTTCGTCTGGCAAGGAAAAAAGCGCAGTAATACTTTCGTATTGCGAGCATTTTTGACGAAGTTAGATGGAAAATAAGGCGGAAAGACGAGTTGATTTTCAAGTTAGGTGACTATATATACTATGCCTGAAAAAAACACTTGACACAGGGGGACATAATAGGGTATAATTTAGCGAGAGAATACGCCAAAATGACTAACGTGCAAAGTCATTTGACGAGCCTTATACATTCAAGGCTATTTTTCTAAGAACCTGTATTCTACAGGCTCTAAAATCTATTAAGGAGAACCCCATGTATTATCAACCAGAAATCGAAACCGCCTCTCCCGAGAAAATGCGGGAAATCCAGTCAGAAAGACTACAAAAAATGGTGCGAAATTGCTATAATAACGTGCCATTTTATAAGAAAAAATTCGACGAAATGGGGTTAAAGCCAGAGGACATCGCCAGTATCGACGACATCGTAAAGCTGCCTTTCACCGTCAAGCAGGATCTGCGCGACAACTACCCATATGGCTTGTTCGCCGTTGGACGGGACAAGCTTGTGCGAATTCACGCCTCTAGCGGTACGACGGGTAAGCAGACTGTTGTGGGTTACACAAAAGAGGATATGCTTCACTGGTCCGAGGGTGCGGCGCGGGCGATTGTCGCCGCGGGCGGCACCGCCAACGACTTCATCCACGTGTCATACGGATACGGATTATTCACCGGCGGACTAGGTCTGCATTACGGTGCCGAACTCGTCGGCGCAATCAACATCCCCGTGTCTAGCGGCAACACACCACGTCAGCTGCAAATCATGCAGGATTTTGAGTCGGATATCCTGTGTTGCACCCCATCATATGCCATGTATTTGGGCGAGAGCCTGAGGGAAATGGGCATCTCTCCCGACGCAATCCCCCTGAGGGCGGGGATTTTCGGCGCGGAGGCGTGGAGCGAAAATATGCGCCTGGAGATTGAAAAAGCCCTGGGCATCAAGGCGTACGACATTTACGGCTTGAGCGAAATCGCCGGACCGGGCGTCTCCTATGAATGCTCTGAGCAAAACGGAATGCACGTCTGTGAGGACTATTTCTATCCGGAAATCATCGACCCCGACACCTTGGAAGTTCTTCCAGACGGCGAATACGGCGAATTAGTATTCACCTGTATCGGTAAGGAAGCTCTGCCCCTAGTTCGTTACCGCACCCGCGATATTTCCTATCTGGTGCGGGAAAAATGTGCTTGCGGACGCACACTCGTGAAGATGATGAAACCCCGGGGGCGCAGCGACGATATGCTGATTATCCGCGGTGTGAACGTCTTCCCGTCCCAAGTTGAACACGTGATTTTGTCGTTGGGCATGGAGCCGAATTATCAGATAATCGTGGAGCGTGAGAACAATCTTGACACAATGACCGTCTGCATTGAGATGAGCGAGAAATTTTTCAGCGACGAAATCAGCCAGATTGCCGCCGTGGAAAAGAAAATTTCTAGCGCGATGCTCTCCACACTGGGAGTTGGCTCAAAGGTCAAATTGGTTGAGCCTCACACACTTCCCCGCAGTGAGGGTAAGGCGGTGCGAGTTGTCGATAAACGCCGTATCTAAAATCAAGACGGTAATCAGTGTTCAGAAATAATCTGGTTACTATGTCGTATTATTTAATTAATGACTTAAGGAGATTGTTATGGAAATTCTACAATTGTCAATATTTGCCGAGAACCGCCCTGGACGTTTGGCAGAATTGACGGAAAAAATCGCGTCCTTTAACATCGACATCCGCGCCTTGTCTTTAGCGGACAGCGCAGATTACGGCATATTGCGCCTGATTGTCGATAACACGGAAAAAGCCCTTGACGAGCTGAAAGGCGCTGGACTGATGATCACCGCCACAAAGGTTCTTGGCGTTTGTGTTGAGGATGCACCCGGCGGTTTCTCTGCCGTGGTTGCCGCCCTTGCCGCCGCGGGTATCAGCATTGAGTATGCGTATGCCTTCCTCACGCCAACCCAAGGCAAAGCGGGCGTCGTCCTGCGCGTGAAAGATAATGCCGCCGCAATCGCTGTGCTACAACAGGCAGGGATTGAGATTTTGGCTTTATAGAGAGCAAGGGAAAGATTTCACCTCACTTATGATACTGCCGTCCGGCGTTAATCATCTTTGCGCGGTAAATCTGCTCCAAAAGCACCACCCGCGCAAGTTCGTGGGGCAGTGTCATAGGCGAGAGGGACAGGCGCCACACCGCCGCGTCTTTGACGTTTTGAGCAAGCCCGTGAGAACTGCCGATAACAAAGGCGATGGCGGGCATCCGCGCCAATTTTGCGGCAAAATCCTCCGTGGAAATAGGCACCCCGTCAACGCATAAAGCGCAGATTCGGGTTTCTTTAGCCGTTGCCGAAAGGAGAGCTTTCCCCTCTTTTTCCAGTGCCGCCTGAATCTGTTTTTCACTGGGGTTTTGCGGCAAAAACGCGGGCTCAAGTTCGCGAATATTCACCCCGCCAAACGCCCCAAGGCGCTTGACATACTCCCCCGCTGCCGCTTTGTAGTGGGGCTCTTTCAGTTTGCCAAAAGCATAAACGCTCAACATTTTAGGGCTGCACTCCGTTCAATCTGATGACAGGCTATCCAAGGTTTGCCCAAAGGCAGCCAGAAACTCGTCGAGAAACATATTTAACTCAGGCAAATTCATGGCATCGAGCTTGGCGCGGGTCTGCTTGGCGGCAACGGCAAATTCCCGGTTGCCCGCGTTCAACTCCTCAAGGCACTTCAAATATGCACACAGAGTATCCGCCGCCTTGACCAACTCCCAAAGTGCATTGTCCTCCTCGCGCTGCTGAAAAAACGGCGCGTAGTCCTCACGTAAATCCGCGGGGAGCATCGCCAAGAGTCTGTTGGCAGCGTGCTCTTCCACGGTAGTGTAAGCACTGCGAACGTCATCGCTGTAATACTTTACGGGTGTGGGCATATCGCCGGTTAGAGCCTCACAGCTGTCGTGAAAAAGCGCCAAAACCGCCGCGCGGTTGGGATCCGCATTGCCGCCAAAACGGCGGTTTCGCAGTACCGCCAGTGCGTGAGCCAACCACGCTGTGCGTTGGGCGTGTTCTGAAAGGGACTCAGGGCGGGTGTTGCGCATCAGCCCCCAACGGTTGATATATTTCATGCGGTCAAGCATGGCGTAGAATGACGACATTTTTAGTCCTTTCAGGTCCTAAAGAGATAAAAAAGTTCAGGATTCTCCCCGCAGCTTAAACATAACATGAGCGCCGCCCAAAGAAGCTATCACAGTGAAAATTAAAAGCGTGCCCACGGGCATTGAACCGCTGAACAGCAATATCACCACGCCCACAATCAGCGGGAATACGGAGATGCGCCAGTGTTTTGCAAGATAGCTCCCGCCCAAGGCGCCGAAAAGGGCGGGTAAGACTTGACGGAAAGCCGTGGAAAACGGTGAGTCAGGGGAGGTCAATACGGGCAAAACAGGGCGAAAAACCAATACACCTACAGCCAGGACAAGAGTCGTCGTCACCGCACTGGAGGCGATGGCTATGGTGGAGAGTACTTCCCCCTCCTCACTGTTGGCGCGCACCCCCGCCGCCTCCATGGCGGCAAGTCCGCAGGGCAGTTTCAGATTACTGATGTTTCCCGATACAAAGCTCAAGTATGTACCGCCCGCGCCGAGCATTGGGGTGTAGGTGATGACTTCTATGATTGCTGTGGTCCAGTAGAGCGCCAATATTGAGAGCAGACCTTTGAAAAGCATGGTGAAATTGGGCCACACGTTCCAGTAAAGACTGATGCCAAGCGGCACGGCAAGCATAACACACAGAGCCGTGACACTCCAGATTGAACCCCAACGGTGGATGCTGTCAATGTAACTTTCCTTGTTTTTCATCTCAATACCTCCATTCCAGATTGACATATTCGGCGGGCAAAATCTCTCCGAGGAGCATGACAATGCCCAGTGAGCCGAAAATCGACAGGGGCAGCACAAAGGTTTCCAACCAACCCATGTGCTTG
>WRKY01000122.1 GCA_009777895.1 Oscillospiraceae bacterium
AGCCCTAGAGGCGGAAATCATGGAGCGGGTTTTGCACGAAGCTTACGAAGAAAATCGTGAGGAATTCCTGAAGCTGACGGGACTTTTCAGCGACACTCGCGGTGATGACCGACTGGAACAGGCGATTCTCTCTATATATGGCAAAGCGCGGGCGAACCCGAATCCTGTCCAGTGGCTAGATAATTTGCTTGTGCCGTACGGCGGTGAACGACCCTTGGGCGAGAGCCTGTGGGGACGGATTTTGTTGCGGGAGGCCCGGGAGGGGATTGACGCGTTGATTGAAGTGCACAAGGAGGGATTGCAGCTTTTCGGCGCGGAGACAGAGGTTCACGGAAGTTTTCGCGGGGCATATATCAGTGACATTGCGCTTTTGGAGCGGTTGGGTGAGAAAATTGCCCAAGGGAACTGGGATCAGGCGAGACAGGCGTTTGGGGATATTAGATTTGCGCGGAAAGACAGCAAACCCAAGGGTTATGCAAACTCGTCTCTCTATGATTTTGCCGACAAACGGCGGGATTACTGCAAAGATACCCTGCGAAAAATCCGCGATGAGATCTTCCTTTTTGACGAAAAAACCGCCACGGAAGACGCGTTGGAAATTCTGCCCATGGCGCGGGAGTTAATCGCCGTCGTCAAACGCTTTGACGCGCTTTTGGCTACGCGAAAACGGGAGGAAGGGCGTGCGGATTTTGGAGATATTCAGCACCTTGCCTTGAGACTGCTGCTAAACACAGACGGAACAAAAACTCCATTGGCGCGCGCATTTTCCCAACAGTTTACGGAAATTTTGGTGGACGAATATCAGGACGTTAACCGTCTTCAAGAGGCGTTGTTTGTGGTCTTGAGTGACGATGAGAAAAATCTGTTTTTCGTAGGGGATGTGAAGCAGAGTATTTACCGCTTCCGTCAGGCGGAACCTAATATTTTCCTGGAACGCCGTGACGCGTTGGACAAAAGCGAGAGCAAACAGGGCGGAAAAATAATCCTTGGTAAAAATTACCGTTCTTCCCCCTCAATCACATCCTGTGTCAACTATCTTTTCGCCCGTCTAATGCAGCCGCGCGCGGGAGAAATTGACTACAACGAGGAGGAATTCTTGTTTCCGCAACGAGAGAAATCGGAAAATGATGAATGGAGTGATAGTTTTTCTGCGGATTGCCAATTGCGGCTATTGCGTACTACGAAAGACGAGGACAGGGATGTTCAGCAGGCGCGGTATTGCGCCCGGTACATTCGGGGGCTTTTGGATTCCGGGAGAGAGGTGGATGGACGACCCATTGAAGTGGGGGACATCGCCGTCCTAATGCGCTCACCCCAAAAACGCGCCAATGTCTATGCTGCCGCCCTCACCGCCCTGAACATCCCCTCCTCCACAGAGTTGGGAGGCGGTTTTTTCGACTCGGCGGAAATTCGCCTTGCAATGTCCCTGCTTCAGGTGGTGGATAACCCCGTTCAGGATATCCCGCTTTTGTCGGTGCTGCTCTCGCCGATTTTCGGTTTTAGCGAGGACTTTGTTGCGGAAATCAGCCGTAAAAAAGAGGGAGGGCTATATAAAAAACTTGCGGCGGCACGCCAGGAAAACAGTGCGGTAGAGGAGTTTTTGCTGTGTATTGAAAACTGGCGTACCCTCGCTTTGGCGCTGCCCACAGAGCTTTTTCTTGCGCGCCTTTTTGAGGAGAGCGGACTGTGGTCGATTGTGTTGGCGATGAAAAACGGCAAGCGCAGACGGTTGAACCTGCAAAAACTTCAGGAATTTTCCGCAAACTCCAACAACTGGGGACGACCTGGGCTATCAGGATTTTTGCGCTTCATGGACGCGTTGCGGGAGAGAGGACAGGACATAGAAGCCGCACCGCTTCCCCCTAGCGGAGATTCGGCGGTGCGGATTATGTCTATCCACAAATCCAAGGGGCTTGAGTTCCCCGTGTGCATCGTCGCGGACATTGGCAGAGGTTTTAACATTGAGGACAGCAAACAGGCGGCGGTGATCTCACCTCGGGCAGGACTGGGCTTGAAGCTGCGCCAGGACGACGTTTTTGGGCTGTATCCCACACTTGCGCACATCGCTGCCTGCCAGGAAGTGCGGGGACAGGATCGCTCCGAGGAGCTGCGCCTACTCTATGTCGCCGCCACCCGGGCGAGGGATATGCTTGTCTTTGTCGGCACGGCACCCCACAATACAACGGCAGAGCGGTTTTTGACAAGCACAAACGCCAAGAGCCTTGCGGGCAAGCAATCCCCCTACAGCGTGCGCAAAGCGAGCAGTTATTTGGAATGGATTTTGCCTCATTTTCTAGACGAAAATGGCTGTCAACGCCATGTTGATTTTCCATTGGATGCGCGGATTGCGGATGTCCCCCTCTTTGAGGAACAGGGAGAGGAAAATCTTGCTCTGCCTGAGACGGACAAGCTTTTAGCGGAGAAAATCCGCGCCGACATGGAGTGGCAATATACCCAAAATGCCCCTGAGGGAATGCCGGCGAAACAAGCCGCGTCGTCATTCGCAAAGAGCGATTACCCCGAAAGAATCGCCGAGAGCCGCCCCGATTTTTTGGATACACAGCTGAAAACCGCCGCCCAACGCGGGACGTTGATCCACTGGGTATTAGAACGAATTGACTTTTCTGCCGGAGATATTGACCAGGCACTGGCAAAAATTGTCCCGGATGGCAATTTGGATCCCAAGAGCCTTAGCGGCAACGAGAAAAAAATGATTGCAAACTTCCTGAAAAGCGATATTGTCAGGCGTATTTTAGCCTCACCGAATTATCGCCGGGAGCGGCAATTCACCGCCCGCCTGCCCGTGAATGAGCTATACCCGGAGTACCCCGATTGCCGCCAGAAAATCACCGTTATCGGCGCGGCGGACTGCGTTTTTGAGGAGGACGACAAGCTAGTAATCGTGGACTACAAGACCGACCACGCCCCCCCCGAAGAGCTTTTGCGCCGCTACACCCCGCAAATGTGCGTCTATGCCAAGGCGCTCGCCCTGTGCGAGGGTAAAGAGGTCAAGGAGGTTGTGGTCTATTCGCTGCGGCGGGGAATGGAGTTGAGGATTGCGTGAGGGGATAAAAAAATTAGGAAAGGCTGATAATTTATGATTTTAAACCGCTTGGGCTATTTATTTTTTCCTCGCAGGTGTTTTCTCTGCGGTGAGCTTGTTTTGCCCAGTGATGAGTTGTGCAAGACTTGTGAGAAGTACATTTCAGATACACCTATGCCCAAAATTGAAAATGGGATCCTTTCCCCGTTTATTTATGACGGCGCAATTCGTTCAGGTTTGCTTCAATTGAAGTTTGAGCGCGCTTTTGACGGTGTGACTTTTTTTGCGCAAAGTATATCCAAAATCCTCGAAAACTTTATTTTTGACGGGATTTGTTACGTGCCGTTGCATCCGAAAAGAGAACGGCAGCGGGGATACAACCAAAGCCGCCTATTGGCACAGGAACTGGGCAAGATTTTAGATTTGCCGGTATTGGATGTTTTAACGCGTCTGCGCGATACCCCTAGCCAGCGTAACTTTAAAAGTGATGAGCGTTGGGAAAACGTCAACGGTGCCTTTGGCAGTGCGGATGTTAAAAATCAAAGGCTGCTGCTTATTGACGATATCGCAACCACTGGAGCGACCTTATTCGAATGCGCGAAGGCTTTGCGCAAAAGCGGCGCCGCTAATGTGATATTCGCAGTTGTCGCTACAACACAGCTTCCCCCTCTTGCACAAACCGCAAAATAATTGTATAATATTAACAGCAAACCAACCCCGAAAACAGGAGAACAAAAACATGAAGCTCAATCCCTTTTCCTCAATCACCACCCAGA
>WRKY01000123.1 GCA_009777895.1 Oscillospiraceae bacterium
AGGACAATCGGCGAATACTACGAAATGCCCATGGGCTATGACGGCACGGCAGCAAACCTCATCAAAACCGGAACTGCTGCGGGCATCGACAAATTCGTGGTCTGCTCCGTCGCCACATTGCCCACCCAGGTGCGAAATATCAACAAATTTATAGCCAAGTCCGTTGAGGAAAGCGACGGGAGATTTTGGGGGTACGGCACCCTCCACCCCGACTGTGAAGACATCCCCGCCCTCGTGGACGAAATTATCGCGTTGGGATTGGTGGGCGTGAAAATCCACGGCGATTTTCAGCGTTTTGATATCGACAGCCCTGCCGCCATGCGCCTGTATGAGTGCATTGAGAACCGCCTGCCTCTGCTGACCCACAGCGGCGACTACCGCACGGGCTACACCAAGCCCGCCCGCGTGGTGAACATCGCCCGCGCTTTCCCAAAGCTAGACATCATTGCTGCCCACATGGGCGGTTGGAGCGAGTGGGGCTCCCATGCCGCCGAGCTTGCAGAGTTTGGCGTTTATGTGGACACCTGCTCCAGTCTATACGCCGTAAAGCCCCGTTTTGCCAAACTCTTAATCGAAACTTTCGGCACGGATAAGGTCTTTTTCGGCACGGATTACCCCATGTGGAGGGCAAAGAAAGAACTTGAATATATCGGCAACCTCCACCTCAGCGACAGTGAGCGGGAGGGGATTTTGAGCGGGAATTTTCTGCGGTTTATTAGCAAGTATGAATAGCACTTAACATAAAATATAAAACACCGCAAAATGGCGTTGATACTTTGTTTTCATTTTTCCCATTATACTATCACTTCATAAAAAACGCCAAACGCCCACAACTATTTCCCCAACCAAACAATAAGCACCGCCACATCGGCGGGGGTCACACCCGAAATTCGTCCTGCCTGCCCCAAGTTTTGTGGGCGGGCGGCGGCTAGTTTTTCTTGTGCCTCAAGGCGCAAACCGCCAATTTGGGCGTAGTCAATGTTCGCGGGCAATTGCTTCTCTTCAAGCCGCGACGCCTCATGCACTGCCGCCTCCTGTCGGGCAATGTAGCCCGCATACTTGATGTCAATCTCCACCGCCTCAAAAATTTCTGCGGGCAATTCGGGACGCTCTTGGTCGAAAGGAGCTAGGTTTTCATAGGTCAAGCGGGGGCGTTTCAGCAGTTGTTCCAGTGTGAAAGAGCCTTGCAGCGCCTGCCCAAAGTCCTCGCAAAGTGCTTTCAACTGCTCTGTACAGGGTATGCGCAGCTTGGCGGCGCGCTGTTTTTCCATCTGAATTTGTGACAATTTCTCGCGGAATTTGTCATACCTTTCCTCGTTGACTAAGCCGATTTCATAGCCTAACGGGGTCAGACGGCGGTCGGCGTTGTCTTGACGCAAAAGCAGGCGATACTCGCTGCGGGCGGTCATCATGCGGTAGGGGTCGGAGCACCCCTTGGTGACTAGGTCGTCCGCCAGTGTGCCGATATAGGAGTTGGAGCGCGGCAAAATAACAGGGGGCTTGCCCATGACTTTACGCGCGGCGTTTATCCCCGCAAGCAAGCCCTGTGCCGCCGCCTCCTCGTAACCCGATGAGCCGTTGAACTGCCCCGCGCCGAAAAGCCGCGGAAAGTTCAGAAACTCAAGGCTTGCGTTCATAGCCAATGGGTCAACACAGTCGTATTCGATGGCGTAGGCGGGGCGGGTGAACACGGCGTTTTCCAGTCCCTCAATGGAGCGGACGACGGCGATTTGCACGTCCTCAGGCAAGGAGGATGACACCCCTTGAAGGTATAGTTCTTGGGTATCCTCGCCGCAGGGTTCAAGGAAAATCTGGTGGCGTTTCTTGTCGGGAAAGCGAGTAATTTTGTCCTCGATGGAAGGGCAATAGCGCGGTCCTGTTCCCTCGATTTTTCCGCTGTAAAGGGGTGAGCGGTAGATATTTTGGCGGATAGTTTCGGCGGTTTTCTCCGTTGTGTAGCCGATGTGGCAGAGGGTCAGTTCTCCGCTAAAATTGGGAATAAGCGGGTTAGTCTTTGTACCGTAACCCTTATCTAGCGCGCTCAAAACCTCTTCTTTACTAAATGAAAATGCAGCAGGTGGCATTTCCCCCTCTTGGAGTTCGAGCTTGGAAAAATCCACACTTGCCCGATGGATACGGGGGGGCGTACCCGTTTTGAAACGGCGCAACGGCAGCCCCATTTTTTTCAGAGATTTCGCCAAATCAACAGCGGGGAACATCCCGTCAGGACCGCTGTCATAGCTACAATCCCCTATATGTATCCTCCCCGCCAAGAAAGTGCCTGTCGCCAAAATCACGCAGTCGGCGGTGTATACAGCTCCCAGACGTGTAGTGATTGCATAGCCCTTGCCGACAGGCTCAACGGCAATAATTTCCGCCTGACGGATATGGAGGTTCACCTGCCCCTCAAGGAGAGACTTCATGGCGGCACTGTACAAACGGCGGTCAACTTGTGCGCGGGGACTGTGGACGGCGGGACCTTTGCCGCGATTGAGCATACGACTCTGGAGAGTAGTTAAATCGGCGATTTTCCCCATCGCTCCTCCAAGCGCATCAATCTCACGCACCAAATGCCCCTTGGAGGAGCCTCCAATCGAGGGGTTGCAGGGCAAGTTGCCTACCGCATCCATGTTCAGCATGAACACCGCCGTGGAGCAACCCAAACGGGCAGCGGCGAGAGCGGCTTCAATCCCCGCGTGTCCCGCCCCGACCACGGCGACGTCGTATTTTCCTGCGTGATAGGTCATTCCAGATTCTAGAGTGTAGATGCCAGACGGACATCTATAATCTATGCTCCTTACTTATTGATACAGCTATAAAGGCGATGTTGAAAAATGAAAGGTAGTTTTTCAGCAAACCCATAAATTATACACCAAAAATCCATTTTGCGCAACTTGCTTTTTGTTGCAGCGTTTGCTATAATTACCCTCAGGAGGGATTTATGGACGATGCACTTATTATCAAAAATTTGCGGCTTTTTGCCTATCACGGTGTAAACGAGGAGGAGAAGCGGGACGGACAGTTTTTTCTGCTGAACATCAGCGGGAAGTTGGATGCCTCAGCAGCGTGTCACAGCGACAAGTTGGACGACACAGTGAGCTATGCTCGAATGCTCAAAACCGCGCGGCGGTTGTTTACCGGGAATCGATGGGATTTACTGGAAAAAGCGGCACAGGTCATTGTGGATACGCTTTTGGAAGAATTCGGGCAATTGGATGAGGTCACCGTGGAAATTTTCAAGCCTGACGCGCCGATTAATGCGGATTTTGACGCTGTGGGTGTGAAAATCCATCGACGGCGGCAGAACAATAAACCCAAGAGAGCGGTGGTTGGCTTGGGGTCGAACCTAGGCGAGCGTGAAGAGTATATAAAGCAGGCGGTAGCGGCGTTGGGGAAATTGCCAGACACCCGCGTGGTCAAGATGTCGCGGATACACGAAACCGCGCCCCAGGGATGCGCCGAACCTCAAGGGGACTACCTCAACGCCTGTGTTTTACTGGAAACCACCCTGTCACCCCACGCGCTGTTGGGCGCGCTGCTTGGCGTAGAGGCGGCTCATGGGCGCAAACGCCCTTACCCCAACGCGCCGCGAACGTTGGATTTGGATTTGTTGCTTTATGAAAATTTCCGCATCAACACCCCTGAGCTGACATTGCCGCACCCGCTAATGTGGAAGCGGGAGTTTGTTTTAGTGCCTTTGGGAGAGTTAGAGATAGAGGCTGTCTGAAAAATAAAATAACTTGTCTATTTTGGCTAAAACGGGCTACAACATCGTTGAAACTCCTCGCAATACGAAAGTATTC
>WRKY01000124.1 GCA_009777895.1 Oscillospiraceae bacterium
CTTGCGGCGGCGGGCCGCCTTGCTGGTACTGGCCTTGCGGCGGCGGGCCGCCTTGCTGAGGCCAGTTTTGTTGCCCGGGACCGCTGTTCTGAGCCTGAACTGCGGGAAACGCGCTTGCGTCGCCGGTAAGATCTACATATATTCCTCGCAGAGCCTGTTTTCTTGTGTTGAACTGCCGCACGGCATTGACCACTTGGCCTTCAAAAGCGGCGATATCATTCTGATGCCCAGCCTGGACTTGCGCATAGTATGCCCTGTAGGGCTTCATCCTTGTCGACTTCAAAACACCGCATGTTATGGCTCCTCCGGTAAACAGCAAGAGCCCGATTATGTTTATGGGCGTGGGCAGGAAAAGGAAAACAACCGCAAGTCCAATGGCAGACCACATTCCGGCAGTAAACAGGCCGGTGCTCGGAACAGGAATCGATGCCAGCGCATGCTGCATTGCCTGATGCTTGTTTTCAAGGGCGCTCTTGCGCTGCATATCCACCGGCATAGCCTCATGGTAGACCTTCTCGCCGTCACCGCTCATCCATACGGAGTATTCCATGTCTCGGTATCTGAACACGACATTGTACATGCCCAGAAAAACGCGGTTCATCTCTTTATGTATGCTGGGCGATCCACCCATAGCAAAGTTCTGGTACTGAAAAGTCGAAATGGTAGCCACGGCTTTTTCCCTTAACAGTTGCTCAAAAAAGCCCGTCACAAACTCGTTGAAAGCCGCTATCTGCGGTATGTCGAAATTGCTTGTTTCAACATCGGGGGGGAATTCCAAGCTGTCAAAGTCAATAAGTTTATTGGTTGTAAAATCCCCGTACAGACGCTGAAACTGCTTGACGAATGTTCTGTTTCCGGGGGCAAAAACTGTTCTGTTCTCTGAAATGCTGCCGTTGGCGGGCATCCAATCTGTGTATGTCCTCTCCCTGGTTTCGACATAGGAACCCCTGTCAACGGTGTATACCTGAGTCCTGTCCACGCCTTTTTCATAGTTGAAGTGCGCCGTTGCGCTGCAGTCAAAATAATACGCAGGCATGCAATGATGCTCCTCGCGGATTACTTCGGCGTGTTCAAACACGTCCAAGGGCAGGTTTGGCGAATTCGACAAGGTGGAGACTAGCTTGCGGTGCAGCGTGGCGCGCGGAGCAAAAAGCGGATATCCGCTGTTGATGTTCTCCTTTGCCGCCATCTCCGCGTTGAAGGAAAGGCCTTCTATCACGCTGTCTTTCTTACATGACGGACAAGTGACTTGACCTCTGGAGTTTTTCGGAATCTTAAGGGGGGTACCACAACCGCTGCATTTGAAATCTTTGACTGAAACGCTCATACGAACCTCCTTCATTTTTCACCCTAGCTAGGGTCATTCATCGCCGCCAAGGCTTTTTGCGGAATATTATAAAAGATAACACACAATTTAAATCTTTACAAGATTTTTATAAAAAAAATATGAAATATTTTCATGTTTGGGGAAACTATTCAGTGCGGTGCAAGAAAAAGGCATCACTGATAAACAATCAGAGCAATAATCTCCAAATCCTCCGCGCCGTTGTTGGCGACGGAATGGCCGCTGCCTGCCGGCGTGTACGCCACGTCGCCGCATTGCAGCTCCGTTTGCTTTCCGTTGTCGTTGTAGGTGGCTGTACCCCTGATTACGTAGAAAGTCTCCATCTCGCCCTCGTGGACATGATAGCCGATGGAGCAGCCCTGCTTTATTATGAGCCGCGCATACAGCCGCCCTTTCTCGTAAAGCTCGCCTTTGCCAAGAATGTGCTCAATGCTAACGCGCCCATCGCCGCCGCGCATATTCTCATTCACGGTGACATCCAGCGAATCTCTTCTCTTTATCATATCCAAACCTTTCCTGACGGGGTAGTTAACCTATCGTTTTTTGACGCAATGATATCACACAATCAGATAATAGTCAATCGTTAGTAACTATCGCGGCAGGGCAAATAAGACTTGGGATTATAATAATTTGTGGTATAATAATCCCAAGGGTAGCTACTCAGTGCTATGCAAGGAAAAAGCCAGAACGCACAAATCACTTCATAATCTTCAGCATAAACGGCTTTACCGAAGACCTGACAAAACTTGCGCGCGCACGAAAAGACTTAGTGCTCCGGCAGAATTAAATATAAGGAGAAGTATTTATGCAAATCAAAAAACTATTACCCATCGGTTCAGTTGTGTTACTGAAAGACGGACAAAAGAGACTCATGATTTTTGGAATCCAAGGGGCACTCCCCTTGGCGCCTTTTTTGGGCGAGCAAAAAAGGAATCCCAGCGGAGCGCGAACCCCCAAAATCCTGTCAAGCACATTTTCCAAATCGCAAACTTCCAAAAATTCAACAAAAACCCACCCGAAACCCCGCCCAAATGTAGAATCAAACGATTATTTACAAAAGCCGCAAAATAGGCTAGAATACCAACAAGGCGTTGCCCAGCCTGTCAGCCGACAGGCCACAACGGTAGGCGGTTAGCCGAACCCTCGAATGCCAAAGCGAGAGGGGGTGAGGCAGTGTCACTATACGAGATACTATCGCTCGTTATCGCGTTCATCTCGGCCATCTGCGCCGTGTGGTCCGCATACACAGCGTGGAAATCTCGCAGAGAAGACAGAAAATAACCGCCCCCTGCCAATGGTTGCGGTTATTTTCTTAATCACAACTTAGGCTAACCGTTTACCGGCAACGCCTTTTTCTATGCCCAGTATAGCAAATCCCCAAAAACACGGGTACATTATCCTATGTCTGGAAAGCAAGGGAAGACGCGGACGCATTCATTGCCGTTGTATCAAGGCAATTACCTTAGCGACTCGCAACGCAAATAAAAAACAAGTTGTTTGCGGTCGCTAAGTTACAATTCGTAATGCGTAATTAGGACGGGGAACGGGTTTGGGCTGCTGGCAAAGCACACTTTAGGAGTGTTTTTTAAATCGTCCGCAAAGCGGACACAACAACTGTTAACTGTTAACTGTTAACTGTTCACTGTTTTAAACCCTATAGTGCGAGCCCACGCTCTCCGTGCGGAGCAGCGCCGCCTCCAGGATTGCCTTGGCCACGGTCGCTATGCTAAGCGTCTCAAGATATTCATTGCTCCCGGCAAAAACAGACTCGAGCTGATCGCAAATGGCGGATACACGCCCAAACGCCTGCTGAAGGCCATCACCTGTCCTGATAACCCCGCAATGGTCATCCATCAACTGCTGTATCTCACCGCGCAACGCCGCGAAGTCCAGGCATAAATACGGCTTAACAGGAACGTCAAACGATGCCACCGACCCCTCGCATCCCTCGCCCACTGACAACTGACAACTGACAACTGACAACTCGCCCCGCTCGCCCCCCCCGTCCGCTGGCAACTGATCACTGACAACTGGCAACTCGTCCCCCGCGTTCCCACGTCCACTGACAACTGACGACTGACAACTAAAAACTAACCGCCCCCCGCCCGAATTTACGCTCAGCGCAGTCCGGCGGCCGAAAACAAGGCATTCGAGAAGGGAGTTCGAAGCAAGGCGGTTTGCGCCGTGAACCCCTGTGGCGGCTGACTCCCCGCAAGCGTACAGCCCTGCTATGCCGGTCCGCCCGTCGAGATCCGTCTTGATGCCGCCCATCAGGTAGTGCTGGACGGGGCGGACGGGGATTTTGTCATGCGCGATATTGATCCCCCGCTTCAAGCACTCTTTGAAAATTGTCGGGAAGCGCTGCCCTAGAAACTCCTCTGACTTTGATGTGATATCGAGGAAAACATA
>WRKY01000125.1 GCA_009777895.1 Oscillospiraceae bacterium
AATTAGTTGCGGTGTTTTTATATAACCCCCCCATTTTTTGGCAATTGAAATTGAGGGCGAGGCAATCCCCTTGATTTTTGTCGCGGCGTCCCTCATCGCCATGTTGGTGTTTATTTTATTCTTGTCGAAGCTTCAGCGTAAAATGGAAAAAAACTTGTTAGAAGAAACAGGAGAGAACGGAAAAAACCTTTAGAACCTGTATTCAGTAGCTTGAAACATTCTCTTTTTGGCGCTTTATCCGCCAAACTTCGTTAAAAATACTCGAAATGAAGAAATCATTTCTGCGTTTTTTGCCTGACCTGGCGAAAAATCGCTCAAAAATTCTCTGTTTAATCTACTGAATACAGGCTCTTAAGTTTTTGCGATAGCGGGATTATTTTTCGCTCCTTCTGTATTCTCATCCAAAATTTGGGCAAAATACACTCGAGGTGATGTATCTTGCCCAAATTAACAGACGACTACAACGAAAACTGCCAACTGCTCAACGATGCTCTGCGTACGCGGGAATCTTTTGACGTGCTGTTTCGGGAAATCAAACTGGGTGACAAAAATATAGCCGTATTTTTTCTCGATGGCATGACGAAAGACCCCGTCACGTCCCCCATGTTCTCCTTTTGGATGCAAAAAACTCCTGAAGATATGGGGGAAATGCCCGCCGATGCCGCACACTTTGCTGAACGCTTCATCCCTCACACGGAAACCTTGGTGAGCAGCGACGTGTATACCCTCGTCCGCGCTGTACTCAGCGGACAGATCGTTTGCCTTGCAGAAGGAATTGGCGAGGCAATCATGGCAGATATGCGCGAATACCCGCCGCGACCCATCGTAGAGCCTGAAAACGACAAGGTTTTGACGGGTCCCCACGAGGGATTCGCTGAATCCATACTCACAAACACCGCCCTTTTGCGCCGGCGAATTCGCGATCCAAAGCTGACAATGCGCCGCGTGCAAATTGGGCAGGACAGCCGTACGGACGTCGTTTTGTGCTATATCGATGGCAAAGCAAACGCCGATGAGGCGGAAAAAATGTACACGCGCCTGTCATCAATCCGCACAAGTTCCCTGACCATTGGGCAGCAAAGCCTGTTGGAGCAGCTCGTACCGCAGCAACGTTGGAATCCTTTCCCGAAAGTCCGCTACACCGAACGCCCAGACGCGGCGGCGGCGTGCCTTATGGAGGGACGGCTGCTAATCCTCACGGACAACGCCCCCAACGCAATGATTGCACCAACGGGCTTTTTCGACTTCCTCCAAAACACCAACGACTACTATTTCCCGCCGCTAGTGGGCACGTATCTGCGTTGGGTACGGCTGATTTTGTTCATTCTTACCGTCCTCCTCCCCCCCGCCTGGCTATTACTCAACCGATACCCCCACATTTTACCGGAAAATTTGCAATTTGTAGTGCTGCAAAGCAGTCTGTCACTGCCCGTTTTCGTCCAATTTTTGATAGTGGAACTGGTAATTGACGCCTTGCGCCTGTCGAGCCTGAACACGCCGTCTTCATTGGGAAACGCTTTCGCAGTGGTGGGGGCGTTGGTGTTGGGGGACGCGGCGGTGAACGCAGGATGGTTTCACGCGGAAATCGTGCTGTATATGGCGTTCGTGGCAATCGCCAACTTTGCCCAACCCAGTTTCGAGTTGGGATACGCTTTCAAACTGGCACGGATGCTCTTGCTCGTCGCCACAGCGTTGGGGGGCATTTGGGGTTTCGCCGCCGCCTTTGTTTTTGAGCTGTTGGTATTGGGATTCACCAAAACTATCAGCGGTAAGAGTTATCTCTACCCTTTAATCCCATTCGACGGCAAAGCTTTGGGGCGCTTGATGTTTCAAGCGAGAGTGAGGTGAGGATACAGGAGTGGGGGCGAGGAGCTTTTCCATGCCCTCACCCCGTTGCTCCGCGGCGCATATCCTAGAAATGAAAAACTTTTAGGAGATGATATTGTGCAAACATTGAATAACCGAACTGGCAGCCGCACAGCGGCGGCAGCGCAAAACACAGCGCAGCAGATGGGTCACGGCTACTTAACCATTCAGGCGACGATCGCGGACGACGCATTGCCTGTAGGCGATGCGCGGGTGCGGATCTACAATGACGGGGGACAGACCCTCTATACCGCCCGAACCGACGCAAACGGCAACACTGCCGCCATTGCCCTCACCGCCCCCGATGCGGCGCTCACACTGGATCCTAACTATCTTCAGCCCGCCTACTCCGTGGTCAATGTGGACGTGGAAAAGCATGGGTTCACCACAGAACACATCCACGGAGTACAGATTCTGGACACCCAGACGGCGATATTGCCCGTCACCATGAAGCCCCTTGACAGCGGGAAGAACCCCATCACTGACGAGGATATCTATATTGGTCCCATCGGTTTGCTGATGCCCGATGAGAATTTGCAGGCAGCACCGCTTCCGCCGGCGCCGGGAGCGACGCCCCAGAGTATTACCGAGGCGGAAATGGAATCCCCCATTGCCTTTGAAACTCCCGAGAGCCGCATTCTCACCGGTGTCTTTATCCCCGATTATATCACTGTGCATTTAGGGATCCCCACCAATTCCGCCGCGCAAAATGTGCGTGTTCGTTTTGTTGATTATATTAAAAATATGATGTATCCAAAACACCAAACCTTGCAAAGGACAAATCCTAGCAAGGTTTTCTTGTAATAGGACATCCCCCGAGCGCAATATATTTTAGCATGGGGGTATGTACAATGAGCGAGGAAAAGAATGAGGAAGAAAAAATCATTTTACCAAAAACATTGCAAGCTGAAATGATGAAGTTCTTTTTTGAAGTCGCTGTACGTCAAAAGAAACAAGAACAGTTGGAAGCGCTCCTATCAAAAAGTAATGATAGGAGCAAAGAATAATGGAAACAGCGATATATGTCCGTGTTTCGACCGAAGAGCAGGTAAAAGAGGGTTACTCTGTTCGAGGACAGGAACAAAAATTAAAGGACTATGCACGTATTAAGGATTGGACAATTTATGACGTTTATATTGACGAGGGGATAAGCGGAAAGAATATCACAGCCCGCCCCGAAGTCAATCGCTTAATTAATGACGTGCAATCGGGAAAAGTAAAAAATGTACTGGTTTTCAAAATAGACCGCTTGACACGTAGTACATCAGACTTGATTTTTCTTGTAGACTTATTCAATGAATATGATTGCGCGTTTAATTCCCTCATGGAGAGCATAGATACGCAAACGGCTTCGGGGCGTATGTTCTTAAAGATTATCGGCATATTTGCGGAATTTGAGCGCGAAAACATAGCAGAAAGAATTACTTTAGGGCGTGAGCGCAAAGTCAATGAGGGCTATACGCTTTGCTCCCATACCGCCAGTTATGGCTATGACCGCCCAGACGGACAAAAGATACAGACTATAATCGAAAGTGAAGCACAGATAGTGCGTGAAATTTTTGACTTGTATGCGAATAAGGGAATAGGCACAACGGAAATAGCCAGAAAATTAAACCTTAGAGGAGTGCAAACAAAGCTTGGAAGCAAGTGGACAACCGCAGGCTTGAGAAATGTTCTGAAAAATAAAAATTATGTAGGTGAAGTACGCTATAATTTTGAAGATA
>WRKY01000126.1 GCA_009777895.1 Oscillospiraceae bacterium
TTTGATACAGCCGCCGCTTGAAGTTATTAAATGCCCCGGCAAAAGGAGGTGTTGTTTTGCGGGAAAAAAGCGAGTGCGGAAAACAAGGAAAAGCCGCTGTCTCGGTTCATTTGACGGAATCCCAAAAATCTGAGCTTGAAGCGATAACCCGCGATTGGGGTATCGAGATGGCGACGGTGGGGCGGCGTCTGATTTTGCGCCTTCTTGACAACAAAGTGACGCTCTTGGGGCTGCTCCAAAAGTATCAGGCGGCGGCAGCGGACAAAAAAATTACCAGCAGGCCGGCAGAATCCAGAAATTGCAGAATTTGTATCCGCCTGCTCCGCGAAGAAAAGCAAAAATTGAACTTGCTGGCCGACGAATGGTTTTACCTTCCCGGCGAACTGGCAAGAATTTTGTTTGAGCTTTTCATCATGGGAATCATCGGGAAAAACGAGATTTGGGAATGACAAAGGCAAGAAAGGTCAGTCCCCAAATACTCATATTCAGTCCCGATCCTAAAACAAACGCCGCTCCCAACACGGCGCGGGGAGGTCATAGCATGCCTGCCGTTCAGAACCAGGAAAAAAACGATACTTTCTATTTCCAGCCCCGCGATTCCTCCGATTTTTGGTTTGCCTGCGTCGATATTGACGGTGATAAGGGATAACACTCTTTCTCCCTGTGACAAAGCGGTGTTTGCCGTCATATGTACTCACGTGAACGTCCAAACGCGGGACTGTCCTCTCAGGGTAAAAACCATAGCCGAAGAAACGAATTGCAGCGTCCGAAGCGTTCAGGAATCCTTGAAGGCCCTGATAGCCCGTGGTGTTATCGAGCGTATCGAGTGTTTCGAGAACGGGAAACAAAAGGCGTCTGTTTATAAAATCGTGGGGCACCGCGCTCTTTGTTACAGGGGTGCAGAATCTGCGCCCGCCGAAAGAGCCGTAAAAAATTCCGCCCGCAGGGGCGCAGATTTTGCGCCCACCTCCGAATCCCGCACCGGCAGGGGTGCAGAAAACGACGTACTATCTTTACTATAACCAAACATATACAAAAATATACTTCTTCTTTCAGGTAAGGAGACAGTAAATGACCGATACGATGACCGATAAACTTCTGGAACACTTCAAAGGACTGGGCTGTGACGAGTTACCTTCGCTAAACGAGGGAGACGCGCAAACTTTTCTGCGTCACCGCGCAATGTGCCGCAAATGCCAGGGATTTGACAACTGCAAGGAGCGAGGCTGCGTCATGCGGTTTTCATTGACCCCCGACAAAAAGACCGCATATCCCGCCCTGGGATTCTGCCCGCTGCGGCAAGCCCGCGACGCGCGGCGCAAAAGCGAAAAACTTTTCTCGGAAGCCGCGATTCCTCCGGCGTTACAAAAATGCAGGCTGGAAAACTACTTCACGGAAGGGCTTGGAGAGAGCGTAAAGCGCGCGAAAAACGCGGCAATTCTCGCGGCCCGAACCGGCTGTTCCCTTGTGTTGGCCGGCGGCGTGGGCGCAGGCAAGACGCACCTCGCGGCGGCCATTGTTCAAGCTGCGCTGGCTAAGGGACGCGACGCGCTTTTTATCTCCGCCATAGGATATTTGGAACGCCTGAAAAGCACGTTCGAGAAAAAGCAAACAGACCTGTACGTGGAAATGGTTGATCACGTGAAGTCCGTGAGCTGTCTGGCAATAGACGACCTCGGCGCTGAAAGACCGTCTGTTTGGACGATAGCCCGCCTTTATGACGTGATAAACGCGCGCGTAGAGCGTGGAATACAAACCATCGTCACAACGAATTATCTTCATGCCGGGGCCATGATACGACGCCTTGAAGCTGACCCGGACGGCGCCGGGAGGATAGCGTCACGGCTTGTTTCTTTCGGCTGGGTGACGGTCGAAGGAGAGGACTATCGAAGACGGGGGGATAATACCGTGATTGATAACCTGAGCGATACGGCAAAAGTGAGCGATACAGCGATTGATAAACTGAGCGATGCCGAAATTGCTTTTCTGGAAAAATTACTGTCTTATTTCAACGGGCGGGAATGGATAGATAACGCCGTTGCGAGAAAAATCACAAATAAGTCTCCGGCAGGGGCCAACAGATACTTGAGAAAACTTACGGAACTGCACATTCTGGATGCCAGCGGCGTCAACAAAAACAGGCTGTACCGATTGAACAGTCATGGAGCTGAAACCATATATTCGTCGTCAAGACCAATAAAGGCGCAAAGTGAGGAATCTACCACTACCTGCGTATGACAAATTACCGGGCTATATTGCTCAGTTAATCACCAAACGCACTGCCAATGCCGCAAACGCTATCCCCAGATGTCGCTCTTTTTGATGACTCCGGCGACGAAAAGCTCAAGTAAAATTCCGGCCAATTCTCCGGGAAGGTAAAAACCTTCGTCAGCCAAAATGTTAAGCACTTGCTTTTCGTCCTGAGTCAGCCGGATACAAACCCTGTATTCCTTGCGCCGCAAACTCCCCGAATTTGTGCGGGCATAAGCGCGCGAGGGGCTTCCATCCGCATGTGCCGCCCGGTATTTTTCAAGAAGTTCCGGCAAAGTTGTTTTTTTGCTGAGAAGAAGCTGAATCAGCCGGCGGGCTATCGTGGCCATGTCGATATCCCAAGCTGCGGCAAGTTCTTCCACCGCCGTTTTCTGGCGTTTCGTCAGGCATACCGTGACGCTGACATTCCTTTTTTCATGGATTTTTTTCGGCAAACAAATCCCTCCTAACTTTTTGCCATATTGCCGCAGTAATTCATCATACATTTCGCATTGTGACATAATAGTATATATAGTATGAATTGATTACTACATTTATATTATGATAAGAGTTGGACATTCCCGATGCCGCGAACGATATTTTTACGGAACGTTTTGGCACAAAAAAAGGGGCAGAGATGAGATTCTCTGCCCTTTTTGTACCTAATCGCCCCTGCCTTTTGAGGAGGAAATAAACTAAGAATAAACCATACGCACCAATTTGTACAAATGGGGCGTTCGATTAAAGGGAATTATATCCCACGTCAACAAAAACGCAAGAGCAAATTTGGGAAACCCCTCAGTAATTTTAATAAATAACGCATACGCAATATTACTGATAAAACATTCCTGAAATGAATTGTAGGGGCGGCCGCCCTTACTGTTGTTATTTTGCGACATTTAGCGAAAACGATTGCGTCATGCCGATTTATTGCCGTTTTTTGTACGCCTCGAACGCCCCATTTGTATAAAAAGGGACTTTCGATTTCTTTCAAAGAAAAGAGGTGGACATAGGCGGCAAGAATACGGTTTTAAGGCAATTCGAGCGTGGTTTTTTTACTCAATAGGAAGCCGATGAGGTACGGAAGCCTCAGGCGGCGAACACTCGGGGGCACAGAACCCCACAACAACAAGGAGGTTGTACAAAATGGGTATGGTTGTAAATAACAATATTCCTGCACTTCAGGCTTACAACGCGGTCACGGC
>WRKY01000127.1 GCA_009777895.1 Oscillospiraceae bacterium
TATCGACGACCCACGAACCATCGCTCGCCTGACGGTGCACAAAAACACCTTCATCATTTCAAAGATCCCTCTTGCTCTATTTTCGATTTTGTGGAGATTTGATCATCAACGCAAAATGTTCACACCGTTCATTTATAGAGAGAATATTTTCAAATTACTGCCCGAACCCTGCGCTTTCCCAATCCCGCTCTTGACATTTTTCGGCGTAAATGGTACAATTTAGGTATCGTGTACTGGATTCTCTTGAATCTAGAAAAGGAGGCAAACATGAACATTTGGCACGACATTTCACAGGACAGAATCAAGCCCGAGGATTTTATCGCCGTTGTGGAGGTCGAAAAGGGCAGTAAGATGAAATATGAGCTAGATAAGGAAACAGGTATGCTCATTTTGGACAGAGTGCTTTACACCTCCACCCATTACACCGCCAGTTATGGCTTCATCCCCCGCACCTATGCCGAGGACGACGATCCTCTGGACGTTTTGATTTTGTGTGCTGAAGCTATTGCACCGGGCACTTTGGTCAAGGCGTATCCCATCGGTGCCATAAACATGATTGACAACGGCAGTGCCGACGACAAAATTGTGGCAATCCCTTTCTATGATCCCATCTACAACGATTACAGAGAAATTGAGGATTTGCCCCGCCATCTCTTTGAGGAGATGCGCCACTTTTTCAAGGTATACAAAGACCTTGAGGGCAAGTTCACCACTGTGGTCAACACCATGAACCGCGATGAGGCGGTGAATCTTATCGCTGAAGCGATTGAGCGGTATAAAATGCATTTTGAAACAAAGAAAGATTAAACTTTATGTACGACGAACTTCAAAAAAAGGTGAGTAATTCTAGGGGCAACCTAATATTAATGACCGCGTTGAGTGCGCTCAACGTTGTGCTTTCGATTCTTGGCGTGGAATTCGTGTTTGCCTATTCTGCCGCAGGTCCTTTATTTGCCCTTAATTTCCTTGTTGATGAAGCGGAAAACTACACAATCATCGGTATTGTAGCCGCTTTTGTCATACTAGCTTTTTATTTTCTTTGTTGGCTGTTTTCAAAGACCAAGCCTGCCCTGCTGATTGCCGCCCTTGCGGCGTTTAGCATCGATACACTGCTGTTTGCCGCCAGTGTTCTCTTGATGTTCTTGGATGGTGAGCTTGCGTTCGAAAGAGGGACGGTATTTGGGATTATATTCCAAATTTGGGTTCTTGTCAATCTAATTACTGGTGTGGCTGCTGTGTCCAAACTCAAAAAATTAAGCACCGCTTATGTTGCTCCTGTAGAGCAAGGAAATTTTGACTACACAGACTATCAACCGGTCATCAGCGATTCTGACAACTCACCGCAAGAGGACGATCGCGAAACCGAATCCATGTCTTTCCCGTCGATACCGTTTCAGAATCCGGAAAAGCAGGAAGATGAATAATGGGAATGACATCACTAAATTATCAATACTGACCAAATAATGGAGGAACGTTATGAACTTCACAAAAATGCACGGTGCGGGAAACGACTATATCTATGTCAACGGCTTTGAGGAGAAACTCGAAAATGCCGCTGAACTCGCCGTGAAAATCAGCAACCGCAATTTTGGTGTCGGTTCCGACGGCTTAGTTATCATCCACCCCAGTGAGGCGGCGGATTTCCGCATGGAGATGTACAACGCCGACGGTTCCCAATCTCAAATGTGCGGCAACGCCACTCGCTGTATCGCCCGATATGTATACGACAACAAGCTCACAGACAAAAAGATCGTGACACTCGAAACTCTGGGGGGCATCAAAATACTCAACATCAACACCGACGATGAGGGCAATTTCCTCTCGGCGACGGTGAATATGGGCGAACCTGTCCTTGAATCCGCAAAGCTGCCCGCTCTTTTTGACGGCGACAGAGCGATAAACGTCCCCATTGAGGCGGCGGGAGAGCGGTGGCTTGTCACCGCTGTGGGCATGGGAAACCCCCACTGCGTCACGTTTTTAGAGGACAGCCCTGCGAAGCTTGAGCTCTGGCAAATCGGTCCGCTGTTTGAAAATCACAAGGCGTTCCCCGAAAGAGTGAACACAGAGTTTTGCTGTGTCCACTCGCCCACACTGCTTGAAATGCGCGTTTGGGAACGCGGCAGCGGGGAAACACTGGCGTGCGGTACCGGCGCCTGTGCCACGGCGGTGGCGGCAATCCTGTTGGGACACTGCCAAAAGGACACGGACATCACCCTGCGCCTGCGCGGCGGTGACTTGACAATCCGTTGGAACAGCACGGATAATTGTGTTTATAAGACCGGTCCGGCGGAATTTATTTGCACAGGCAAATATTAGATAGGATTCAGGCGGGAGGATTATCATGTATCAATTTCAAGGCTATAACCACAAAGCAAACGCGGTGATGAACGCCGCAATCAGTTCAGCCGAGGAGATGGGACACACCTATGTGGGTACGGAACATCTTCTGCTTGGGATGTTGCGCGTGGGGGACAACCTAGCCTTTGCCGCCCTTGGCGCAAAAGGACTCAACGCCAATGACGTCGGACGGATTATCCGCGATAACATGGGGCTTGGCTCCCCCACTATTCTCAAGCCCATACACTTTACCACCCGCGCAAAGCTCATCATTGAGGACGCGGCACGGGAAGCCAAACGCCGCAATCAAACCCAGACTGCCCCAGAACATCTGCTCATCTCCCTCATGCAGGAGAGTACAGGTGCGGCGGCGCAGATTCTTTCCAACCTTAACGTGTCGCCCCAGGATGTGCTCGATAAGCTTGCTGAATCCGTTGGCGGAATCGGCGAGGTTATGGAGGCAGGTTCAAAGGGCAATAGGCGCGGCAAACGGGGCGGAAAGCCGTCTGATACTCCCACGCTAGAAAAATATGGGCGTGACCTCACGGAGCTTGCCTATGCGGGAAAAATCGACCCCGTCATCGGGCGGCAGGAGGAGATTGAGCGGGTGGTGCAGATACTCTCCCGCCGCACCAAGAACAACCCCTGCTTAATCGGTGAGCCGGGCGTTGGCAAAACCGCCATTGCCGAGGGGCTCGCCCTGAAGATTTCAACGGGGCAAGTGCCTGATATGGTGCGAGATAAGCGGGTGATTTCCCTTGATTTGACAAGCATGGTTGCGGGTACAAAATATCGCGGCGACTTTGAAGACCGCATTCAGTCCGCCATTGAGGAGGTTGTCAAGGCGGACGACGTGATACTTTTCCTTGATGAGCTGCACACCATTATCGGCGCAGGTTCCGCAGAGGGCACAACAGACGCCGCAAATATTTTAAAGCCCAGCCTGAGCCGGGGTGAGCTGCAGCTTGTGGGCGCAACCACTTTAGACGAATACCGCAAATATATAGAAAAGGACGCAGCTCTCGAGCGGCGCTTCCAGCCGGTTATGGTCTAGGAGCCAAGTGAGGAGGAGGCAGTGCTTATTCTGCA
>WRKY01000128.1 GCA_009777895.1 Oscillospiraceae bacterium
CTTCCACACAGCGGGCACTTACGTCCCGCTTTTTCCGTTTGCTTTTTCATGCCTATATTATACCACATTCAACGCAAAATGTCCACACCGTTTATTGGAGCGCAAACAGAATTGAGGGTTGAAATTTACGACTTTGTAGCTGTATCCTCATTGAAGTCCAATAGCACACTCAACCCGCCGTCGTTCAAGCTCACACATCAACGGTGTCGGCTCAAAAAGTGAGTGTTGATACTGAACATTTGCCGCGTTACAGCCGCCGCCGCAATAAAATCTCGCCCAACACTTCTGGCACTCGGGCTTGTTATAAATATGCCCTCCTACCAATTCGCGCTGCTTTTCGCTGTCCCATTCACCTGTCAGCACACTGCCCATTCTCCATTCATCAAGCCCCACAAATTGGTGGCATGGGTAGATATCCCCGTCGGGAGTGACGGCGCAATACTCGTTGCCGCAGCTACAGCCCCGCAGACGTTTTATCACACAGGCTCCTTGGGTCAAATCAATCAGGAAATGAAAAAAAGTCACATCAGTTCTGTCACGCAGAAACTCCGCAAGACGGTCATATTCGGCAACAATGCGGGGAATATCCTCATCCCTCAGGGCAAACGGCAGAGTGCTGTCAAGTACGGCAGGTTCGATTGACAGGCGGGTGAAGCCCAACTGTACCATGTGTTTTATGTCTTCCGTAAAGTCCAGATTTTCCCGGGTGAATGTCCCGCGGACATAATATTCCTTGCCGCCGCGCCCCGCCAGGAGCTTTTGATAGCGCGGCACGACCAGGTCATAGGATCCGCCGCCATTGGGTGCAGGCCGCATTTTGTCGTGGATGTCCTTTCGTCCGTCAAAGGACAAAACCACGTTTTTCATGTTGGCGTTTATGTAATCGCTTTTCTCATCGTCCAAAAGCAAGCCGTTGGTGGTGATTGTGAAAGTGAATTTCTTGCCGTTTTTCTCCTCCAGAGAGCGGGCATAGGCAACAGTCTCCGTAACCACACCCCAGTTCATGAGAGGCTCACCACCGAAAAAATCAATCTCCAGATTGCGCCGTTTCCCCGATTTGGCGACGAGAAAATCCACTGCTGCCTTGGCAGTTTCCAGGGGCATGAGTGCTTTAGCCTTGCCGAAATCTCCTTGGGCGGCAAAGCAGTAGGCACAGCGCAGGTTGCAGTCGTGGGCGACGTTCAGGCACATAGACTTGAGCGGTGCGGGCTGTAGAGCGCGGGCAAAACCGGCGCATTCGTCCGCACCAAAAAGTAGCCTCGCCGCTGCAAGTTGGCGAAGCTCATCATAGGTTTCATCAATATCAGTAGGGTCAAAGCCGCGTGCCATCAGCGTTTTCGCCAGTTCATCGGGGCATTTTTCCCCCATGGGCGGTGAAATCCTCTCTAGCAAGGCATAGGCGAGGTCATCAACAATATGCACCGCCCCGCTTGCCGGGTCAACGCAGAAATTCTTGTTATTTTTTCTAAATAGATGAATCATTTATTAGATATTTTAACTAGGGCTTGTCTGAAAACTATAGTCGATCAACTTGAAAATCGGCTCAGGATTTGCGAGAATATTTTTCGTCTGGCAAGGAAAAAAGCGCAGGAATACTTTCGTATTACGAGGAGTTTCAACGATGTTTCAACACGTTTTAGCCAAAACAGACTAGTTATTTTTCAGATAGCCCCTAATCTTCCTTTTCTTGCAAGCAGGCTTGATTGCCTACCGTGCAGGAGGTTTTGCAGGCAGACTGACAGGAGGCTTGGCATTCACCGCAGCCGCCTTTTTCAGCGGATTCTTTAAGTGTCGCAAGGGTGAGGGTTTCGATGTGTTTCATGATGTTCTCCAATTTTTTTGTTCTATGAAATGACCTATTTTTATTTTCCCGCCAACGCACTGAGTTTCGCCTGTGCGCCGATAACCTGGGCTTGAGCATCCTCTAAATGCTGACGGGCATCAGCTAGGATACCGCCTGAATACGCCTCCGCCGCTTCCCGAACCTGGGTGGAGTAGTTCTCAGCATCGCTGCGTTTACGAGCCGCATCACCGCTCGCCTGCTTCTGTACCTGCTCCGCCTGACGTACCGCCTCGTTGATTTCATCCCGCGCTTTCTGTTTTGCATCCTCGATAATGGCATGAGCTTTTGCTTCAGTTTCACGGGCAAGTTCCGCTGCCGCTTTCGTTGCGTCGCGGGAAATTACGTGTTCCTCAACCAAACGCGCCGCCTCTTGGTGAGCCTTGGCAACGATATCCGTCGCCTGAGCTTGCGCCTTGGCAACTGCACGCTTGCACTCCTCGTCTGTATCCGCCTTGAGCTTTTTCGCCGCCGCGTCCGCCGCCGCAAGTCCCTCGCGGATTTTCTTGTCGGTGGTCTCCGTCAACTCCGCCGCCTCCTGCCGAGCTGCCGTTGTCGCTTGGGATGCTTCCTTGCGGGCAAGGTACAAAATCCGCTCTTTCTGCCCAAGAATTTCCCGCGCCTTGGTCAGTTCCGTGGGCAATCCGGCGCGAATATCCTCGGCACATTTCTTAAACTGCTCCGCATCAATCTTGACTTTACCGCCAAACCCCTTTGTGCCCTCGCCGACAAGAGCCTCCAATTGTACTACTAAATCTTCGATTGCCATCATTTTCCCCCTAATTTTTATTGGTGCATATACGCGCCATTAATGTTTTTTTACTGTTGTGGTGTGGTTGTATTGACCCGAAAACCCTGTTGGAATACGGGTTATGCCGATCGCAAAACGCTGTTAATTCTGTCTTCCACCGCGCCGAGAATCTCACTCGGGACGAAATCGCCGATTGTACCGCCGTGCAGCCCCACCTGCTTGACGACGCTAGAGGATAGGTACATAAATTGGGATTCGGCGGTCATGAAGACGGTTTCTAATTGTGGGTTGAGCTGCTTGTTGGTCAGTGCTTGCTGAAACTCAATCTCGAAATCCGACACGGCGCGAAGCCCCTTAACCACGGCGTTTGCCTTGAGTTCCCGAGCTAAATCCGCCAACAAACCGTCGTATGCAAGCACCTCCACGTTGGGCAGTTTTGCGGAGCACTGACGGAGCATATCCACCCGTTCTCCTGCAGAAAACAGCCGTGACGGCTTGTGATAGTTCTCCAAAACAGCCACGTAAACGCGGTCAAACAAGGCGCAGGTACGCTGGATTATGTCTATGTGCCCATTGGTGACAGGGTCAAAGCTGCCAGGGCAAATTGCGGTACGCACAAAAAACTTCCTTCCTCCCCGTGGAATGCGGTGGAATGCGGAATGTCGCAACGGAATGCGGTATAATTATAAACTATTTGAGGGAAATAGTCAAGGGAGGCGGACAAAACGGTGTGAACATTTTGCGTTGATGATCAAATCTCCACAAAATCGAAAATAGAGCAAGAGGGATCTTTGAAATGA
>WRKY01000129.1 GCA_009777895.1 Oscillospiraceae bacterium
GATGCAGGGCATTTTGCTCGCGGATGCGGTGGACTACGGCGAGTGGAAAACCGGGCAGCGCAACGGGGGTATAATCTTCTCCATGCTCACATTTTTGAGTAAGCTTGCAAACGGCATTTCCTCGCTGATTACATACGCGGGCTTCGCTTTTGTGGGCTTCCAAGCGCAGACAAATATCGCTCCAACAGAAAACGCCGTGACTATGATTAAGGCGATTATGTACATCGTCCCGCCAATTTTCCTAGTCGGCGCGTTCCTTGTACACAAGGCGAAATTCAAGCTCAACCCCGAACTTATGGAGCAGATTACGGCGGAACTCAAGGCGAGAAGACAAAGAAGTACTGCAGAGTTCAGCAGAGAGCTTGTAAATTGAAAATGTTTATCATCAACACAAGCAGCATATAAAAAGGAGAAGTCATGAAACAACTAAAAATCGGCGTCATCGGCGCGGGGGCAATTGGGCAGGAGCATATTCAGCGCATACAGACGAAAATGGCGCATGGGATTGTGACCGCTGTGTGCGACATCAATTCCGCCAACGCGCAGCTTATGGCGCAGCAGTGGGGCTTGCGGGTAGAGCCTGATATGCACGCGCTGATTCAGGCACAGGATGTGGACGCGGTGGTGGTTGCCTGCTATGACGGCGCCCACGCCGAGGCTGTGTTGTCGTGTATCGCGGCGGGCAAGCCTGTGTTCTGCGAAAAACCCATGGCGACTACCCAAGAGGACTGCCGCAAAATAGTGGAAGCGGAACTAAAAAGCGGCAAAAAGCTAGTGCAAGTGGGCTTTCAGCGCAGGTACGACAAGGGCTACCTCCAACTCAAGGAGATACTGGACAAGGGCGAATTCGGCTCGCCACTCCTTGTACACTGCGCCCACCGCAACGCCGGTGTCGCCGACAACTACGACACCAGTTACGCCGTCTACTCCACGGCAATACACGAAATCGACGCGGTTCATTGGCTGATCGACGACGAATATGTGTCGGCGCAGGTCATTATGCCTGCCAGTACCCGACACACTCGTGCGGACTTTTTGCGTGATCCCCAGATGATGATTTTGCGCACGAAAAAAGGCGTTGTGATTGACATTGAGGTGTTCGTCAATTGCCGTTACGGCTATGATATTCAGTGCGAAATTTGCTGTGAGGACGGCATCATCAAGCTTCCCGAGCCGTCATTCCCCACGGTGCGCAAGTCTGCAATGCGAACTGTCGCCCTAGAAACGGACTGGAAAGAGCGATTCATCGAGGCATATGACGTGGAGTTTGACGACTGGATTTCCTCCACCTTGCGCGGCGAGATGAACGGACCTAGCGCTTGGGACGGCTACATCGCCGCCGTGACGGCGGATGCCTTGGTGCAGTCACAAAAAACGAGAGATATTGTGGAGATTGTGTATACAGTCTCCTAACATGAAAATCAACTGGTCTTTGCGGTGTATTTTCCATCTGAGTTCGTCAAAAATGCTCGTAATACGAAAGTATTCCTGCGCTTTTTTCCTTGCCAGGCGAAAAATATTCTCGCAAATCCTCAGCCGATTTTCAAGTTATTCGACTATAAATGAGCTTGTTGAAATATAGTCGATTAACTTCAAAACTGACTTTTCACTAAAAAAACCGCCCTAACGGACGGTTTTTTATGTTCATTCTTAAACCTCTGCTGCCTTTTTGCGTCTGAGGAGGACGGCGGCTGCGAGGGCAACCAACAACGCACCTGCGGCGACGAAAATTGCGGTTTCCGGTACGCCAGTATCGGGTGGTGGTTCAGGAGGGGGATTGTCGTCTGTGGGTGGGAGTGGCGGGTCAGTTGGGGGTGGGTCAGTTGGATCAGTTGTTCCGGTACCGCCGCCAGTGTAGATACCCGTGTAGAGTTGGCTGAAGAAGCCGAAAATCATGCTGTCTTCCATCATTCCGTTCACGTCGATACCAACCATGCCCAGTACAGAATTCAGCGCATCCATAAAGCCCGCGACCATGTCACCGCCGCCAAAGATATCTGGCAGTTCCATGCCGAGGTTGCCGGAAAGTCCGCTGAAGATGTCTGTGAAGTTGGTAAGGTCAAAACCGCTGAAGACGCCAAGCAGGTCGCTGAAGCCCTCCATTTCGAAGCCGTTAAGGCTTGAAAATAGGCTGTCAACAAAGCCTGCGCCTGATGGTTGATAGACGGAGTTGGGGTCAACGTCCTCTTCAACCTGTCCCAAGATGGGGTCAATGTCCTCATTCGCAAAGGCAAACATACCAAACGCAAAGAGCATACTAATTGCCAAAACGAGGGCGAGTACTTTTTTCATATAGTCCATTCCTTTCTGAATATACGCACAAATACGGTGCGTTTACTTCTGTGAGTAAATTGTACCACAACGGCGCGTGGAAGTCAAGTGTTTTTTAAGTTAATATTAAAGTTTTTTTCTTTTACCTTTATTTGCCACGTTTTCGGTGCGCATTGTGTGAATTTTTTGACGCGCTAAAGGCAAGAACCGCGAAATTCTTGCCCATAGCTATTTAGCTTAGTAAGCCCGTGAACTGTTGGGACGCGGGGCGCCGATCAACAGCCAGTTGAGGGCAAAGCGTTTGCCGTTGCGGGCGTATTCGTCCGAATGCTTGAAGCCGTTCTTGAGGATGGAGTTGTAGCTCTCGGATGCTTTGGCAAAGCCGTGCGCGATTACGGATTGCTCAAAGGCGTCCGCCATTGCGTCACTGCGCATCTCAACCACCCACTCCATGCGGATTTTGGAGCGGTCACTGTTGCGCTCAAGATTGCCGGGTACAAACGTTGTGCACCACCAATATTCTTGGAAAGGACGTTTTGCCATGAATTTGCCGTCCACGAACATTGCCGTGGTCATGTTCAGCCTATATTCGTCGGGTACACAGCGATACCAGGATTGGTCGCGGGCTCGTCCCTCGGGGAGGAAATAAACGCCAACCTCAACGCCAAGGAACATGAAGCCGTACTGACCTTTCCAAATCTGCACCTGCCAGTCATGACCATCGGCGGTGAACCTGAAACGCACGGTGTCATAGAACATCATGGCGAACTGGGCGGCTTGGTCATACGCTTTCATGAAACCGAAATTGCGTTGCCAGGAGTCGTTTTCGTTGTAGAAATAGCCGTCAACAGCGTTCATCTTATAAGAGAGAACCGCGCGCGGGTCAGCCTCACCGTTTTTCGGCGCGGCTACGGCGTTATCCGTGTGGGAGCCTTGCTGAAGCATGGGGTTATTGCCGCCGGTGGTGGGGATAGTGGTTGTAATGCGGCTAGTGGGTTGCGTGGTGGTGGGGCGGGTGGTCGTCGTTGTGGGACGGGTGGTGGTGGTCGTCGTCGGACGCGTTGTAGTAGTGGTGGTGATAGGCGCGGTG
>WRKY01000130.1 GCA_009777895.1 Oscillospiraceae bacterium
TTTCAGGAGAGTCAGCAGGAAAGATTGGAGCATAAGGAACATACTTTCGCCGTTGACAAGGGCAATGATGCCGATTGCCATCCCCGAAATCAGACTGATGCCCGATAGTAAAATAGCGGGCATGATAGTCATGCTCATGTTGAAGCAGGCGAAGCTGCCTTTCACCGCACTGGAGAACAGTTGTGAGCCGTATGAACGGAAAACTTGTAGGAAACCTTTTGCCCAGCGCAGACGCTGCCGCCAAAGTTGACTGAAGCGGTTGGGTTGCTCGTCGTAAAGCTCCGCGTCGGCGCAAAAACCGATTTGAACGCCTTTCAGGACGTGATGAACGCTGAACTCAATGTCCTCGGTCAGGAGGTGGAAAGGCCAGTGACCTTCCATATCGCTGAGGATTTTTCGGCTGAACATGAAGCCTGTACCTGAAATCGCGCAGCTTGTATCCAAAAGATGGCGGGGCAAGTGGGTATATTTAGACTCCCGCAGAAACGCCAGTGCAGACCCGGCGGAAAGCCAGTTGTCGCCGAAGTTTTTGGAGTTGCGATAGCCCGTGACGATGTCGTAGCCGTCGCTGAAAGTGCGGTTCATGTTCTCTATGTAGTCCGGCTCAAGGATGTTGTCCGCGTCAAAAACAAAGTAACCGTCGAAGTCCTGATCGTAGTCCTGTTTGATACAGCCCAACAGATATTCAAGGGCATAACCCTTGCCCACCTGCTGTTTGTCCTGGCGTTCGTAGACAATCGCTCCCGCCGCCCGTGCAACTGCCGCAGTGTCGTCGGTGCAGTTGTCCGCCATAACGAACACCTTTAGGAGGTTTTGGTCGTACGTCTGGGCGTGGAGGCTGTTGATTAGGTCGGCGACGACGTTTTCTTCATTGCGGGCGCAAATCAAAACGGCAAAGCGGTTTTGATTTGGAGTTTTGTGGGAACGCGCCTTTTTGATGAATGGGATGAGTGCGTAAAAAAGCTGATATAGGTAGCACAGGAGAAAGAATGTGGTTATCGCGCGGTTTATCCATTGGATTGCTTCCATTTGCTTGTACCTCATGTAATTTTTTTGGCAAGCGGGATGATTTTTTCCACCACCTCTTGATGTAGATAATTATATTAAAAATCACATTAAGATACAATTGGGTAGATTCTTAAGGTTTTGTTAAGAGGCTTTTTGAAAAAGAGTATCCTCTGGATATTGGAAAGGTTGCTCGGCTTTTAATTCCAACCTCCAATCCCCAACCGTGTATATTTTTGCGTTTGCGTGAAATAATACACTCGAAACCAACTTTGGAGGTAAGATTATGAGCGACAACCGTTCCTTTAACGACAACCGCAAGGACAATAATTCCTGGTGGAAAATCCTTTTAGCGGTGATTGTGGTGCTGCTGATTTTGGGCACGATAATCGCCTTTGCTATGCGCAACCGCGACAAGGATGAGGCAATCAGGGATACCACAACAACAACGACGACGACCACCACCACTAATACTAATCCCAATGACGAAAACATTGACGACGACATTGATCCAAACGATGATGTGAATGAAATCGACACCCGCGGTACTCTTGGAGCGCATACTGTGGACATCAAATCTCACAGGATTGTCAAGGACGAAAACGGCAAGGACGCCATTTTGATAACCTATGAGGTGGAGAACGGCAGCAGCGGTGTGATGAACTTTTTGACGGTTTTGTCAGACACGGCATATCAGGGTGACAAACGCCTTGAAGCGGCGGTTTTGAAAGACATTGAGGGCTTCAACCCCAATTCAATCACCCAGGATATCGAACCCAACGGCAAACACGACGTCACTCGCGCCTTTTTGTTGGCGGACTTGACAACAGACGTGAAAATGGCAATCAAACAGCTTGCGACCACCGACAACCGCGTTGTAACACGAACTTTTGAGATCGATTAGTGCTTGAGGCAGGAAACGAGAGGCAAGATTTTTAGTCTTGTCTCTTCTTTTTTTTGCTTGTTAGGGATACCCACCAGTGTTTACCAATTTCTGCATTGCCACACAGTTGCATTTCGCCGCAAAAAACGCTATAATATGTCCGCACCATACTATACCAAGGTAAACAATATGCAGACAAAAGTCCTAAACGCCAATAAAAACGCCGCCAAAGCCGCTGCCCTGTTGCGGGAAGGGGAGTTGGTGGCAATACCAACGGAAACAGTCTATGGTTTGGCGGCAAACGCCCTTGACAGTGAGGCGGTTGCCAAGATTTTTCGGGCAAAGAACCGCCCTGCGGATAATCCGCTGATTGTCCACGTCCAAGCCCTTGATGCACTTGGCAAATACGCCCGCAATGTCACGGACGAGTTGCTGTCCAAGCTTGACGGCTTCATGCCGGGAGCTTTGACTGTAATATTACCGAAAAGGGATAATATTCCAAATATTGTGTCGGGAGGGCTAGACACTGTGGCACTGCGCATCCCCGCCCACCCTGTCGCTTTGGAGATTTTGCGGGAAAGCGCACTGCCCCTCGCCGCGCCGTCGGCAAACCGCTCCGGATCGCCTAGCCCCACCACCGCAGCCCATGTCCTGCAAGACTTGAATGGCAAAATTGCTGCCATCGTTGACGGCGGGGAATGCACTGTGGGAGTGGAATCCACGGTGCTGTCACTGTGCGGAGCAGTGCCTGAAATATTGCGTCCAGGAGCGGTCACCGCCGAGGAATTGGAGGCAGTTTTCGGGGAAATCGCCATGTCAAAGGCGGTATTTTCCGCACTTAAAGAGGGAGCTATCGCCGCGTCCCCTGGCACGAAATACCGCCACTACGCGCCGAAAAGCCCCCTTGTTTTGGTGACAGGGAACAGTGAGCGTTTCGCGCAGTACTGCAACGCCCGTCGCTGTGCCGCCTTGTGTTTTGATGAGGATGTGGCGCTCTTGGACGTACCGTATTTTTCTTACGGCGGGGCGGAGGATTTTGCTGCTCAGGCGCGTCTGCTTTTTGCTGCTCTGCGCCGTTTGGATGCAATTGCCCCCGAAATTGCCGCTCACGCCCCAAAGGCACAAGGCTTGGGATTGGCGGTCTATAACAGGCTTTTGCGCGCAGCGGAGTTTCGGGTTGTGTAGGTTGCAAGTGGGAGTGTTTGTTGGGCGTTAGAGGGCGAACATTTTGCCCGTCTACGTCGTATTTTTACTTCAGTTGACTTTCTTTAAAATAGGGAAACTTGAATTTCGTTATAGTCGATTAACTTGAAAATCGGCTCAGGATTTGCGAGAATATTTTTCGTCTGGCAAGGAAAAAAGCGCAGGAATACTTTCGTATTACGA
>WRKY01000131.1 GCA_009777895.1 Oscillospiraceae bacterium
TAAATCCCGCGTTGATTTGATTTTCCTTGCGTCCGCATTTTGGACAGACCCGGTTGGGGTCTATTGTTTGTTTTCTCATGTCTATATTATACCACAAAAGACGCTACTTGTCCACTTCCCAGAACGGCGTGCTTGCAATCTCCGCCATTTTGTGTTATAATTCGACTGGAGTATTGTACCTAAATTGCACATTCGTGGGTTGCCGCGAAGAAAGAGGTGAGCCCTTTGCCCGGAGATTTGCATTGTCACACACGGCTTTCAGACAGCTCTGTTGGTCTGGAGGAAATTATTGAAATGGCGCAGCAGCGCGGAATTGACACCATTGCCATCACCGACCACGACTGTCAAACCGCCAACGTCCGCGCTTTGAATATCGGCAGGCGAAAGGGAATTACTGTCATTCCAGGGGTGCAGATTTCCGCAACTTTAGGGGACAGACGCGCCGACATTCTCTGCTATAACGCAAAAAATCCTGACCGGCTTGAGGGTCTATGCCACAAAAATACCCAAAACCGCAAAAAAGCGGGGGTGCTGATGGCAAATAAGGTTGCCAAGCGGCTGCTCATCTCCAACGAGGTGCTGAAACGCTGCTGTCAGGGGGCAATTAGCATCGACAAGCGGCACGTGATGCACGCGCTGATTGAGTGCGGTCTTGCCGCAAGCTTCGGCGACGAGTTGTGGCGTACTCTTTTTACGCCCATGTCGGCGGAAAACGTGCTTGTGCGGGTGCGATACCCCGAGCCTGCCGAGGTCATTACCGCCATTCATGACGCGCAGGGCGTGGCAATTTTAGCGCGCAGCGCTACTGGCAACGACATGGATATCCTAGAGGAGCTTATCCCCATGGGGCTTGACGGCGTTGAGGTTTGGCATCCCGAAAACAGCGCTGAAGAGAGTATTGAGCTTGAGAAGTTCGCCCGCCAACGTGGTCTTTTGATGACGGGCGGCAGTAATTTCCACGGGATGTATACCGCAAGTCCCCACGCAATTGGTGCGGCTCTGACTTCCGATGAACACATTATGGAGTTGTTGCAACGAACTCAGGTTGCGCGGACGGCTTGAATTGCCGGACTTTGAAATGGCGGAATTGCGGGAATTCTCGACTATTTCCGGTAAATTGAGGTTTCCGCAGATATTGCCCGTGCTGTATGAAGAAATTGACAAATAGCTTAATAGCGGACAAGGTGAAAGACGAATATTGGAACGTTTTGGACGAAAACCGCAAATTCATGGTGACATTCATGGCAATGTTGACGCATTACCAAATACCCCTGACCCCGAATACATTGTTGTCGGCGTTGCGGAAAACGATAACAGCGAATGCCGTATGGTTTGGGCGAAATGTGAGGATTTTGAGTCGCAAGCGTCGGAGGGCTTATCCTAATGGACATAAAAATCGATATATCAAACATAACCATCGAAACCGAACGACTCATTCTACGAGCGTTCGACGAGTCCGATATTGCGGACTTTTACGATTATGCTTCTATTTCCGGTGTCGGCGAAATGGCTGGATGGCAGCATCACGACTCCATAGAAACATCTCAGAACATTTTGAAGATGTTTATAGATGAGAAAAATGTCTTTGCTGTGTACCACAAGGGCGACCGAAAGGTTATCGGGTCGCTTGGGCTTCATACATCATGGGCGAACGAGGAGGAAAGTTATAAACACCTGAGTGTTAGGGAAATCGGGTATGTGCTATCGAAAGACTACTGGGGGCAAGGGTTGATGCCAGAAGCGGTCAAAGCGGTTATCGAGTATGGATTTGGCGCGCTTGGCGTGGACGCCTTTACTTCCGGGCATTTTTGTGAGAATGACCAATCGCGGCGCGTTATCGAAAAATGCGGTTTCATGTTTCTAAAGCAGAGCGAATACTACTCCAAGCAGTTACAACGTAGCTTCGACGACATGAAGTATATTTTGCTGAAAGAGCCGTAAAAGCTCGCTATTTTCACTAGCATCCATTATTTACTCGCCGTCTTGGA
This sequence comes from Oscillospiraceae bacterium, assembly GCA_009777895.1. Taxonomy (GTDB): domain Bacteria; phylum Bacillota; class Clostridia; order Oscillospirales; family Acutalibacteraceae; genus WRKY01. The sequence continues at coordinate 1,989 of WRKY01000131.1, forward strand.
TGACGATTCACAGAAATGGCTAAGCGAGTTATCCGAACGGCTTATGCAGATGGGTTTGCCCTGCACTCGCTACACACCTTAGCATATTACGCTTTGGGACGAGGGTAATCCGGACGATGGCATGATTGCACACTTTGAAAAGATTTGCGCCGAAACTCCTGTGATTGAAAGCGGACTCGGCTCGGTCGGGTTGTTCGGGCTTGCAGTTGTGTTTTTGTCACTTGAGGACTCAAGAATTTTTAGAGGTGAGAGGGACACTCTTGCCTCTTTTTGTGTTGTAATTTTGGTAGGATTGTGGTAAAATATGTGCAATATAGTCGATTAATTTGAAAATCGGCTCAGGATTTGCGAGAATATTTTTCGTCTGGCAAGGAAAAAAGCGCAGGAACACTTTCGTATTACGAGCATTTTTGACGACGTCAGATGGAAAATAAACCGCAAAGACGAGTTGATTTTCAAGTTAGTAGACTGTACATAAAAAGCACACGAGGAGTAAAATATGGTACTGAACAAATTCAATCTGGACGGCAAAGTTGCCATTGTCACAGGGGCGAATACGGGTTTGGGGCAGGGGATGTGCCTTGCCCTGGCGCAGGCGGGGGCAAAGGTCGTGGGCGTGGGACGGCGTTCCTGCGCGGAAACCGCCGGGATGCTGCCCGCAGCCGCATTCTGTGAGGTCATCGCTGACTTGAGCGAAAATGGTGTACACACCCGCATTTTGTCCGAAGCTTTGGCGGCATTCGGTCGCCTTGACATCCTTGTGAACAACGCGGGGATTATACGCCGCAACGACGTTACGGATTTCACTGAACAGGATTGGGACGACGTGATGCAGATCAACCTCAAGGCGCTGTTTATGCTCAGTCAAGCAGCGGCAAAGCAGTTTATTGCCCAAGGGAGCGGCGGAAAAATCATCAATATCGCCAGTCTCTTGAGCTTTCAGGGGGGAATTCGTGTGCCTAGCTACACCGCCAGTAAGAGTGGTGTTCGCGGTCTGACAATGGAGATGGCGAACGAGCTTGCTGTCCACAACATTCAGGTGAACGCAATCGCTCCTGGCTACATGGTCACCAACAACACGCAACTGTTGCGTGCCGACGAACAACGCTACACTGAAATTCTGGGGCGCATTCCCGCAGGACGTTGGGGTCTGGCCGAGGACATGGCGGGGACG
>WRKY01000132.1 GCA_009777895.1 Oscillospiraceae bacterium
TCTCAACCCCGTGAAGCATTTAACGCGTATTCTCGAACTGTGAGGCTAAACTTTTTTGTTGACTTTGGTCGGGGTGGAATTTCGTGCGTTTGGCGTGGGGTTATGAGACTATACTATTGACTATGCCTCGATTTGGTGCTATAATTACTTGGATGAACCAACAAAGCCCGACAACAGAAAAAATCGCGCTGTTCATGGAGCTTTTCCGTGGGCGCGAGGATGCGTGTGCCAAGGAGTGGTACAACTCGAAAACAGGAAAAAGCGGCTTTAGTGTGGTGTGTAAAAACGATTTTGTGTGGGGCGTTTGCGACAAAAAACGCTATAAATACAAGTGCCTAGAATGCCCTCACAAGTTGTTTTTGCCCCCCGACAGCGCGGCGGTTTTTCGTCATCTGAGCGGTAAAGGAGATGGAGGCAGTGATACCCTGGCAATCTACCCGCTCACCGCCGAAAACAACTGCTATTTCTGCACCATCGCTTTTGAGGACAAGGATGATCTTGCCGCGTTCAAGGAGGCGTGTGAAGAAAACGGCGTGTCGCCCGCCGTGGAGCGGGTGGGAATTCATCGCTTCAACACATGGTTTTTCTTCGCCAAAAAGATCCCCGCCCAATTGGCGCGGCGTTTCGCCACGGCATTAATCACCGCCGCCATGAACCGCCGCCACGAAATGCCTTTCAGCCTTTACGATAAGATATTCCCAAATACTGACATTGCCCCCAAGGGCTATTTTGACTCGCCCCTCGTCCTGCCTTTACAGGGTCGGGCGAGAAAGTTGGGCAACAGTATTTTCCTGGACGAGAACTACAATCCACAGCCAGACCAGTGGAAATTTTTGTCAGAAATACAGCCTTTGAGTATTGAAAAAATACAGGACATTGCGGGCAGCGCAGGAGAGTTGGGTCAGCTGATTTCATCCGACGAGGAGGAAATTGAGCCTTGGAGCTCCCGCAAAACCGTGTTGTCGGCGATGGATTTTGAGAACACTGTAGAGGTTGTGCGGGGAAATATGCTCCACGTGGCAAAAAAAGGTATTTCTCAGAAGGGACTGAACGCCATCGGTCGACTGGCGGCATTCAAAAATCCCGAATATGCCAAGGCGGAGCGGATGCGCCTACCCACCCGCGACATCCCTCGGGTAATCCACTGCGCAATGGAAACGCGGCGGTATTTGTCCCTGCCGCGCGGCTGTGAAAATGCCCTGTGCAAGTTGCTCAAAAGCGCGCACCCCCCTTTTGTAATTGAGGACAAGCGCAACCAGGGCTCCCCAATAAAGGCAAGCTTCAAAGGGGAGCTTCGCCCTGAGCAAATCCCTGCGGCAAAGGCGATGCTGAAGCACGAAACGGGAGTTTTGGCGGCGACAACCGCCTTTGGAAAAACCGTTTTGGCGGCGAATCTCATCGCCCAACGAGGGGTGAACGCCCTTGTTTTGGTACACACCACCGCGCTTTTGAACCAATGGAAAAAGGCGTTGGAAACCTTTTTGGATATTGAAGAAAAGCCGCCAGAAGAGTTCGATAAGCGCGGACGCAGAAAAAAAGTGTCAACAATCGGCAGACTCGGCGGCGGCAAAAACGAATTGCAGGGCTTTGTTGACATTGCGGTGATGCAGTCCCTTGTCAGCGGCGGCGAGGTGCGTGAAGCGGTGAAAGACTACGGGCTTGTTATCGTGGACGAATGCCACCACGTGTCCGCCGTGAGTTTCGAAAAGGTTCTGCGGGAAGTGAACGCCAAATACGTCTACGGGCTTACCGCTACTCCCAGTCGTTCAGACGGTTTGCAGGCGATTATCTTCATGCAGTGCGGCAAGGTGCGCTACCGTGTCAATCCCCGTGAACAGGCGGAAAACGCAGGCTTTGAGCGCTTGATAATCCCGCGCTTCACCGCTTTCACTACGCCGCCGTATATCCCCGAAAAAGAGTTGAGCATCACCAACCTTTACTCCCTCCTGGCTGATGATATTCAGCGCAACAATGCCATTTTGCGGGACGTGAAGTACGCAATAAAAAAAGGGCGAAATCCAATAATTTTGACAAAGCTGACGAATCATGTGGAGTTTTTGCGGGGCGCTTTGGAAAGCTTTTGCCCAAATGTTGTCGCACTCACAGGAAAAGCTAGCGCAAAAGAGAAGCGCGAAGCAATGGAGCGGCTGAAATCAATCCCTCTTGGGGAGCAGATTGTCATTGTCGCCACGGGGCAATTTGTGGGGGAGGGCTTCGACGAGCCGCGTCTAGACACCCTGTTTTTGGCGTCGCCTATTGCCTGGGCGGGAACCTTACAGCAGTACGCCGGGAGGTTGCACCGTGTTTGGGAGGGCAAGGAAAAAGCGATAATTTTCGACTATGTTGACACAAAAGTTAGAATGCTCGAAAAAATGTTTCACAAACGCATGAAAGGATACGCCGCGATGGCGTATCGCGCGGTGATGCCCGGATCGCCCCAAAAGTCGGAGAATACTATCTATAGCGCGTCGGATTATTACTCGGTTTTCGCGGCGGACATTTACAGCGCGAAAAAGGAGATTGTGATTATCGCGCCGTATTTGCGGCAAAGCGCCTTGGAGCGCACACTGAAAAATCTCGCCCCCGCCCGTATCAACAACGTGACAGTTGCCGTCATTACCCGCCCCGCGGCGATGTACAAGTCCGAGGAGCGTGAGAGTGCGACGGCGATGCTAGAGCATCTGCGCCAGTGCGGGATTCACGTCAGCGAACGGAAAAATGTCCATCTGAATGCGGCGATTTTCGACCGCAAAACGGTGTGGTACGGCAGTGTGAATTTTTTGGGTTTCAGCACGGCGGAGGCGAGCGCTATGCGCTTTGAAAACGGGGAGGTTGCGTGTGAGTTGCTTAAAGAATGAGGGGGTAAGGGTCAACACTTAGAAGCCATATTCAGTAGCTTTAAGCGGTCTCTTTTTGGTAGTTTCTCCGCCAAACTTCGTTAAGAATATTCGAAATGAACAAACAATTCCTATGTTTTTTTCCTCGTTTGGCAAAAAATCGCTCAAAAATTGTCTATTCAGACAGCCACGCCAAACGCACGAGTTAAAAAATTGTAAACAAAAGAGGAAAGTGGTATAATGAGTCCGGAAAGGGGATGTGAGAGTTGGAGGAAATTCTTAAGTATCTTGAAATGGTGACGGATGTGCGTCAGG
>WRKY01000133.1 GCA_009777895.1 Oscillospiraceae bacterium
TGGCTGTCCCCATAGTGTTGGCGCTGCTTTTCGGTGATGAAAACTTCACGGTGATGCTGACCCTCGCCTGCAACGGTTTGGCGGGATTTTTCGCCTTGTACTGCGTTTTTCGCAGTTTCATGAAGCCCCTTGACTGCCGGGACGAGGTGGGCAAAGCTTTCGGTAAACCCGTGAGCGTGAAAACCTTTGTCAGCGCGTTGTTCCTGGGCATCGCCCTGGCTATGTGCGCCCAACAGCTGAGCATATGGTTACAGAGCGTTTTCACCGAAATTGGCTTGCCCGAAAACGACCCAATGGACGCCCTGTTGCCTAAAACCTACACATTCCCAACAGTCGCCATGCTCGTCCTCCAATTGGCGGTCAGCCCCGCCCTCCTGGAGGAATTCGCTTTTCGTGGTGTCATGCTCCAAACCATGCGCCGCTACGGTGACGGCTTCGCAATCCTCACCACCGCCATCCTTTTCGGTCTGTTTCACGGCAATATCGTACAGGCGCCTTTCGCTTTTTTGTTGGGGTTGGTCATGGGCTACCTGACAGTCGCCACGGGGACAATCTGGACGGCAATCATCATCCATTTCCTCAACAATCTCAACGCTGTTGTGTTACTAGTCCTCACGGAAAATTTCAGTGAAGCCCAGGTCAACAATATCTACTACCTACAACTGGTTCTCACCATTATTTTGGGTACTGCCGCACTGATGATTTTCATGAAAGACAAAAAGCGTGTCCGCCTTGCTGTGCCGACCAATGTATTGCCTAAAAAAGAGATCAGACGGACGTTTTACTTCAGTCCGGGCATGATAATCTTTATGTTGTTCTACGGCTTCCAGATGGTCAGCTCCATTTTCGCGCCGATGTTACAGAAATTTCTCACTGATTTGACATAATGAGTAAGTATAAAAAACAATATAACGATGAGGATTTCATGGCGTTGGCACTTGAAATTGCCAAAAAAGCCCAAAGGCGCGACGAGGTTCCCGTCGGGGCGGTGTTGGTATTGAATGGACGCGTGTTGGCAACGGGGGCGAACCGCCGCGAGGGCGGACATGATGCTTTGGCGCACGCAGAGGTTGAGGCAATCCGCAAGGGTTGCAAGAAAATCAGGAGTTGGCGCTTGGAGAACTGCACGCTGTACGTCACCCTTGAGCCTTGCCCTATGTGTGCAGGAGCGATTGTGAACAGCCGTATCAAGCGGGTTGTTTTCGGCGCATACGACCCAAAAGCGGGTGCGGCAGGCTCGGTATTCAACCTCTTTGAGCTTCCGCTGAACCACAAGCCCGAAACACTAGGCGGCGTTATGGCGCAGGAGTGCGGGAGGATTTTGACGGAGTTTTTTCGAGAGAAAAGGAAAAGACAAAAAAATAGAGAATAGTTTAGAACCTGTATTCATCGATTTCTGAATACTGAATTGGAGAAAAATATGCAAATCGGACTACAGACATTTACCGTGCGCAAACTGATGAAAACCCCTGGCTTGCTAGAGCGGACATTTGCGAAACTGTCACAGTTGGGCGTTGTCAATTTGGAATTGGCGGTGGACTATCTCTCCTTTCCTTTCAACACAGGCACGGCGAAGCTCGTCGCCAAAGCGGCTCGGGAAAATGGTATCGCGGTGCGTTCATGTCAGATTAAATACTCCACAGCCGCTAAGGATGTCCCCGCAACAGCGGCATTCATGGGTGAACTTGGAGCGGAATTTGTTGTCAACAGCCTCATCGACCTGAAGCTTTTGCACAAAGGCGAGGCGGGGTTAGGGAAATACTGCTCCATGCTCAACGTCTTGGGGGAGCGCTTGGCAAAGGACGGTATTCGCCTTGCCCACCACAACCACCACTACGAATTCATCCGTGTTGGCGACAAAAACGCACTTGAATACTTAGCGCAAAACAGCGATGTACTATTCGCGCTTGACACATATTGGATACAGCGGGGCGGCGGGAACATTCTGACGCTTCTTGAGGAATTGCGCGGACGCGTGCCGATTCTTCATCTGCGCGATTACGCGATGACAAAATCCACCCTCCTGGGTGCGGGCAGGGATTGTGAAATCGGACGGGGCAGCATTCCCTTTAAGGCGGTGCTGAAAACCGCTGAGATCTGTGGCGTCCAGTACGGCATGATTGAGCAAAACACAAAAACGCCCTTGACGAGCATTGAGGTAAGTTTGGGCGGCATTATAGTCGATTAACTTGAAAATCGGCTCAGGATTTGGGAGAATATTTTTCGTCTGGCAAGGAAAAAAGCGCATTAATACTTTCGTATTGCGAACATTTTTGACGAAGTCAGATGGAAAATAGACCGCAAAGACCACTTGATTTTCAAGTTAGGAGACTGTATGTGACTAGGGAGTGTTGACGCTACCTAATCCCTCTTGCATCCCTCACACGCCCCATTGCAATCACACCCCGCACAACCGCCGCGCTTTTTCTTGCGCAGCAGATACACCACCGCCCACGCCAACAGAGCAATCACCACCCCGCCGGCAATAATCGTGCCTATGTTTTCTGTTATAAATTCTTGCATAATTCCCGTTATCCTCCTGTGCGCTTTCCATTACCATCATATCGTGTAACACTATAGTCGATTAATTTGAAAATCGGCTCAGGATTTGGGAGAATATTTTTCGTCTGGAAAGGAAAAAAGCGCATTAATACTTTCGTATTATGAGCATTTTTGACGAAGTCAGATGGAAAATAGACCGCAAAGACGAGTTGATTTTCAAGTTAGGAGACTATAAAACTTTGTTTCCGTCCAAGGAGATAGACAACCCCTGCAAGGGATAAAAACGCCGTTAATGTGCCAATTCCCGCCGTGCCAGATGTGAAGAACACGCCGAATTGGTATATCCACAGAGCGGCGATGTATGCGAAAAGGCATTGATAGCCCAGGGCGAACACGAACCACTTGGGACTGTTCATCTCCCGGCGTATTGCGCCGATTGCCGCAAAACACGGAGCGCACAGAAGATTGAACACAAGCAAGCTGTACGCCGCAACGGGGGAATAGATACCTGCCAGGACGGTGCTCAAGCCCTCCTCCTCTATGCCGAAAAGTACCCCCAGTGTACCCACCACGTTTTCCTTGGCAATCAACCCCGTGAGTGTGGCGACTGCCGCCTGCCACTGTCCCCAACCCAGGGGCGCGA
>WRKY01000134.1 GCA_009777895.1 Oscillospiraceae bacterium
TGGAACCCGTCTCCCCGGCCTCCCACAAATCCCTTGTCAGCTCGCACGCGGACAGCAAAACAAAGCACAGGGCCAGGACGGAGGCTGTCAGAGTTTTTTGGAGTTTCATCGGAACGGCCTTTCCTCCTTTGAGGAGTTCTACCTCAGGATAACATTATATCAGGCCGCCCGCGAAAACACAACAGGCCAAACCTGAAGGTAGGGGGGAGCGTTGACCTTGCCTTATAGCCCGTGCGTAGGGCGCGACGCCCTCGGCGCGCCGCCGGGGTTTCTGGGCGTTCACCGTTTGCCCAAAGTTTGCGGATAACCTGCGGGACGCCGAGGGCCGCGTCCCCTACAGGGTTTTGCCCGCCCCTGCGTAGGGCGCGATGCCCACATCGCGCCGTGCCCCCCCATTTCCGCGCAAAAAAAGCCCTCCACTCCAAAAACTCCTCACCAAATGCGGCAGGGTATCCCCCGCCACGTTTTACAAGCAACTCACGAAACACCGCACGGCGAGGGGTTTTGGGCAGGATGGAACTCCGTAAAGGTATACCTTTACAGAGTCCTCCCCGTTTATGGCCAGGGCAGCCAGATTGCCACAAGTATAGAACCTTTTGGGGCGGATGGCAACACCTTTTTTCAAGGTTGTATTTGCCGAACCACCTACTCTGTAAAGGTATACCTTTTTAGACAAGCCAGTCGAAACATGAGGAGTGGGAGATAGCATGAGCCACCAAGACTTTGTCAAGCAGTTTGAAACCGTCTGCGCTCAATACGCGGACAAGGCCGCCATCACCTATATGCGCGACGACGGCTCAAAAACGGACTTCACCTTCGGGGAAATATTCCAGCGCGTCCGCGCCGCGAAAGAGCAATTCGCCGCCGTGGGCCTGCGCCCCGGCGACAGGGCGGCGGTTATTTCCCCGCACTCGCCTTTTGCCGTGTTTGCGGGCGTTGCGTTGGCGTATGCAAATATTACCAGCGTTTTGATTGACCCAACACTACCAAAGCCGCAATTAAACAAGCTAATAGTTACTTCTGATCTTCGGGCTATCTTTACAATCCCGGAGATTTATGAAAATCGAAATAAAGAATGTATGGTCGATATTTACGCCGACATCCTTGTTTTTGATTTATCATACGAAGAAAAAGAGTATCTATTATTTCCCGAATCATCAAAAACAATGTTATTATCAGCAACAAAAGACCTTGAATTGGACGTTGTGGCGATTCTCTTTTCATCGGGAACAACGAGCGAACAAAAAGGAGTCGAACTAACCTTTACAGCCGTAAACGAATCAAGGTCAATGTATAACCAATTATCAAACCTAACAGATATTGATACAGGATTGTTGACACTTCCCTTTTATCACGTTGCCGGATTTTTTTGCTTTTATCAATTTTTCTTATGCGGTTGTGGTCTTGGATTTGTTGAGAATATGGACGCATCAAAGATAGCAGCAGCCTTTCACAAGTATCAGCCTAGTTTTTTTGCGCTTATTCCGAAATTTTATGAAATTGTGGAGCAAAAAATCCGACAAGAAGCACGTAAAAAGGGCGCTTTGGCGAATGGTGTTTTCAAATCTATGCTTGCGACATCACACTTTTTCCGAAAATGTCTAGGAATGAACATTGGCAGAGTTCTTTTGAAAAGTATTCGCAATAAAGTGTTTGGTGAAAAGATTAAACTGCTCGGTGTTGGGGCATCCTCTTGCAAAGAATCCAATATAAGGTTTTTTCTTGATTTAGGAGTTGAAACATTTGCAAATTTTTATGCTTTGACTGAAACCTATGTGCCTACTGTTTCGACTGGCGTATTTGACCGCTATCCCGCCGGAACAGAGGGTAAAGTCACCCGATTTGACGGCATTGATGTAAAAATCCACGCGCCTGATGAAAACGGCGTTGGGGAAATCCGCGTCAAAACCGTGCTGATCATGAAAGGCTATTTCCGTGACCCCGAACTGACTGCCGCCGCGTTTGACGGGGACGGGTATTTCAAAACGGGGGACTTGGGCTATATCGACAAAAAGGGCTATCTACACGTCACCGGGCGGATGAAGGAAGCCATTTTGCTGCACACAGGGAAAAAAGTCGCGCCGTCCGATGTGGACGCGCTGTACGGCGCGGTCTGCCCAAACGCGGTGATGGCGTCCTGCGGTGTGCCGGGCAGGGACGAGAGCTTTGACGAGATCTATATGTTCATAGAGCGCGGCGCTCTCTCGGAGAAGGAGCAACAGGAGATAAAAGCGCAAATCAAGGCGTTTTCCGCAAGGACAAGCACCTTGTATCAAGTATCGGGCATCCACTTCATTGACAAGCTGCCCATGACCTCCGTGGGCAAGGTCAAGCGTTTTCAGTTGCGGGAAACAGCCCTTGCCGGGAGCGGGGGGAAACACTGAAATGCAAAAAACTGACGGCGATGTGAAAGCAATCGTTTTGCAAATCGTTTCCCAAATGACCCATACGGAAATGGCGGAAAGCGTCACGCCGGAAAGCCGATTGAAGCAGGACCTGGGCTTTGATTCCCTGTCCGCGCTTGAGCTGTGCGTTGCGCTTGAGAGCGCGTTGCATGTCTCCGTCGAAAGCAAAATCAGCGGCGTCAGCACGGTGCAAGACCTCATTGCGCTGGTCGGGCGCGGCGGCGGCAGGGGCGGGCTGCCGTATGATATTGAGGACTACCCGCTCCCGAAAACGGAGAGTCATATACAGCGGCTGAAGGGTTATATGCGGCGTTCTCGCTTGTTGTGGCGGTTTGCGGTGTCGGGGCTGGACAATCTCCCGTCCGACGGGCGGTATATCCTCTGCCCGAACCATCAAAGCTATTATGACTGCCTTTGGATTTGGGCGGCCATCGGGTCTGAGCGGGTCAACCTATGGAAAATCGCGTGTCTCGCGGCGGAAGTGTTTTTGCCGGAGCAAGAAAAATTGACCATGCTTGGCGGCATCCCGGTTGAGCGCAGCGGTAATACCGTCCCGGCGATGAAACGCGCCCTTGCCTGTGTTAAAAACGGCTACACCATGCTCATCCACCCGGAGGGAACGCGGACGCGGGACGGGAAGATGCAGGCGTTCAAGGGCGGCGCGGCGAAGTTGGCGATTGACGCGGGTGTT
>WRKY01000135.1 GCA_009777895.1 Oscillospiraceae bacterium
CTCAATCCTGACGCCTTCTTTGACGTGCAGGTTAAGCGTCTGCACGAATACAAGCGCCAACACCTGAACGCTTTCCAAATTTTGGGGCGCTACTTGGCAATCAAGGAAAATCCCAATGGAAATTGGACTCCTCACTGCTATATTTTTGCGGCAAAGGCGGCTCCTAGCTATTTCATCGCCAAGAAAATCATCACCCTAATCTATCAGTTGGGACAGCTTTGTGCCAATGACCCGCAGGTTTCCCCTTATATGCAGGTGGTGTATTTAGAAAATTATTCCGTAACCATGGCAGAGGAGCTGATGCCCGCGGCGGAGTTGTCACAGCAAATCAGCCTTGCGGGGACTGAAGCAAGCGGTACAGGGAACATGAAACTGATGCTCAATGGCGCGTTGACTATCGGCACGTTGGACGGCGCCAATGTTGAGATTTGCGAGGCTGTTGGCAAGGATAACATCCTGCTTTTTGGTATGCGTGAGCATGAGGCGGTGGAACTTCTGCGCCGGGGCTATGAGCCTGTGCAATACTACCGCAACAATTCGGAGCTTTATAACCTGCTGAATTTCGCCAACAGGGACGGCATTAACGGCGAGTTTTTCCGCGAGATAACCGAGGCAATTAAGAATTGGGATCCGTATATGGTGCTTGCGGACTTTGTCGACTACAATCGAGTGCGCTCCAAAGCGGAAGAACTGTGGTTGGACAAGGCAAAATGGAATGCCATGAGCCTTGCCAATATCGCCGGCGCGGGACGTTTCGCCGCCGATCGTGCGGTCAGAGAATACGCGCGGGATATTTGGAGGGACTAGGGGAGCAACCATGACATTGACAATCGGATACGGCAAAACGGGGCAAGAAATTAATATCCCGGAGAAAAACCTCTTGGGAGTGGTCACGCCCAACAACGTGGAGGTTAGCGCAAAGGGAGCGAGCCTTGTTCGCCGTGCCCTGGAGAACCCCATCGGCACAAAAAGGCTGCGGGAAACCGTCCGCCGGGGAGAGAAAATCGCCATAATCACTAGCGACATAACCCGCCCTCTGCCCAGTGAAAAGATCCTCCCGCAGGTTTTGGATGAACTGGAGTCGGCGGGGGTGAGCATGGACGATGTCACCGTGGTTTTTGCTCTTGGGTGTCACAGAAAACAGACACCTGACGAGATGAAAAAGCTCGTCGGTGCGGATATTTACAGCAAGGTGAAATGCGTCGACGGCGACACAAACGACTGCATTCATATGGGTGTGACTTCTTTCGGCACGCCTGTAGACATCGTCCGCACCGTGGCGGCTGCCGACAGGCGCATCGCCATTGGAAACATCGAGTACCACTATTTTGCGGGCTATTCAGGCGGCGCAAAGGCGATTATGCCGGGGGTGTCAAACCGCGCAGCGATACAGGCGAACCACAGCCGCATGGTGGAGGAAAAGGCGGCGGCAGGGCGGCTCGATGATAACCCTGTGCGTGATGATATTGAGGAGGCGGTGCGCAATTTTTGCCCGTTGGACTTCATCGTCAACGTGGTGTTGGACGAGGGTAAGGAGATTATTTACGCGGCGGCGGGGGACGCGGTAAAGGCTCATCGGGCGGGATGTAAATTTTTGGATAGCCTTTATCGCTGTGAATTACCCGCAAGGGCGGATATTGTGGTGGCAAGTCAAGGCGGCTCTCCCAAGGATTTGAACCTCTACCAGACTCAAAAGGCATTAGATAACGCCAAATATGCAGTGAAAAATGGCGGTATTATCATACTGGTCGGGGCGTGTGACGAGGGTTTTGGTGAGGACTGCTTTGAGGAGTGGATGACAAAATCTCCTAGTGCCAACTCCATGATAGAGCGCATTCAGAATGACTTCCAACTGGGGGGACACAAGGCGGCGGCAATCGCCATGGTGCTTGAGAACGCCGAGGTTATGTTAGTTTCTCAGATGCATCCAAGCCTTGTGCGACGAATGTTTTTACAGCCTTACTCAACCGCCCAAGCCGCCCTCAATGACGCCTTTGACCGTCTTGGCGGTGATGCTACAGTGTTGGTGATGCCCTTTGCAGGGTCGACGCTAGTGAGGGTTGAGGAAGAAAACACATCAGTGAAAAATAGTAAAACACATTAGTTAAGCGAGTATAATAAAATAAACAAAGAAAAAGCGGCTGCATTTTTGCATCGCATTCAATAGGGGCTATGAAAAGAATCTACTCTATCCTTAAGGATTTCTACCAAAAAATGCCGCGAATCGGTATGCGAACGGTCAAAACCGCTATGGCGGTAACGGCCTGTCTGTTTGCGTTCATGGGGCTTAGTTACCTGGGGCAGCTGCTGATTTATTGGGATTTTTTGCCAGGTTTTGGTTTGTTCCTCACAAAGCAAGAGCCGGCTTTCGGCTGTGTGGCGGCGATAATCTGTATGCAACCCACGTTGGAAACCTCTCTGCGCAACGGCGCATACCGCCTTTTGGGTACTGCCGCCGGCGGCGCGGTGGGGATGCTTTTCCTGTGGATTAACCACATTACACTGGACGGGCGCCTCCACATACTGTGGATCATTGTGGGGATAATCATCGCTATCTGGCTCATCCTACTCATAAAAAAACCAGACGCCGGCGGCATTTGCGCCGTGACGTTGGTCATCGTTATGCTAACTGTGGATCGTGATTCTCAATTCATATACGCCCTGAACCGTATCATCGGCACGGCAATCGGCATTGGCGTCAGCGTGGCGGTGAACCGCTTTGTCAAGCCGCCAAAGAGTACACAGGAGTAAAAGCCTGTATATTCAGACAGCACCTAATCTGCTGAATACTGGTTCTTAGTGTAGCCATCGTATTTCTTGTACCCTCTATCTTTAACTCACTCCAAAAAGCCCTTCAAGCGCTTGCTGCGAGTGGGGTGGCGCAGTTTGCGCAACGCCTTTGCCTCGATTTGGCGGATACGCTCCCGGGTGACAGCGAACTCCAAGCCAACCTCCTCCAAGGTGTGTGGCGTACCGTCGGTCAAGCCGAAGCGCATTGCCAACACTTTCGCCTCCCGGGGGGTGAGGGTGTGCAGCACGTCCGCCAACTGTTCTTTCAACAGCAGTGCGGATGCCGCATCGATGGGGGCGGTT
>WRKY01000136.1 GCA_009777895.1 Oscillospiraceae bacterium
GGCGACGCAGAGGTTAAAGTTGGTCTTGAGCAGACGGCATTTTGTCTGCCAGTCGATGTCGTTTTCAACGCACAAAACCTCGGAAGAAACGTCAAGACTCAGGGTCTGGACGAAGGTGCTACCCTCGGCTGTGCGTGTTATTTTCAGGGCGACACGAGCCGCGCCGTCGGCGGCAATCTCCACCGCAGGGTTGGCGGCATACGCCACCGGGTCAGCCATGACCTCGTCATAACGCAGCTCCCAAGCGGGATATTCTTTGTCGCCGTGATATTTGTGGATGCACATACGGATGGGTTTTGACAAAATTTGGCGGTTATTTACTTTGTCAAAGATCTCGCAGATGTCGCCGTTCTGGTCGATTTTCACACGCAGACGATTATTTTCCAACCTGTCTTTTGCCACGCTCAAACCTGTTTGACCGATGTACTCAAGCTCGCTTCCTTGTAAATCAAACAGAGCGATACCATTGGCGGGAACGCTAGCACTAAAGGCGACAGTGAGCTTATTTCCGTCGCGGGAAATCACCTGGGAAGGCAGCTCTCTGCCTTTGCTGTCAAGGACTTTCACATTTTCGCTGTTCAACTGCGCCGTCGCCGTGACGGTTTCGTTACGCTCATAGGCGGTGGGATTTGCCACGGTGATGCACTGTCCCTCAACAAAGCTGTCGTCCATTTGGGCGCGGATTGCTGACACAGCGGCTGTGTAAAGCTGCGCTAACTGGTTCAGGGACAGGGAGTAGTGATTCCAACTGCGCTGATAAACACGGGCGAGAGAGGTACCGGTCAGGTCGTCATGGAACTGCCCTGCAATGATACGCTTCCAGGCGGTGTCAAGCTCTTTTTTGGGATAACCCGCCGCGCCGAGCCACATGGCGGCGACTGCAAAACGCTCCGCCGCGTCGGCGAGCCACTCACCGCGTTTATTCCAACGCTTGCCCACAGTACGGGAGGTGTAGCATCCAACGCCGTGGTTAGTGGAGAGCAGTTCACCCTTGAACAGGGGCAGGGCGGACTTTTTATCCGGTGTAAGGTTGTTCTCGAAATCGCGGAAAACTTGGTCGGCGGGGGAGGAAATCACGTTCACAGGCTTCTTGTCGTTCTTAGCAATTTCTTTTTCAAGAGCAGCGACACAGTATTCCTTTGGCGCACCGCCGATGTCGCCGGTTCCGTAAAAGAGGTATGTAGCGGGCAAGCCGAACTGGCTCATGTTCTCTTTGAGCTTTTTCTTGGCTTTTCTGTGCTTGCGGAATTTCTTTGGACGTCCCACGTAGGAAAGAGCGTTGAGTGAAGCGAAAATTTCCTTGCCGTCAATACCTTGCCAACGCCCCAGGTCAAAGGGAATACCAACGGAACTTGACCATGTCAGTTTTTGGGTGGTGAAGCCGTTTAAATTCGCGTGGGCGGCGATGGTGGGCAGCTGTGTGCCGAAACCGAAGCAGTCGGGCAAGAAGATGTCCTTACTGCGCTTGCCGAATGTCTTGGCGAAGTAGTCGTTGCCGTAAAGGATGTTGCGGAACAAGGCTTCAGGGGACGGCACATTCACGTCGCCGTTTTCATAGGCGGAGCCGGTGACACACCAACGTCCCTTGGCGATGTAGTCCTTGAGTTTTTTGAACAGCTCGGGGTAATATTCCTCCATCAGTTCATAGCGATAACTTCCCTCAAAGTTAAAAACATAGTTGGGATATTTCTTGATGAGGGCAAAGTTATCCGCAAGGGTGTTGTAGATGTACTCGCGAATAGTGGTTTCGAAATCCCAGTTCCAGACAGTGTCCAAGTGGGACGTGGCGACGGCGTATACGGCGGGTTTGTTGAATTTGTTCGACATATTTAAGTGTCCTTTCACATATTTTTTTGATAACCCACGATATTATACCAAATTAACGCAATATAGTCAAATTCGGAGATTCATGAGTATCGTGGGAATAATATACGTCTTTACCATCTACAGCATCAAGGAAAACTCATGAAAAAAATAGCGGTCATTTTGTGTATTTTCACAGCCTTCTTTATTTTCGCCGCCTGTGAGCAAAAGCCCATGTCGCCCCCCGCGCCGCCTCAAAACTTCACCTATTCACTGTCCGTCACAATGGATGAGTTTGCCATGGAATGTCAGTGGGAACAGGCTCAAGCGGGAAGCGGCGTGTTCACAATCACCGCACCTGAAACTCTTTCGGGCTTGCGTTTGAGCTTTGTGGGCAGTGAATGCACCGCCAGTTTTGGGGATATGGAAACGCTGATTGTCCTGCCCCAAAAAGCGGTTTTTGTGCAACTTATGGAGGTAATTGCCCAAACGGAAAACCTCAGCACCACCAAAAGAGACAACATTTTTGAAACCCGCGGGGAGCTTTCCCGCGGCGAGTTTGTCATTTTTCAGGATGAGCGCGGGGAATATTTGGGGTTTTCTTTGGGCGGGATAGCGCAAGTGGTTGTTGGATCCATATAGTCGATTAACTTGAAACTCGGCTCAGGATTTGTGAGAATATTTTTCGCCTGGCAAGGAAAAAGCACAGGAATACTTTCGTATTACGAGCATTTTTGACGAAGTCAGATGGAAAATGCACCGCAAAGACGAATTGATTTTCAAGTTAGGAGACTATACAACATTTTTTCGAGATTTTACCAAAATTGATTTATGTGGGACTGAAATCCATCGGTTGCATATCCCCCAAAAATCAACTATAATATTAGGGGCTGTCTGAAAAATAAAAACTTGTCTATTTTGGCTAAAACGGGCTGCCACATCGTTGAAACTCCTCGGAATGCGAAAGTATTCCTGCGGTTTTCTCATCGTTTCGCTCCGTTTTACCTCAAAATATCCGGCGTTTTTTAATTTTCAGACAAGCCCTAGCAACAGCCTGAGAGGAGAGAATTGATGGATTCGGTAAAAAATTACACGGAGAGTGAGAGGATTGTCCT
>WRKY01000137.1 GCA_009777895.1 Oscillospiraceae bacterium
GCCCTTTGGGTGGGCGACGCCCTCCCGCCACTTGGTTATCGGCGGCAGCTTCTTCGGGTCGAACCGCGCCTGCAACACATCGCGCAAATACTTCTCGGCGTTGTCGAACATGGCAAGCTACGGGTGGTTATCCTCGCGGTAATCATTCACTGCATCAAGGGCTTTCTGCGCCCTGCGCTCCGCAAAGAATCCCTTTTCCTTTTTCGCGGCTTCGTATACATTACTTCGTCAAGCATCATCTTTTCGGCTATGCGGTGTATCTCTGCCATGTGCGCCGCCCACTTCAGCCCATCGTCGGCTTTGTTGGGTGGCGGGTTGAACGTCAGTACGTCGGACATGATAATTTCAAGCCGCCTGTACGCGTTGCTTTGTTGGGTTGCTTGGGTTTTGTTCTTTTTGGTTTGTTGCTCCGCAGGGTTACTTTTCTGCTTGTGCAGAAAAGTAACCAAAAGACACACCAAGGGGGAGAATCCCCCTTGGATCCCCCTTAACTCAGGGGGCTTTGCCCCCTTGGACCCCCATCCCGGTTTTCTTTTTTTCTTTTTTTTCTTTTTTTCTTTTTTTGGTTTGCGTGCTGCCTTCTTGTTATTTGCGTTGTTTATCAGTGGGGTTTTTTTGGGAAATTGCGTAAGAATACCCGCCTTTTCTGGCGGTGTCAAAAAAACGGTTGATATTGCTTCGGATATCCGCTATACTAATGGCGCGGGGTGATTTCAATGACAATCAATGAACTGCTTGAGGAAAAGCAAACGACCAAATATCGGCTTGCCAAATCAAGCGGGGTCTCACAGACGACCATCAACGACATTTGCAGCGGGAAGGTCAATATAAGGAACTGTACGGGCGAAACGCTGTACAGGCTTGCACAGTCGCTCGGCGTCAGCGTGGAGTCCCTGTTATGGGATTCAATGCAACGGAGGCCGGCCTTTGAAATCTTTAAGAGCAATGTATGCCATCAAGTCAAGGATATGGGCGACCTCGACTTCCTCATTGATGTTATCGAGTCGGACAAGATTTACGGCTATCTGGATAAACGGTGGTATCGCGAGGCACTGTACCTGCTTGCTATGGCGGACTACCTATGCCGCGAAAACGGATTACCACCGCATGAGGGCTTCAATGAACTTCGCCTTTTGAAGCTGAGCGGGATAGTATACCCTGTGGGCGTATTGATTCTGAGCGCCGCGCTGAAAAGCGAAGAACCAAAAGAAAAAAGCCTGCGGGAAGCGATCCCCGAGTTTTTAAGACACAACATCGTTGAAAGCAAGGTGCGGAATGTCGCCTGACATTAAGCCCATAACCCGCGACAACCTCAACGACTATCTCAAAGACCTCGCCAAAGAGTTTCGCAAGCTAAATGGCAAAAAAACATCCGCCGAAATTATCTTGATTGGCGGCGCGGCTGTGCTTGCGGGTTACGGATTTCGCGACCTGACATACGACGTGGACGCGATTATCGTCGCATCCTCCGCCATGAAAGACGCGATCAACCGCGTCGGGGACAAGCACGGGCTGCCGCGCGGCTGGCTGAACGCGGACTTCAAGCGCACTGTCTCATACTCCGACAGGCTGATGGAGGTATCCGTATATTACAGGACATTCTCAAACATCGTGACCGTTCGCACGGTTGCCGCCGAATATCTTTTGGCGATGAAACTTATGAGCGGGCGGCAGTACAAAAACGACCTGTCGGATATAGTCGGCATACTGTGGGAACATCGGAAAATCGGAAAGCCCATATCCCGTGAATCGGTGGAAAAGGCCATAGAATCGTTATACGGCACTGACGCGGCAATACCAGAAACATCCATGCAGCTATTAAGCGCCGTGTTCGCGTCAGGCGATTACGAAACGCTGTACCACACTACGCGCGAGAGCGAGCTTGAATCCAAGGAATTGCTATTGGAGTTTGAGCAAAATTACCCGAACGCGCTGAAAGGCGGTGATATCGGCAGTATTATCAACTCAGGGCAACGCAAACGCCGTGAAGGGCAGAAAGATTCTATGCTTGCAAAACTCGAAGAGAAAAAGCGTCTCGTAGAAAAAACAAAGCAATCACTGGAGGCTCCCGTGGGGCATGACAGGAGTGGGCAGGAACCAAGATAGATTTGAAAGATAAAAACTGAACAACAACCCAAACAGGAGCCGGAGCTTCGCGTATTACGCATGAATCTCCAGCTTTTTACTTTTTCAAAGGGAGGAATGAACCTTGCATAAACTCGTTATATGTGAAAAACCGTCTGTCGCGGCGGCTTCACGGCATCCGGCGAAAAGCTCAAAGACTGTGCCGCCACTCGCGAGATATTTTTCAAAATTCTCAAAATTTTCTCTTGACATTGGTGTAGCACCATAGCTTATGCTTATAGAAAGCAATCACAATACCGAGATTGAAAAAATAACACAATGGAGGAAAGAACAATGCTAAGACAGAAAATCTATGAAGGTGATTCTGTGGTATTATCGCCTATGAACAAGCAAACAGGACTGGAGTCATATACCAGCAAAGTCGAGACAGTATATAATAATGCTACCGTGCTGATCCGGTCGCCGTTTATATCCTTTGATTATGCTCGGCTGCCGATAACCGAACTGTATTGGCTGAATCTAAAAAACAGCATGATCAGATACAAAGCGGCAATTTGGAACTACCTGTCAAAGAACAAAGCCCATTTTCTTCAGCTAAAACTGCTGGACGAAGGGGAAAAAGTTCAAAGACAGGAGGTGTTTCAACTGTCCTGCCAAATCCCTTCAGAGTTCAAGCTTCTGAAAAGAGGCGGAGTTAACCGCCTGATATCAAATGAATCAAATGAGGGAGTCCTCTGCAAACTGAGCGCGGATGGTATGAAACTGATGACAAATCTGGAAATGGAAGAAGAGGACTCCGTCTTGATCCCGTTTCGCTTGGACTGCAACGAATT
>WRKY01000138.1 GCA_009777895.1 Oscillospiraceae bacterium
TGACGTATCCAAATGCCGTACACAGGACGATCTGCCCAAGGCGGCTCTGGACTACATCAAGTACATTGAAAAAGCAGTGGGCTGCCCCATAAAATACGTTTCTGTGGGACCTGAGAGGGACGATTATTTAGTGATAGATGAATAGTTCAGAGCGTGTATTAATAGTTTCGAGCACCCCAAAAGGGACGCAGTTCTTCGCGGAAACGCTGAGAGCTGCGTCTGTGTTTGAGGTCACAACCGTGGATGCAGTGTCCCAAGGGCGGCTGTTTTTGCGGGAAAATACCTGGGATATCGTGATTATCAACTCACCGGTTGGAGAGGACAGCGGGGTAAAGCTCGCCAAGGAGGCGGCAAAGATTGCCCAAGTCATCCTGGTGGTGAAGAATGATTCTTTCGGCGATGTGGCAACAAAGTGCGACAGCGACGGGATACTCACCATCTCCAAACCCGTGAATGTCCCCGTATTTGACTCCGCTGTACGCCTTGCCCGCACCGCCCAACAGCGTGTGCGGCGGGTACAGGAGGAAAACGCCCAACTTGTCAAGAAAATCGAGGATATGCGCGTAATTGACCGTGCCAAACTCCTGCTAGTCTCCTCCATGAAGATGAGTGAAAACGAGGCGCACCGCTACATCGAAAAGCACGCTATGGATATGCGCTCCACCCGCCGCGCTGTTGCGGACGGCATTTTGCGCACTTATGAAAATTGATTGCGATGTGCAAAACCTAGGGGGCGGCTAATTGCCGCCCCTTTCTAGCCGTTGCTAAACAAACGAGTGACTCATCTCACGCAATTCGTTCAGTTTTGTTAATGCCGCGCCGCTGTCAATAAGTTGTTGGGCAAGGGCGATGCCTGCGGGGAAATCCGCCGCCTTTTCGCCCACAATCAAGGCTCCCGCCGCGTTTAACACGATGGCGTCCCGGTGCGGTCCGGTGATTGTGCCGTCCAAAACGCCCTTGATGGTCATGGCGTTGACGTCGGGGGTGCCCGTCTTGATGTCCTCCAAAGTGCAGGATTTCAGCCCGAAATCCTCCGGCGCAATCTCAAAGGTAGTTACCGCGCCGTCTTTCAGGTGGTTAATCCGCGTTTTACCTAGTAGCGAAATCTCGTCCAGACCGTCCAGACCGTGCACAAACATGGCGTTGGTGTAGCCCAGTTCTTTCGCCACGAAAGTGACTGTATCCAACAGCTCAGGCTTGTAAACGCCAAGAAGATGGCGAGGGGCAAAGGCGGGGTTAATCAGCGGTCCGATGATGGAATAGAAGATGGTTTTGATGCCCAAATCCTGCTCGGGCGGCAGTACCTTGCCCATGACAGGGTGGAAAAGCGGCGCGTAGAGAAAGGCGATGCCGATCTCCTCAATCATCTTCTCCACTTGGAGCGGTGCCAGGTCGATTTTCACGCCCAACGCCTCCAGAACGTCCGCACTGCCTGACAAACTGGCGATAGAGCGGCTGCCGTGCTTGGCTATGGGAATGCCCGCCGCGGCGGCAACCAATGCCGTCGCCGTGGAGATGTTGAAAGTGGAAAGTCCGCCGCCGGTTCCGCAGGTGTCCATGGTTTCAGCGGTGGTTTTGGGGCGCAGCGGCACACAGTTGTCCCGCATTGCCTTGGCGATGTAGGCGGTCTCCTCAAGGGACGCGCCTTTCATGAGCAGGGCGACCTGAAAGCCCGCGATCTGGACGTCGCTGACCTCTCCCGCATTGATTGCGGCGATGAGTTCTGACACTTCAGATTGTGTGAGTTCCTGCCTGGTGGTGATTTTGCTCAATACGTCTTTATACATGATTTTTTCTCCTTAATTTGGCGTTATTCGCCATTATTTGTGTGTAGGGTTTGAGTTCTAGAAGTCTAGAATCGCCATCGCCCTTTGAGTAAAATTGTTGACATTTTTCATCCTTTCTGACAAAAATAAAAAAACCGACAAAGCCAAATAGCCTTGTCAGGGACGAAAAAACTTCCGCGGTGCCACCCTGATTCGCAAAAAATGCGCACTTAGCGTGATACTAGCATATCACCGGCAACTAACGTATGCCCAACGTCGCAACATACTCGACGGTTTCCACAGCACATTCAGAGCGTTTCTAGAAAGCCGACACCCTTGAACTTCCAATCAAGCGTGTCCCCTGTTGCTGAACCCTCACTCCTGAAGCTCGAATCCCCGCTCCTGAAAGCCCGATCCCGCTCCCGAATCTCTGTTCCTGAACCCTGAATCCTTACTCCTGAAACCTGAATTCCTGTTCCTGAACCCTCACTCCTGAAACCTGTCTTTGGTTGCACCCTCGGCGGTCCATTTAATATTTCGCGTTTCCTGCCCGGCTCTCAACTGCCCGAACTCTCTGTATGGCGCGTGAATATTTTTACTTCCGCTTCAACGGTTTATTGTAGTATAGCAGATTTTTTTGCGGTTGTCAAGAGGCAAATTTAGGATTTTGGGGTGAGGATACAGGCTTGAGGCTAGCCGCGCCTGTATCCTTGTCGCCTCTCACCCCGCCACCAAACGTAAATAACGTTTGAAGAAAACGACACCCTTGCCCAGGGCATTGACAGGGATGCGCTCGTTTGTGGCATGGGTCGTGCCCAGAAGCTCCGCGGTCAGCTCAAAGGGCGAAAAGCGGTTGACGTTCTTGCAGATAATCTCGTAAAAACACGCGTCTGTGCCGCCCATGACCAAATACGGCGCGACAATGGACTTCTCGTTCATCTGCTTACAAAGCCGCGCAAGCGCCAAATATGCACGGCTGTCTGTGGGGGAAAATGGCGACGCCTC
>WRKY01000139.1 GCA_009777895.1 Oscillospiraceae bacterium
TTGACGAAGTCAGATGGAAGATACACCGCAAAGACCAGTTGATTTTCAAGTTACGAGACTATAGTGTAGATATTGTAAAATTTATCCCTTTGGTAGTATCCAAACTGTTAATTCCTTGCGTCAACAATATTATACCCCTTTTACCGCCTTTTGTCAAATACATCATGGCAAGATCTTTTGCGCCAAAAGTCCTTGCAAAAGGTTCGGATTTTGTGTATAATTATGGCGTGCGGTATCCGGTTAAAAAGACTGTTCAAAGGAGGATGATAATGAAAATTGCCCTGATAAACAACAGCCCCTATAATTTTAACTTAGTTATAAACCGCAAGATTATTGAGAAATTGACAAGATACGGCGAATGTTCTCCAGTGGTTCATCAGGATGAATTGGAGAAACACAAGGATTTTCTGCAAGAATGCTCGGTCATTTTTTCAACCTGGGGGATGCCCAAGCTCAACGCTTTGGAACTGGAAACTTACTTCCCAAACGTCAAGGCGTGTTTTTACGCAGCGGGGTCTGTACAGGAGTTCGCACGTCCCCTGTTGGAGCGCGGTATCAAGGTTTTCTGTGCCGCGGCGGCAAACGCCGTCCCCGTGGCGGAATTCACTTTTGCACAGATTATCTTGGCGGCAAAAGGGGTTTTCAGAGCGCAAAAATACTGTCGCCGGGGCTACTGTAAATCAGGAATAAACTTTCGGGATGTTCTCGGTAATTACAAAATCAAAGTAGGAATATTGGGTGTTGGAGCAATCGGCTCACTGGTCGCCGAAAAGCTGAAAACAATCGACGCGGAGGTTTTTGCTTACGACCCGTTTTTGTCAGAGGATATAGCCGAAAAGTTTGGCGTGCAATTGGTATCGCTGAAGGAGGTTTTTGCACGTTGCGATATCATATCAAACCACCTAGCCAACAAAAAAGAGCTAGCGGGGATACTGGACGGCAGCCTTTTCGCAACTATGAAGAAGCGGGCGGTATTCATCAATACAGGACGGGGCGCCCAAGTAAACGAAAAAGACTTGGCACGTGCTCTTAGGGAGGAAAAAGGACGCGTTGCCCTCCTGGATGTGCTGTGCAAGGAGTACCACACATTCCTCAGCCCCCTTTGGTGGTGCTCGAACGCTTATTTCACCCCCCACATTGCGGGCAGCCTAGGCGGCGAATGTCAGAGAATGGCGGACTATATGATAGAGGAGCTTGTGAGGTTCTTACGCGGTGAGCCACTAGTACATGAAGTCACAATGGCGATGTTGGAAAGGATGGCATGATGATTATTGGCTTTACGAGCAGTACGCTCAAGGACAAGAGCGTCGATCAGGTCATTGAACTTGCGGAAAAATCCGGCAGCCAATGGATTGAGTGGAGCGACAAACACGTGACGTGCATTGAGACAGCGCGGAAAATTGCGCAGAAGTGTTCAATACCTTGCAGTCTTGGCAGTTATTATCGTGTTGGCGACGGCGACACGGAGCGTTGGGAAGAGCTGTGCAAAATTGCCCGCGCCCTTGGGGCGAAACTCATTCGCGTGTGGCTTGGCAGAGTCGGCAGTGAAGAAACTAGGGTGGAAACTTACGCAAGGTTAGTCGCCGACGGAAAATCTATGGCAAAAACGGCGGGGGAGTTCGGCATAAAAATCGGCGCAGAGGCACATCAGAACACGTTCAATGATTGCCTGGAAAAGTGTGAGTGTTTTCTGCTTGACGTGCCAGAGTTTTACACATATTACCAATCGCGCTACATAGACTTTGGTAAGGATTTAGAACGTCTTGAGGCAACATTTCATAAAACTTGCGCCGTCCATGTTTCATTTTCCGAGACGCGGGTAAATCAGCGGACAATGCCGCTTTTTGCGAAAAGACAAAAGCATTGTGTCCAATGGATTGTGCTGCGTCTTTTGAGAAAAAATGTTGATGTGCCTGTACTGTTGGAGTTTTGCAGGGGCGGCAGCACAAGAAACTTTTTGGCGGACATTAAGAAACTCCATAAACTCGCCGGCGGTTATACGCCAATTGGGCTGAGAAGAAAAATGGCGAACTACTATCACGCTGCGCCGCAATCACCAGACATCCCCTAGATTTTCGATTTTAAATAAGGAGTAAATACGCTATGGAAAAGGAACTGCAAAACCTTTACAACACCATTATTTCCCGCAAAAACGCCCCTGCCCAGGGGAGCTACACGGGGTATCTGTTCATCCAGGGCTTGGACAAAATCCTGAAAAAGTGCGGCGAGGAATGCGCGGAAACAATCATCGCCGCGAAAAACGGCGACAGAGCCGAAACGATTTTGGAAATCACCGACCTGCTCTTTCACCTTAACGTACTGATGGCGCAGATGGATATCACCCCCGCAGATATCGCAGAGGAACTTGCCAAACGTGCAAAAAAAACCGGTAATTTGAAACAGATACGGGTAACAGACAAAAACAGTTGATTGGAGTAGAAACATGAAAAAACGACAGAAAAAAAAGCTAGTGGGATACTTGATTGTGGTAGCAATTTTGCTGTTCGGGGCATTGATCCCCTCTCTGGGGATTGAGGGTTTGCCCACTTGGGACAGCGTGTTTACACAGGTTGGACTGCGCGGCGGAGAAACCGACGGTTTGCCCTTGCGTGTCCACTTTTTGGACATCGGTCAGGGGGATTGCACCCTCTTGCTCTCGGGCGACAGCGCGGTGATGATTGATGGGGCGAATCGCGGAAACGACAAGACTATCACCGCATATCTGCGCAATCAGGGAGTGAAAAAGCTCGATTATCTG
>WRKY01000140.1 GCA_009777895.1 Oscillospiraceae bacterium
CGAGGCAAAAAACGCAGGAATGATTTGTTCATTTCGAGTATTTTTAACGAAGTTTGGCGGATAAAGCGCCAAAAAGAGACAGTTTCAAGCTACTGAATACAGGTTCTAAAAGCCAAAAAACTCTACCCCGCTCTCATAACACACCGCCCGAACAATCTCCTCAAGCGCTTTTTTGTCATTGGGATACTGTCCTTGCTCAACCATATCGCCTATGAAAGCACAGAAAATTCGTCGGAAATATTCGTGGCGAGGATAGGACAAAAATGAGCGGCTGTCCGTAACAAAACCGGGGAAAGTGGTCAAGGGCAGCATACTGGCATAGGTTGTCAGTTGGTCGCGCATACCTTGATAGCTGTCGTTGAACCACCAGGCGCTGCCCTGCCGCAGGCGGTCGCCGAAAGCGCCGCACAGAGCGCACAGGGCGGCATTGTCCGTAGGGTTGAGGGAAAAAATCAGCGTTTTCGGTAAATTAGAACCCATATTGCGGAAGTATGTAAGCAAACTATTGAGTAGCGTGTCTGGCATTTGCGCGATAATATCGCCACCTACATCCCGTCCGATTTTGTGGTGAAGTACAGAATTTGCATTGCGAAGAACAGATAAATGCATCTCCAGTACCCAGTCCTTTTCACGACAAATATCACCGAGAGCTGCAACAATTTTATTGCTTGGATAAACACTCTTTGAGCTGAAATCCGCAGCACGGCAGCCCATTTCGTCAAAGGCGTTTGCTCGTTTACGCATGGACTCAACGAGGTCGTTTGCGGCACTTTCAAACTCATCTTCATCAAGCTCGCGCTTGAGGGTGTGGTAAGTGGCAATGAGGTTATCAGCGCGAAAAGCGGGCAGGACGCGAATACCAAAGGTGCCAAGCCTGAACTCGTGGAGCAGTTTTTTGTGCCACTTCAGGGTATGGGCGGGATCATCGGTGGTACACACCAGTTTCACGTTGCTCTGAGTCATCAAATCTCGCACGTTAAGGTGAGCGAGTTGCTCGTTGGCGCGGGCGTAAATCGACGCCGCTGTTTCGGGGGAGAGGGACTCGTGTATGCCAAAAAAACGGCGCAATTCAAGGTGCGTCCATTGGTAGAGTGGGTTGCCTATGAGCTTCGGCACGCAGGCGGCCCATTTTTCAAACTTATCCCAGTCGTCGGCAAAGCCCGTGATGTAAAACTCGTCCACGCCTAAGGTACGCATTGCCCGCCACTTGTAGTGGTCGTGGGCGAGCCACATTTGGGAGAGATTCCCGCACGGCACATTCAGCGCGATATCCCGGGCGGATAGGTGACAGTGCCAGTCGATGATGGGTAAGCCCGCCGCGCAATCGTGATAAAGCTCTTGCGCAGTTTTTGTTGTAAGCAAAAAATTTTCGTTGTTTAAGAAATCCATAGGTTTGTTCTCCGCATTCAGTAACCATCTATCTCTTGGACAGAGTATAGCATAAAAGGAAAGAGATTGCAAACGGGCTCATTTCTTCTTACGGTGAAAATGATATAATTTTCGGGAAAGTTTTTGCCAAATGCGGGACAAAAACGTTCAGCAAACGCTTAATATTTTGCAAAAAATGGCGTTGAATACACTCAATCACTGCAAAAACAAGACGAAATTTAAGGAAGCCATTTCAAAACTCATGTTTTCGGCGTTACTCAATGTCAATATTATTCGCAGATTCCAAGTTTCGTCATAAAACTAAATTGGCGTGGAATCCTCCCTCAAAGCACTTGACAAACCCGTTAAAATATGTTATAATACCTCCGGACAACAAAGTAGGGGTTTTCCCTCACCGCAGGATTTCGTTCCGCGTCGGTCAATAGAGGTTAGATAAACGGTGGGTTTTGCCCGTGAAAAACGGGTGATGTCCATGAACTGAACGGCTTTTTAACAAACGTTCAGTGCCGAGATTCACTCACTCTCTATAAACTGCGGGACATAAGCAACCCGCTTTTTTGTTGTTATAAGATACTTTGGAGGTGTTTCAGCATAGCAAGCAAACCCAGTCAACAACAGCAAACTCAGATTAACGACGACATTCGTGACCGTGAAGTTCGCGTCGTGTCCAAGGACGGCGAACAGTTGGGGATTATGCCCTCTGCCCAAGCGCAGCGTCTTGCCGACGACCAAAACCTGGATTTGGTAAAAATCGCGCCAAAGGCGGCTCCCCCTGTCTGCAAAATTATGGACTACGGCAAGTTCCGTTTTGAACAGTCTAAAAAAGAAAAAGAGGCGCGGAAAAATCAAAAAACTATCGAGATGAAAGAGATTCGCCTCTCCTACAAAATCGACATCCACGACTTCAACACAAAACTGGAACACGCGAAAAAATTCCTGGCGGCGGGACACAAGCTCAAGGTCAGCATTCGTTTTCGCGGACGGGAGATGGCGCATTCCAAGCTAGGCGCCCAAGCAATGGAACGTTTTGCGCAGCAGGTTGCAGAGCTTGCAACGGTGGAAAAAGGCGCCAAGCTCGAGGGGCGGCAAATGCTCATGTTCCTAACCCCCGTCAAAAAATAGGCTCGTTTGATGTTAGCCCAAGCAGGCGTGGTGCTTCTTCATGTTACATGGAGGGTATAGCGCGAGAGTTTTGTGAGTTCTTACTCACGACTTTTGGGAAATTGTGCGACGGACTATCTGGCGTACATCACAACGGGTGGCACGCTAATAACTCGATGATTAACGGCGTTGCAGTAGATTATTAGTGTTGTGGTTGTAAATTGACAGCCCGACTGATAATAAAAACCGTAAAACACATGGGGCTCG
>WRKY01000141.1 GCA_009777895.1 Oscillospiraceae bacterium
GAAAGTATTCCTGCGCTTTTTTCCTTGCCAGACGAAAAATATTCTCGCAAATCCTGAGCCGATTTTCAAGTTAATCGACCATACTACACAGTTTTGTATCTAAAGAGGAGTTCACTATGCTAACCACAGAAAAACGCGAATTTATCCAACTCATGCAGCAGGCAGGAGTGCTGCTTTTTGGGGATTTCACTCTGAAAAGTGGACGAAAATCCCCCTACTTTTGCAATATGGGCAACTTTAAGACGGGAGCGCAGTTGGACGCAATCGGCAAGGCGTACGCCGCAAAAATCGCTGAGGTCTGCGGCGGGGAGTTCGATGCTCTGTTCGGTCCCGCTTACAAGGGCATCCCACTGGCGGCGGTTACTGGGGCGGCACTCTATCGCCAGCACGGCATCGATCGCCCGTATTTCTTTGACCGCAAGGAGGTAAAGGATCATGGTGAGGGCGGTAAATTGGTGGGCTACGCGCCCCAGGACGGCGACCGAATCGTCATCACGGAGGACGTAATCACTGCCGGCACTGCCCTGCGGGAAGTCTTGCCTGTGCTCAAAAGCGCGGCAAACGTCAGCGTGCCGCATATGTTCATCGCCGTAGACAGGATGGAAAAAAGCGCGGGGAGCGAGCTTTCCGCAGTACAACAGGTGAGAGAGGAGTTCGCCATTGCGGTACACGCTGTGGTGAGTGTGGCGGACATTTTCGACTATCTGAAAGAAGAGAACGCCAACGGGGATTTCTTGGCGCGTATGGCAGCGTATCGCCGGAAGTTTTGTGTTGGATAAAGAACGACTATATAGTCGTCTAACATGAAAATCAACTGGTCTTTGCGGCCTATTTTCCATCTGACTTTGTCAAAAATGCTCGTAATACGAAAGTATTCCTGCGCTTTTTCCTTGTCAGACTGAAAATATTCTCGCAAATCCTGAGCCGATTTTCAAGTTAATGGACTATAACAAAAAAATAAGGCAATACTATTGTGGAACAGGATAACCCCCTCAATCATCATTCCTTAACCCTCAATAGGAGTTGCTATGCGTACAGTGATTTTGGCGGGCGGCGAGGGAACGCGCCTGCGCCCCCTGACGTGCGACACGCCCAAGCCCTTGGCAAGCCTTTGCGGCAAGCCCATTTTGGAGTACCTTTTTGACGGACTTTTGCGCTCTGGGATTGACAGGGCGATTTTGACTTTGGGCTATTTGCCCGGTAAAATTCAGGAAAAATACGCAGACGGTTACAACAATCTCGCCTTAGAATTCGTGCGGGAGGACGAACCTCTAGGTACGGCGGGAGGGATGCGAAACGCTATCCCGGACTGCCGCGACAGCGTTTTCGTCCTTAGCGGCGATGCCCTTTGTGACTACGATTTCGCGCGAATAATCGCCAACCACAGACGTAGTAATGCAAGCGTCACTATCGTGGGGACTCAAGTGAACGACCCGCGGGAGTACGGGCTTTTGCGCACAGACGAGAGGAATTTCGTGACGGGTTTTGTGGAGAAGCCCGCTTGGTCACAAGCCGTCGGCGGCATCGCCAACACGGGAATTTACATCCTTGAGCCTGATGCATTGGAAGAAATACCCGTGGGGGAAAAGTTCGATTTCGCCAAGGATTTATTCCCAAAACTTATCAAAGCAGGGAAACAAATCAACTGTTGCCGCGCCTTTGGCTACTGGTGTGATGTGGGAGATATTTCCACTTTTATGCAGGCGGCGCGGGATATTCTTGACAGGCGCCTGGATATTCCATGCCCTGAAAACGAGGAAAACGGCATATTCGGTAGTATCCCCAAAGGGCGATACACAATCAAACCTCCTGTGTATTTCGGCAAAAACGTGAATATCGCCGACGGAGCGACGGTAGGTCCCTACACAATTTTGGAGGATGACACCCAAGTCGGCGCCGGCGCGAGGGTGCGCCTGTCCGTCCTCATGAACGCAGTGAGGGTGGGTGCGAATTGCCGCGTGACGGGGAGCTTGCTGTGTGACTCGGCGGTGGTCAAGCGGGGGGCGTTCCTCTTTGAGGGCAGCGTTTTGGGCAGCGGCGCGGTAGGCGGTGAGGAGAGCGCGATACAGCCGGGTGTGCGAATATGGCCCGGCAAAGAGGTGGGGAGCGGTTGCTGTGCCAGTGAAAATTTGCAATACGGCTCACGGCGGCGCGATCTATTCGGTGACGACGGACTGGACGGCGGGGCAGTATTGAGTCCGCGCTTCTGCGCCGCTTTGGGTACTGCCATGGCAAGTGTCCCCGAGTGCCGCCGCGCCGCCGTCGCTCATGACGGCAACCCCCGCTCTATGGCGTTGGCGGCAGCTTTGGTAGGCGGTTTGCAGTACGGCGGTGCCTCTGTTTGGAAACTGGGTGAGTGCTTTTTGGCACAGGCGAATTACTGCGGCGCGTTCGGCGGGCGAAACTTCACGCTTTTTGTGCGGGAGAACAAAATCACAGCGGCGGGAGAGGGCGGTCTGCCCCTGCCACGCTATACGGAACGCGCTATCGAGGCGGCATGGGAGAACAGTGCGGAAACTGCCGCCCCTGTGAAGATGGCGGCAGATATGTCCAACCTGCGCGGGGCATATACACAGGAAATCCGCAATCAGGCGGGACGCGAAAACCAACGGGAGCGG
>WRKY01000142.1 GCA_009777895.1 Oscillospiraceae bacterium
AGTATTTTGCTTGTTTTGGTGGGGATTTTCCTGGTCAACGCCTCCACCCACCTCATAAATGGCTTCATCGCCACCCACATCACCCAAAACCTCTGTTTCAAGCTTCGCCGCGAAATCAGCGAGAAAATCGCCCGCCTGCCAATGCGCTACTTCGAGAGCCAACCCATAGGCGATATCCTCTCGCGCATCACCAACGACGTGGATACACTCTCCCAAAATATGCAAAACTGCTTCCTCCAGTTCATTTTCAGCACGGGTGGCATTGTTGGTATTTTGATTATGATGTTCACCATCGACGTCAAACTTGCTTTTATTGTGTTGGCGCTAATTCCTATTTCGGCGGGGATTTTGGCGATAATCATGAAGTCCAGTCAAAAATACTTCAAAAGTCAGCAGGAGTCACTGGGAAAAATCAACGGACAGGTGGAGGAGAGCTTTGCCGGACAGAGCATAATTTCACTTTTTGGCTACGAGGACACCGCCATGGAGAGCTTTAAGGAGACCAACAACAAGCTTTTCAGCGCGGCATGGCGCAGTCAGTTTTTCTCCGGACTGATGATGCCGCTGATGCATTTTGTGGGCAATCTGGGCTATGTGGGCATGGTACTTTTCGGTGCGATTCAAGTGGCGGCGGGGAACCTCATGGTGGGCAACATCGTGTCCTTTATCCAGTACGTGCGCAACTTCTCCCAAAACGTTCAGCAGCTCTCTCAGGTGGGCAGTATGTTCCAATCTCTGGCGGCGGCGGCGGAAAGGGTTTTCGAGTTCCTCAACGAGGAGGAAGAACCCGGGGACGCTGCCGGCGATGAAAGTGCCGAGCGTTTCACAGGGGCGGTAACATTTGAGAACGTGCGTTTTGGCTATCTCCCCGACACCACTGTAATCAAGCGCTTTAACTGCGCCGTTCGCCCCGGTCAGACCGTGGCGATTGTGGGTCCCACCGGCGCGGGGAAAACTACCCTTGTCAAGCTGCTTATGCGCTTTTATGACGTGGACGGCGGCACGATATATATTGACGGACACGACCTGCGGACAATGCACCGTAAAAAATTGCGCGACGGTTTCGGCATGGTGCTCCAGGAAACCTGGCTCTTTTCAGGCACAATCATGGAAAATCTGCGCTATGGCAGGTTGGACGCCACGGACGAGCAGGTCATCCAGGCGGCAAAGGCGGCTCACGCCCACCACTATATCAAGACCTTGCCTGAGGGCTACAACACCGTCCTCGGTGAGGATGCGGACAACCTTTCACAGGGGCAAAAGCAGCTGATGACCATTGCACGGGCAATCCTTGCGGACAGACCCATCCTCATTCTGGACGAGGCGACAAGCTCTGTAGATACCCGCACAGAGGAGCGTATCCAAAAGGCGATGCGCAACCTTATGCGCGGACGAACAAGCTTTGTCATCGCCCACCGCTTGTCCACAATCCGCGACGCGGACGTGATTTTGGTACTGCGCGACGGCGACATTGTGGAGCAGGGCAACCACAGGAAGCTGCTTGAACAGGGCGGATTTTACGCTCAACTTTATAACGCGCAATTTAGCGGATAACTAAGGGCTGTCCATTTTATCTCGTATCGACAGGCTTTAGGTCGTGTCAATACTCCCTGGAAAGTTAGTCCTTGCGTTCACATATATAATCAATATAATATAGTTTGGAGAAAAACATTGCCGTCAATTGTCTACGCCTATGGTGAAAATATATACATCAACCTGACCAACGCCTGCCCATGTGCCTGCGTGTTTTGCGTGCGCCAAAAAAGCGCGGGCTTGGGCAGCGCATCATCGCTGTGGTTAGAAAAAACTCCTAGCTTTGAGGAGGTAAAATCCGCCCTTGGCAAGTGGAACTTGGCGGATTTCAGACAGCTTGTTTTTTGCGGTTACGGCGAACCTACCTGCGCCTTGGATATTCTGCTCCAGACCTGCGCCCATCTGCGGAAAATCTCCGACGTACCAATCCGTCTGAACACCAACGGTTTGAGCGACCTCATCAACGAAAAGCCCACAGCAAAGCTGTTTGCCGGTATGGTGGACAGTGTCTCCATCAGTTTGAACGCCAGTAACGCGCAGGAATATAACGAGCTGTGCAAACCGCGTTTTGGTGCTGACGCATTCCCCGCCATACTGCGTTTTGCCAGGGATTGCAAGGCGTATATTCCCTATGTGCGTCTGACGGCTGTGGACAAAATCCCACCCCAGAGCATTGCTGCCTGCCGTGAAATTGCCGAGGAGTTGGGGTTGCCTTTTCGTTTGCGGCATGAAAATTGACGGTTGTATGGACGATTTTCAAGATAACCTACCATCCGAAAAAGCTAAACAACATGAAACTCCCTAAACTGTATGAATCTATTATATACTCTGACAATAATACAGCCAAGTCTCCTTGTCGTACTGGTACCCCCTGTAGCCGAAAATGTAGCCGTACTGGAAATTCGCGGCACTAGTTGAACCGCCTAAAACTGTTTCAGTGATGGTTCCCCAAGCGTCATATTTGTGCGAAGCGCCGAAAGCGCCGGTGTTGCCGTAAGCTTCAACGATATCGCCTTGGAGATTCCTGACAAAATAGCGTATGCCGCTTTCGTTGTTGGAGTTGGTGAA
>WRKY01000143.1 GCA_009777895.1 Oscillospiraceae bacterium
GCTTATCGCTCAATGTATTGCGGGTCGATCTGCAAAAGGAAGCTCGAGAACGTAAACTGGGACTTGAAGAATGTGGGCGGCTTTTGCGCTATGATTTTTTCACGAGCCTAAACCCTAGCGGTAAAATCGCCCTCGCCCACACGCTCAGTGACCGCGCCGAAACTCTGATCTTTAATCTCGCCCGCGGCACTGCCCTGCGGGGACTATCTTCAATTCCATATTCCCGCCCCCAGGGCGGTGCCGCCGTCATCCGCCCTCTCTTGGACATTACCCGCACTGAAGTGGAAGACTACTGCCGCGCAAACGCAATCCCATACGCCACAGACTCCACAAACAGCGACATTGCCTATACCCGCAACCGCATTCGCCGCAAAATCATCCCCCAACTCAAAGAGCTAAACGGTGCGTTTGAACAGTCTTTATTGCGTACCCTTGACGCGCTTTCTGAGGACGAGGACTATCTTTACGGCAAAGCACAAAACCTTTTTCACTCCTCCATTTTAAACAAGAGCGACAAACCCATAAATTACCAATTCGCTGCAGTGACATTAACGCAAGCGCCGCCGCCAATAAAAAAACGCGCTTTGCGCATAATACTCACAGGGCTTGAAATTCAGGTCAGTGCCGAATCCATCGCCCGCCTTGACAGCGTTTTGGCGGGAGGGAGAATCTCTGTTGGCGGCAATGTCCTTGCGCAGTGTAGGAGGGGTGTACTATCCTTTGGTAAAGAAATAAGAAATAGATTCTAGAATGTACGGATCTGCGCGTTAAAAAACACATAGTCCGCTTGTTTCTCGCCGCAATTTATGGTATAATTATCAAGTTGTAGCTTGCTACAATTTTCCACTTTCCACTATCTAAAATAACGAGGTATGAACTTTGAACAAAAACAGAATGTTAAGCCTTGCTTCTTGGCTGCTGATTCCCCTTATGTTGGTGCTTGCTTTTTCCATGTACAACCGCAGCAGGGAAGTACCGGAAAGAACAGAATATCACCAGATTGTCGCCCTTTTTGAGCAGGATAAGATTGCTAGCGTAATTTTGAACGTGTCCAATGGTAAAATGCAGTACGTTCTCCGTGAAGATCAGTTGGAGGCAGACAGGAAGAACGCCGAAAATCCCGACTCAAAGGATAAGGCTAAGGCTAAGGTCAACAACTACACCGTCCAAGTTGTGCAGTTGTTTATTGACGATTTCAACGATATGCTGCGCAAGCGCAATGAAGACGCGCGGGCGTGGTCACTGGAAAACCCCGATGCACAAATAGGCGAATTGAACGCCCGCATGGTGAAATACGACTTTAGCCGAGAGAATTTCAGCACCGTTATGAACACACTCTATCCCATATTAATGGTAGTTTTGTTCATCGGTTTAGGGATTTTTATCTATCGCAACATGAATAAGCAAATCAACGGCGAAACCAATCGTTCTATCGCTTTCGGCAAGGCGCGCACCCGCAAGGGCAAGGACGAAAAACGCCGTACCACCTTTGACGACGTGGCGGGAGCGGACGAGGAAAAAGAGGAACTCAGTGAGATTGTGGAGTTCCTGAAGAACCCTCAGAAGTTCAACGAAATTGGCGCGCGCATACCCAAGGGCGTGTTGCTTGTTGGACCTCCCGGTACAGGTAAAACCCTCCTTGCGCGGGCGGTTGCCGGTGAAGCGGATGTGCCGTTTTTCTCAATCAGCGGCTCTGATTTTGTTGAGATGTATGTGGGTGTGGGCGCGTCGCGCGTGAGGGATTTGTTTGAGCAGGCAAAGCACGATAGCCCCGCCATCATCTTCATTGACGAGATTGACGCTGTGGGCAGACACCGCGGCGCGGGCATGGGCGGCGGTCACGATGAACGTGAGCAAACTCTCAACCAACTTTTGGTGGAGATGGATGGTTTTGGCAATAACGAAGGCGTGATTATCCTCGCGGCGACGAACCGTCCGGATATCCTCGACCCCGCCCTGTTGCGCCCCGGACGTTTCGACAGACAGGTCACTGTGGGCTACCCCGACATCGTTGGGCGTGAGGCGATACTCAACGTGCACGCCAAGGGCAAGCCCTTCGCTCCTGATGTGGTCTTGAACACTATCGCCAAGGCGACGGTGGGCTTCACCGGCGCAGATTTGGAGAATCTCCTGAATGAGGCGGCGCTTTTGGCGGCGCGGCGCGGGAAAAAAGCAATCACCATGGCGGAGATTGATGAAGCGTCCATCAAGGTACAGCTTGGCACGGAAAAACGCTCCCATAAATTAACAGAAAAAGAGAAGAGGCTCACGGCATACCACGAGGCGGGTCACGCCGTGGCAAGTTATTATCTGGACAGCGCGGACAAGGTGCATCAGGTGAGCATTATCCCCAGGGGCATGGCGGGGGGCTACACCCTCCACCTACCCAGTGAGGACAAGGACACCATCAGCAAGAACGAGATGCTCGACAGGCTCGTGATTCTTTTGGGGGGGCGTGTCGCGGAGAAGTTGGTGTTGGAGGATATCTCCACTGGTGCGTCCAGCGACCTCCAACGGGCGACGGACATTGCGCGGAGCATGATTACCCGCTATGGTATGAGCGAAGCTTTAGGCTCCCTGACCTAT
>WRKY01000144.1 GCA_009777895.1 Oscillospiraceae bacterium
AGATGACGTTAGCAAGCTGCGCGAGTATATCGACAAAGAGTTGCGAGTCGAAGGCGACTTGCGGCGCGAGGTGGCGTTTGACATCAAGCGTCTGATTGAAATCGGCAGCTACAGAGGACTGCGTCACCGCAAAAATCTGCCTGTCCGCGGTCAGCGCAGCAAAACAAACGCACGCACACGCAAAGGTCCCAAGAGGACAGTTGCTAATAAGAAGAAGTAAGGAGGCGCGTCATCATGGCTAAGGCAGTCAAAAAGTCGGCGGTTCGCCGTCGCCGCGAACGCAAGAATATCGAGCGCGGTCAAGCTCATATTCAAAGTACGTTCAACAACACAATCATCACAATCACAGACACAAAAGGCAACGCGCTTTCCTGGGCGAGTGCCGGTGAGATGGGATTCCGCGGTTCGCGTAAATCCACTCCTTTCGCCGCGCAAACCGCCAGTGAAACCGCCGCAAAGGCGGCAAAAGAGCACGGCGTGAGATATGTTGAGGTGTATGTTAAGGGTCCTGGTAGCGGGCGTGAGGCGGCAATTCGCGCCTTGCAAACCGCCGGGCTTGAGATTACCCTCATCAAGGACGTTACACCCATCCCCCATAATGGTTGCCGTCCGCCTAAGCGTCGCCGAGTATAGAGGAGGATTAAGATATGGCAAGATATACCGAGGCGGTCTGCAAGCTTTGCCGCCGCGAGGGGCAAAAACTTTTCCTCAAGGGCGACCGCTGCTACACAGGAAAGTGCGCTTACGAGCGCCGCTCCTATGCCCCTGGACAGCATGGACAGGGACGTAAAAAAGTTTCTGAATACGGTCTGCAATTGCGGGCAAAGCAACACATTTCGCGCTACTACGGCGTAAGCGAAAAGCAGTTGCGCAAATACTTTGCACAAGCCGAAAAACTTAAGGGAATGACTGGTGAGAACCTGTTGCGCTTGTGTGAATTGCGCTTGGACAATGTTGTTTATCTACTGGGTTGGGCTTCCTCCCGCGCCCAGGCAAGGCAGTTGGTCAATCACGGTCACGTTCAGGTAAACGGACATAAGGTGGACATCCCATCCTATCGCCTAAAGCCGGACGAGGCGATTCAGGTACGCCAAAAAACAAAGGAAAAAGACGCCTACAAGACAATCGTTGAGTCGAACGCTTCACGTCCGATTCCGGAATGGCTTGACCTTGACCGTGCCGCGTTAAGCGCGAGGGTTGTTACACTTCCAGAACGCAGTCAGATGGCGATTGATGTTAAAGAACATCTCGTCGTCGAGTTCTACAGCAAGTGATGGCAGTGGGCGGCATGAGGATGCGCAACACTCATTACTCATGAACGCCTGCTGAATACTGTAATAGGAGGTTTACGGAATGATTGGTAATGAAACCCCAACCCCTAAAATAGAGGTAGTACCAAATGAAAATGTGAAGAATAGCGCTAAATTTATCGCTAAGCCCCTTGAAAGAGGCTACGGCAATACCTTGGGAAACGCCCTGCGCCGCGTGTTGCTGTCTTCAATTGAGGGTTCGGCAATCACTAGTGTACAGATTGACGGAGTTCTCCACGAGTTTTCGACCATTCCAAATGTCACAGAGGATGTGACGGAAATTGTCCTCAACCTGAAAGGCGTTGTCCTAAACGTGCTTTCCGACGAGGAAAAGACAATCTATCTCAGCCAAAACGGTCCTAGTATCGTGCGGGCGAGAGATATTCAGTGCGACAGCGAGGTTGAGATAGTCAATCCTGACCACGTAATCGCTACCCTTGACGAGGGTGCGGTGCTCTCCATGCGAATGACCTGTGAGCGCGGCTACGGCTATGTTTCTGCGGAGAAGAACAAGGAGCGTCTGAACCCCGCCATTGGCGTGATCGCCATCGATTCGGTTTATACTCCCGTTATCAAAACAAACTACACAGTGGAAAACACTCGTGTGGGGCAGATTACGGACTATGACCGCCTTGAGTTGGATGTGACCACCAATGGAACTATTGAAGCGGCATATGCAGTGGGGCAGGCGGCACGGATTTTGCGCGACAAACTGGGTATGTTCTCCAAATTGGGCAATGAAGGCGGCATAGGGGATTCCCTGTCCGAGGTTCGCTCACTTGCGGAGGAACAACGTGCCGCAATAACCATTGACGACCTTGAACTGAGTATTCGCGCATCAAACTCTTTGAAGCGCGCGGGGATTAATAACTTGGGAGACCTGCTTGCTTGGAGCGAGCCTGAACTCAAGAAAATCCGCAATTTCGGCGAAAAGACACTGTTAGAGGTCATTGAAAAAATCAACGAACTGGGGCTGGATTTAGCTCCCGGACAGGAATAGAAAGGAGCGAACCAATATGCCAGGAACACGCAAGCTCGGACGCAGAACCGACCAACGCGACGCCATGTTGCGCGGTATGGTCACTGCTATGTTCGAGAGCTTTGACCCAGCGGAGGGGACAGGGCGTATCTGCACAACTGTCACCCGCGCAAAGGAGGTACGCTCCATGGTGGAGAAGTATCTCACCGTTGCAAAAGTCAACAACCTCGCCAACTATCGCAGGGTGATTGCCTATTTGCACAAGGAGACCGTCGCCAAAAAGCTGATGGATGAG